>NZ_JAUTAG010000001.1:3030603-3333664 GCF_030818255.1 Microbacterium sp. SORGH_AS_0969
GGACGACCTCGGGGCCGTCCTCGTCGGGGAACCCCTGGCCGAGGTTGATCGCGCCGGTCGAGGTCGCCAGGGCGGTCATCTCGGCGAAGATCGTGGGGACGGCTCGGCCGTCGGCGGAGAGGAGACCGGCTCCTCGGGCGGTGCGCTGCCAGGCGCCGGGGATGGTGTTCATCGGGGAAGTGCCTTCGAAGGGGTGCGTGGGCCGGAGGGCCGATAGGTTCTCACCGTAGGCCATCGGCCTTGCGGGGCGTTGGTGTGAGACCCATAGAGGCGGCTCACCCGCGTCATAGGCAGCGCACAGCATTCGGGGTCATCGTTGAAGCGCCTGGAAGAAGGAGCATCACATGAGCGACAACACGGACAACCGCCCCGAGGGTAACGACATCAGCTCGAACACTGACGCGACCGCGCAGAACGCCGTGCCCGCCTCGCCGAACACCGACCACACCGCGACCGGGAACGCGAGCGACGCCGCCGCCACCCCCGGCGCCGTTCCGCCCGTGCCGACGCGTTCGCCCGCCGCCGCCGCGGCCGCGTGGCCGCCGCCGGCGCACAACCCCGCCGCGGGGACGCACGCGTCCGGTTCCACCCACGACGGAGCCACCCGCCCGCAGGCCTACGCCGCCGCGCCGTCCGGCGCGACCGGCCCCACCGGCCACGCGTTCGGCCCGGCCGCGGGCGGTCACGACCCGCACGGACAGCACCCCACGCTGAACCTCGGCGGGACGCCGACCGCCACGCAGCCGCGCAAGAAGAGCTCGGCCCCCAAGGTCGCCGCTCTCCTCGTCGCCGCAGCCCTGGTCGGCGGCGGCGCGGGCCTCGGTGGCACGTACGCCGGTCTGTCGCTGTGGGGCGGGTCGAACTCGGCCGCCGTCGCGGGTCCGACGGCCGTCACGGTCAACAACCCCGAAGACGTCAACAACACCACCGCTGTCGCGGCCAAGGTCGTGCCGAGCGTCGTGACGATCCAAGCGATGGAGGGCCAGACCGGCGACACCGGCTCGGGCGTGATCCTGAGCAAGGACGGCTACATCCTCACCAACAACCACGTCGTGACCATCGGCGGCAAGTCCGCCAACCCGACGGTGTCGGTCACCACGTCGGACGGACGCGTCTTCTCCGCGAAGATCGTCGGCACCGACGCGACCTACGACCTCGCGGTGATCAAGGTCGACAACGCCTCGAACCTCACCCCGATCGAATGGGCGGACTCGTCGCAGCTCAACGTCGGCGACAACGTCTCGGCGGTCGGCGCTCCGCTCGACCTGCCCAACACGGTCACCACGGGAATCGTCAGCGCGTTGAACCGTTCGATCCTCGTCGCCTCGTCGGCCGCCCCCAAGGACGGCACCGAGTCGGAGGACGGTTCGGGCTCGGGCGGCAACCAGAACCCGTTCTACTTCGACTTCGGCGATGGACAGCAGAGCCAGCAGCAGGCGACCGACTCCATCAAGATCGCCGTCATCCAGACGGATGCCGCGATCAACCCCGGCAACTCCGGTGGCGCGCTCGTCGACGACGAAGGCAAGCTGATCGGCATCAACGTCGCCATCGCCAACGCCGGTGGATCGTCGTCCGGCGGTCAGTCCGGCAACATCGGCGTGGGCTTCGCGATCCCGTCGGACATCGCCAAGCGCATCTCGCAGGACATCATCGACAACGGCGCCGCCACGCACGGTCTGCTCGGCGCCAACGTCCAGGATGCCGGCAGCATGCAGGGCGCGACCACCACGGGCGCCTACGTCGCCGTCGCGGTCGACGGCGGTGCCGCTCAGGCAGCGGGGCTGCAGAAGGGCGACATCGTGACGAAGTTCAACGGCGTCCCGATCACCAACTCCGCCGACCTGACCGCACAGGTCCGGGCGCTCGCCGCCGGGACCAAGGCTGAGATCACCTACGTCCGCAACGGGCAGGAGAAGACCGCCGAGGTCACCCTCGGACAGATGCCCACCAACTGACGCTCCGCCTGACGCTCCGGCGTCGGACGCCACCCCGCGATAGGCTCGCGGGGTGGCGTCTTTCTCGTTCGGGGCGGGAAACGCGCGAAAACTCCGCCGGATCCCGCTCTACCTCGCGGGTCGTCTCCTCACCGCTCTGGTCCCGCGATCGCGCGAGCGCTGGGTGTTCGGGTGCGCGGTCGGCGTGACCGACGGCGCTCTCGCCCTGTGGCGATTGGCCGCCGAGCGCGGAGAACGGGCGCTCTGGCTCGTCGCCGATGAGACTCAGGAGCGCGAGGCTGGATGCCTCGGCATCCCGTCGGTGAGGAGAGACTCCGTCCGCGGTCTGTGGGCTACCGCGCGAGCGCGGGTGATCGTGGTGACCCATGGGTTCGGCGACGTCCAGCGCTACGCGGTGACAGGCGCGTTCATCGTCCAGCTCTGGCACGGCATCCCGCTCAAGCGCATCGGCCTCGACTCTCCCGAGACCACGCGCGCCGGGTCGACGCGCGCCGGGTCCACCGTGGTGCGTCGTGTGCTGGCGGTCCTCTACCGCCGAACGACCCGTCAGATCTCGATGCTCCCCGCCGCATCGCACCTCGTGCGCGGGCGACTCGAGACCGCTTTCGGCCTTCCCGACGCGCGCCTGCCCATCACGGGCGAACCGCGCGTCGACGTCCTCTCCCAAGGCTCCGCGGATGAGCGTCGCCACGCCGCCCGCGCCGCTCTCGACGAGGCGTGCGGCCGCCCGCTCGGCGATACCCGGGTCGTCCTGTACGCACCCACGTGGCGCGACGGCGAGCCCGACCCCGCGGTGCCCGACGCGGAGGAGTGGGATGCCATCACCGCCGCTCTCGACCGTCTCGACGCCACACTGCTCATCCGCTCGCACCCGCTCGGCGCCGGCGACTACACGCCGCCCGTGTCGCACGAACGGGTCGGGGCACTCGGGAACGATCGGGTGGCCGACATCACCCCGCTCCTCCCCGGGATCGACCTCCTCGTCACCGACTACTCGTCGCTGGCGTTCGACGCCGCACTCGTGCCGCTCCCGGTGCTGTTCTTCGCGCCCGACCTCGAGGAGTACACCGCGCGGCGCGGCCTGTACGGGACCTACACGGAGGTCGCCGGCACCGACCCCGCGCGCACCTGGACCGACGTGCTGACGCGGGCGGGTGGCATCCTGGACGATCCGACCGAGGCGGTCACAGCCTCCCGCCGTCGCAGCGACACCGTCCACGCGCACCGGGACGGGCGGAACACCGAACGCGTGTACCGCGAGATCCGCCGTCGCCTCGAGCGGGCGAAACCGACCAACGCCCGGTGGGGCGCGAGAAGGGCGCCGCGATGACCGACGCACGTTTCCTCGACGACGGGGGTGTTCCCGTGTTCGAGATCGCCGGCACGGGAGCCCGTCCGGCATCCGTCACGCTCATCGGACGACGAGCCCGCGTCTCCGCGAGGCTGTACGGACGAGGGCGCACGTGGCGCGCCGAGGTGCCCTTGCGCGCATCGCGGTGGGGCGGACCCGAGCTGCCTCTGCCGACGGGGGAGTACCGGCTCTCGATCGAGGCGGGGGAGGCGACGGATGCCGCGCCCCCGGCCGGGGCGATCTCCCTCACGGTCCTTCCGGGCCTGCGTGCCGCGTGGACGGGGGCGACTCTGCGCGTGGGGCCGCCGGTCGATACCCCGGAAGCGCAGGCCGCCCTCGAGACGCGGTACGCCCGGCGGCGTGAACCGTTCGAGAACGCGGTGTTCTTCGAGAGCTTCTACGGCCGCAACGCGAGCTGCAACCCGCTCGCAATCGATCGAGAGCTCGCGCGCGTTGCTCCCGGGGTGACGCGGTACTGGAGTGTGGTCGACCTCTCGGTGCAGGTCCCGCCGGGGGCGGTCGCGGTCGTCGAGGGGAGCCCGGAGTGGTGGCGCGCCCGTGGGGTCGCGCGGCTGCTCGTCGTCAACGACTGGCTGCGGAGGCGCTTCGTCCGCCGCCGCGGGCAGGTGGTGCTGCAGACCTGGCACGGCACGCCCCTCAAGCGCTTGGCGCTGCACCGCCCGGGCTTCGATCCTCGGCGCGCGGCCGCCGTGGTGCGCGAGGCGCTGCGCTGGAACGTCCTGCTCGCGCAGAGCCCCTACGCGGCGCGCGTCCTCACCAAGGCCTATGCCTTCCTGCGCCGCCCGGTGTGGATCGAGGGGTACCCGCGGAACGATGTCCTCCGCACGGACGACGGAGAGCGTACCCGTCACGCCCTCGGCATCGGCGCGGGCGAGCGGGTGCTCCTGTACGCGCCGACGTGGCGCGACGACCGGGAGGCCATCGTCGACTTCGTCGACCCGACCGCCCTGGCCCGGGCGACGGACTCCGTCGTGCTGGTTCGCGGGCATTCCCGCACGCTCCTCCCCGGGGAGGACGCGCGCGGCCCGCGCGTGATCGACGTCACGGGATACCCGGACACGGCGCGACTCCTCGCTGTCGCCGATGCGCTCATCACCGACTACTCGTCGGTCATGTTCGACTTCAGCATCACGGGCAAGCCGATGTACTTCCTCGTGCCCGACCTCGAGCACTACCGCGGAGCGCTCCGCGGCTTCTACTTCGACCTGGTGGACGCGGCTCCCGGTCCCGTCGTCCGGACGCAGGACGAACTCGCCCGTGCGATCGACGAGGTCGATCCGTCGATCTTCGCCGAGCGTTACGCCCGGTGGCAGCGCATCTTCAACGCCCGCGACGACGGCCGCGCGAGCGAGCGCGTCGTGGCGCGCATTCTCGATCAGGGGTTCGTCGACCGCTAGGGCAGCGGCGTGTTGCGCCCCTCGAGCCGAGAGGTGTCGACGGTGTCGTGCGCGCCCCGCGCGACTCCCCACAGGAAGCCCGATCCCCACGAGAGATGCATCGAGGGCAGGACCGCTGCCGTCCACGCGCGGTCGCGCCAGCCGCGACCACCGCCGCGCCCGAGCGAGACCACGGCGACCAGCAGCGCATACGCCGCGACGGGAAGGTGGAGGACGGATGCCACGGCCGAGCGGCGGCGGCGCGTACGACGAGCCGTCTGCCACAGACCGGCGGTGGTCGAGAGCACGACGGCCACGACGAGAGCGGGAGGGGCGAAGAATCGCAGCGAGTTGCGCCGGCCGTATCGTCGGACGAGTTCGCCGCGCCACGCTCCGGTCGCACGGAACTGCCGCACGAGCCGTGTCCAGCTCTCGCGAGGCCAGTAGACGACCGAGAGGGCGGGGTCGAACCACACCCGATAGCCCGCGCGCCGCAGCCGGAGGTTGAGCTCCCAGTCCTCCCCGCGGCGGATCGACGGATCGAAGCCGCCCACCTCATCGAGCGCGGCGCGGCGCATGACGCCGAGGTAGGCCGATTCGGCCGGACCCTCGACCGCACCGCCGTGGTACGCACCGCCGCCCAGTCCGGCTCGCGAGTTGTACGCGCGAGCGACCGCGCGTTGGAAGGGAGAGCGACCGTCCGCGCGCATCACACCGCCGACGTTCGCCGCCCGTGTGCGGGCGAGGGTCGCCAGGGCGCGGCGGGTGTACCCCGGAGAGAGCTCGGAGTGAGCATCGACGCGCACCACGGTCGGGTGGCGACTGGCGGCGAGAGCGAGGTTGAGGCCGACCGGGATATCGGCATCCGGGTTGTCGACGAGCACGATGCGCGGGTCGCCGTCCGCCAGCTCACGGGCGATCGAGGTGGTGCCGTCGGTCGACGGGCCGAGGGCGAGGACGATCTCCACGGGTCCGGGAACGTCCTGCGCGAGGGCGGATGCGACGGCGTGCCGCAGGTACCGCTCCTCGTTGAGGACGGGCATGATGAAGCTCACGCCGGCGTCGTCGGGGGGAACGGGCGCGTCTCTACCGCCGGGGGTCGGGAGGGGCATCCCTCGATCCTTTCACGGTGCACCTGGCCGCTACCCTGGAACGATGCCCCTCGTCCGCGACGCCCGACTCGCCGTCGGCCTGCTGCGCAAGGCGGTCGCGACCCGGGGTGCCCGACGCGACCTGCACCGCGCGCTGGCCGCGCGGGGCCCCCTCCCCGAGAACGCGTTCCGCATCGCGGTGTACTTCGCCGACGGCGCGGTCAACATGTACCAGATGCGCCAGTGGTACGCGCCGCTGCGCGAGCTGGCGCGCACCTGGCCGGTCGTCGTGATCAGCCGGACGATCCGCGGTTCCGACGCGTTGCTGAAAGACGGCGAGCTCCCGGTCGCGTTCGCGCCGACCGTGCGCGACGTCGAGCGAGTGCTCGCCGAGCAGGACATCCGGCTCGTGTTCTATGTCAATCAGAACACCCGGAACTTCCAGATGTTCCGCTACGGGCGCCGCTGGCACGTGTTCATCAACCACGGCGAGTCCGACAAGATGTACATGACGACGAACCAGTTCAAGGCGTACGACTACGCCTTCGTCGCCGGAGACGCCGCCCGCGCCCGCCATCTCACGCGCACTGTGGGACTACGACCTCGACCGCCGGACGTTCTCGATCGGGCGTCCCCAGGCCGACCACGCGGTGGGGGAGGCGCCGTTCGCTGACGATGATCGCACCGTCGTGCTGTACGCCCCGACCTGGGAGGGCGACCGCCCGTCGGCACACTACGGCTCGGTCCGCACGCACGGCGAGGCATTGGTCGCCGCCCTGCTCGCCACGGGTCGTCACCGCGTCGTCTACCGCCCGCACCCGCGCTCGGGAGTCGTGGATGCCGAGTACGGCGCCGCGAACGCGCGCATCATCGCGGCCCTGGCAGCCGCGAACCGAGCAGATCCGTCGGCGCAGCACGTCTACGACACCTCGCCCGCGCTCGGGTGGCAGCTGCGGTCCGCCGACCTCGCCGTCCTCGACATCTCCGCGATGGTCTATGACCGACTCGCCTTCGCCGCCCCGTTGCTCATCACGCGGCCGAGCGATCCCGAAGCCGAGGTCGACGAGGCGGGCTACCTCTCGGCGTGCGAGTGGTTGGATGCCGCCTCCTCGGGCGACATCGTCGCAGAGACGGATCGCGTGCTCCGTGACCCCGAGGCTGTCGCTCGCCTGCGGCACTGGGTGCAGCACTACTTCGGCGACACCACGCCGGGCGCGTCCACGGCGCGCTTCCACGCCGCTGTCGCCGAGCTCATGCGCCGCTGGGACGCGTGGCACGCGCGCGAGGGTGACCGGGCGTCGCGGCATTCATAAACGCCATCCGCGCACAGAAACACGTGGAGAGCGCGTTTACGTGAGCAAATAGCGTTTATGGCCCCGGCCCGGCGCACGCGCCCGACAGGCGCCGCCCGCCGCCGCCCCCCTGCGGCTAGCCCACGTGGGTGAGGCGCCCGATCGCCGCGAGGGGGATGCCGAGCCAATCCGGACGATTCCGCGTCTCGTAGATCGCCTCGTAGACGGCCTTGTCGAGCTCGAACGCGGCGAGGAGATCGCCACCGCCGGCTATCTCGCCGCCGGCCGCGGCCGCATAGCCCTCGAGGAACGACTGCTGTGCCGCGATGACCCACGCGCGGACGGCCGCTCCGTCGTCGTCGGCGATCGCTCCCGAGACGTAGTCGAACGAGCGCAGCATCCCCGCGACGTCACGTACGGCGAGGTCGGGGAGGAGACGTTCCGCCATCGGACGCAACGGTTCGCCCTCGAAGTCGAGCAGCACCCACCCGTTGCTCGGCGTGTGCAGCACCTGCCCCAGGTGCAGATCGCCGTGGACGCGCTGAAGCGCGGGCCACGGCGCCGCCGCCGCGCGGGCGTAGACGGCACGGATGCGATCCACCAGCGGCGCGAGCGCGGGCACCTCGCTCAGCGCGATCGCGAGTCGACGCTCCCATGCCCCGGTGACGGCGGCACGGTCAGCGGCATCGGGCTCGCGCGTGGGGAACGCGGCGGCGAGCGCGACGTGCATCCCCGCCACGGCCTCGCCGAGGGCGCGCGCCGGTTCTCGGAAGTCCTCGTCGGCGCCCGCGGCGTTCAGCGCGACCCGCCAGGCGTCCTCGACACCGTCGAAGAACTGCTGCGCGAAGGCGAGGGAGCCGGTCACCGTCTCGCCCGTCGAGGCCGTCCACGTTCCCCGCAGCTCGCCGATCGCGGCCGGGACGAACGTCGCTCCACCGGCGGCGAGGGCGGAGGGGAGCTCCACATCGGGATTGCGCCCGCCGTTGACCTGGCGGAAGAGCTTGCAGATGACCGGGAGGCCGTCCTCGTCGGGGCGGAAGATGATCGACGTGTTGGACTGCTCACCGCTCAGCACCCGCGCCGTCGCCCGTGAGGCGGGTGTGCTGAGGTGCGGAGACCACAGCGCGAGGGCCTCCAGACCGGTCTCGGTCGACACGTCGATGCCGCCGACCGTGACAGCTCGGTAGAGCAGATCGGTGAACGCCTCGTCGGTGGTGGCATCCGCCCACACGCCGCCGTCGATCTCGGCACCGATCAGGCTCCCGGGCGGGACGGTGCCGGCCGGCCGCTTCACGACCGGTACCTGGTACACGATCGCGGGAACGGCGGCGTCGTCGCGCACGAGGAGCAGCCGCATGTCCGGTTCGACAAGCGGCCACGACGCGACGAGGGAGAGCCGGGGGTCGCGGCCCTTGGTTCCGTACCAGCGCTGCCGCGGCATCCATACCGCGAGGAGATCGAGGAGGTCGCCCATGCGGCGAGAGTAGCCCGCCGACGTGATCGTCGCGCGGGTCTTGCGTCCCGGGTCGGCGAGATGAGAAGGGCTCAGGATGCCGCGTTCTCGGGCGAGGAGTCTCCGGTGCTCGATTCCACGCCCTCGGCGTCTCTCTTCCGTCGCGGGAGCGCCTTGCGCGCGATCGCGCCCGTCCGGCGGCCGGCGCCGCCGACGGCACCCGCGAGGACGTCGCCGACGCGCGCCACTCCGTTCGCGGCGGTCCTCTCGAGCCGCTCGGCGCCGGGCCGTGGCTCGAGGTCGGCCGGGAGTGTCGGCGGCGGGGGACCGAACGCGCGCCGCGCGTTCACGAGGACGCGTCGTCCGAGAATGTGGTTGCCGGCGCCGCCGACGACGGCTCCGATGCCGAACGGGAGCGCCTTGCCCAGCCACGACGCCCCTCCGCGCGCCGCGAACTGGCGGGCGAACGAGGTCTTCAGCCGATCGACCAGGGGGCCGACCGCAGCGCGGGGGAGCGTCTTGGTGACGAGATCGCCCCAGTACGTCGAGCGACTTGCGCCTCGGCCCGCGGCCTGCGCGGCCAACTGGGCCACCAGGTCGGTGCCTTCTTTGCCCAGCATCAGCGTCAGTACGAGGGCTCGGGCACGATCCGGGTCATCGACCGCGACACCGTGCACTTCGGCGACCGACTGGGCATAGAGCGCCGTCGCCTCGAGGAAGCCGATGGTCTCGACTCCGCTGAGCGCGAGGGTGATCCCGGTCGTGATCCCGGGCACGACGGCGGTCGCGCCGACCGCCGCGCCGCCGGTGGTCACGGCCGCGAGGTAGCGACGTTCGAGGATTCCGAGGATCTCCTGCGTGTCGGCATCCCGGTGCCGGAGTCGGATGCTGCGCAGGTGAGCGAGCACGACGGGACGCTGCACCGCGAGGGCACGGTCGAGCAGGCGAATCGCCGCGGGATGTTCTTCGGAACCCACGGGCGGGAGCCCGCCCTTCCACGGGGCGTCTTCCGGGAGGGAGTGGATGCGATGCACCTTCTCAGCCATGACGTCATCTTCTCCCGAGACCGTCCGCGGTCGCGGCGACTTGACGGATCAGACGAAGAGGTTCGCGCGCTCGAGGTCTTCGGCGAAGTCGACCTCGACCGCGTAGAGGTCGGAGATGTCGAGCGGCTCGACCCGCAGACCGTCGTGGACGATGCCGAGCTCGATGCCGCGCTCGAAGTAGTCCTGGTCGTTCACGCGCTGCAACTGGCGCGTGAGCGCCTTCTTGTCGCGAGACGACACGTAGTTGATGCCGACGGCTTCACCGACGCCGCCGACGACGGTCTTCGACAGGTTCTTCACGAAGCCCTCGGCGTCGACCGTGTACTTCACCTCTTCGTCGCCCACGCTCGCGGTGTCGACCGTGACGAACGACCGGTCCGCCTCGATCAGCTCGGTCGCGCGACCCAGCACGCGCGGGTCGAAGACGACGTCGCCGTTCATCCACAGCACGCCGGAGCGCCCCGTCTTGGCGAGCGCACGGAGGAGGCTCTTCGAGGTGTTCGTCTGGTCGTAGCGGTCGTTGTAGACGTAGTCGACGTCGGGGAAGGCGTCGACGATCGTCTCGGCGCGATAGCCGACCACCGTGGTGATGCGAGCGTGGTGGCCGAACGCGGCACGGATGTTGTCGTGCTGCTGCTGCATGATGCTGCGGCCGTCCGCGAGCGGGGTGAGGGGCTTCGGCAGGCTGCGGCCGAGGCGCGAGCCCATGCCCGCGGCGAGAATCACGATCTGAACAGTCAAGGCTGGCTCCTGGGGGGGATGAGTCGTCATGTCCGGTTCACCGGAATGTCACGCCTTCGTGCGCTGACGATGCTAGCGAAGGGCCCGCCGGGGGTGGCATGATTCGCCCCACTCGTTGTGGTTTCGTGATCGGCTACACCATCTTGGGCCCCGCTGCCTCGCGTACAGCGGTGTCGGAGGGGCTTGCTAGTTTGGAGTGATGACAGCGTCGCTGCCGCAGCCCCAAGACTCGTCCGCCCCTCGGTCGGACGGCGACGCGGTGAGCGCCGATTCCACGCCCGACACGCCCCCGACGCCGAAGCCGCGCGCGCCGCGCGCGCCTCGCACGACCACCCCGAGGGCACCACGGACGTCCACCGCTCGCACGCCGCGCAAGCCCACATCGACGGCCGACACGCCGGAGGCGGGCGAAACCAGTAGTTCGTCGGTCGCGCCGCGCGTGACGAAGAAGCCGGCGGCGAAGAAGCCCGCCACACCGCGCAAGCCCGCGGCACCTCGCAAGCCCGCGGCTCCGCGCAAGCCCGCAGCATCTCGGCCGGCTCCGTCGACGTCGGCGGTTGCCGCCGAGACCGCATCGACTCCCGCCCTGCCCGACGACATCGTCATTCCTCCGCGCCCGCCGCTTCCCGTCGCGGCCCCCCGCGTCGAGGACGCGGACTCCGCCGCCGACTCAGCGTCCGCGGGCGATGTCGCTGAACGGTCGCCGTCGGCCGGGGCTGCGGTCGAGCCCGCGACGGCAGCGAATGCCTCACTCGACGAGCAGACCTCCGCGGATGTCGCGGCCGAAGACCCGGTGCCTGCTGACGCCGCGGTCGACGAGCACGCACCCACTGAGCAGGCTCCTAGCGATGCGGTGGCGGATCCGGAACCCGCTGACGCTGCGGCCGAAGACCCCACTCCCGCTGACGTCGCGATCGAAGAGCCCGTCGTCGCTGACGACCAGCCCGTCGTCGCTGACGCCGCGCCGATCGTCGACGAGTCGGCGAACGATGCCGCG
Source organism: Microbacterium sp. SORGH_AS_0969 (assembly GCF_030818255.1). NCBI lineage: Bacteria > Bacillati > Actinomycetota > Actinomycetes > Micrococcales > Microbacteriaceae > Microbacterium > Microbacterium sp. SORGH_AS_0969. The sequence continues at coordinate 3,041,930 of NZ_JAUTAG010000001.1, forward strand.
CCGACCGTCGAGGCTCTCGTCGACGAGCCGGTCGACACCTCGGCCGACACGGTCGTGGAAGATCCCACCCCCGCAGATGTCGCCGTCGAGGAACCCGCGCTCGTCGACGAGGGCGACGGTGCCCCGGATGCCGGGGCGGAGGCCGTGTCGCACACCGTCGAGGAGCCCTCGGGAGATTCGGGCGATGCCCTCGACGAGCTGCTGACGGCCGAGGCCGACGAGCCCGTGGCTTCCGCCGATCGTGTCGAGGACGCTACGCACGCCGACGACGAGCCGACCGCCGCGGTGTCCACGGGCGCCGCGATCGGCGCTGCGGCGCTCGACGGCGCCCCCTCGTCGACGGACGTCGACGAGGCGATCCCGGCTCTCGCTCTCCGCAACGTCACCAAGACCTTCGGTGAGCTGCGGGCCGTCGACGGCATCGACCTCACGATCCCCGCCGGATCGTTCTACGGCCTGGTGGGTCCGAACGGTGCCGGCAAGACGACGACGCTGTCGATCATCGCGGGGCTCCTGCGTGCCGACGCGGGCACGGTCTCGATCAACGGCGTCGACGCCGCGAAGAACTCGCGCGCGGCGAAGAAGATGATCGGCGTGCTGCCGGACCGCCTTCGCACGTTCGATCGCCTCACCGGGCGACAGCTCCTGTCGTACTACGGCGCCCTGCGCGGTCTGCCGGCCGCTCTCGTCGAGAGTCGCTCCGCCGATCTCGCGCGTGCCTTCGATCTGGTCGATGCCCTCGCGCGCCCCGTGTCCGATTACTCGGCCGGCATGACGAAGAAGGTCATGCTCGCCGGTGCGATGATCCACTCGCCTCGACTGCTGGTACTCGACGAGCCGTTCGAAGCGGTCGACCCGGTCTCGAGTGCGGTGATCCTCGACATCCTCGGCGCCTACGTCGGCCACGGCGGAACGGTCATCCTTTCCAGCCACGGAATGGAACTGGTGGAGCGCGTGTGCTCGCGTGTCGCGGTCATCGTGTCGGGGCAGGTTCTCGCCGAGGGCACGGTCGACGAGGTACGTGGCGAGGCCAGCCTCGAACAGCGCTTTCCTCGAGCTCGCGGGCGGTCTCGGCGACGTGGAGGGCCTGGAGTGGTTGCACACGTTCTCCGGCTGAGGCTGGCCATGATGCTCGGCGCCCTGCGGGGCGACCGAGACGATGTCCTCCGCCGAGTTGTGGGCCTCGTGGTGCTCGTCGCGGGCACCGTTTTCGCGGCCGTGAACGCGAGCGGTCTGGGCGAGGTCGATCGCCTCACCGCCGGTGTGGTGACGGTCCTCGCGGGTTCCGCCATCACGCTCGGTTTCGCGGTCGCACCGCCGGTCACGGCATCCGTCGATCCCCTCGATCCGCGTCGGTTCGCCGTCGTCGGACCGGAGCCTCGACCCCTCGCCGGTGCGCTGCTGCTCGCCGGCTTCCTGAGCGTCCCGGTGTTCGCGGTGCTGGTGCTCGCCATCAGCGTCGCCGTCGCGTGGAGCGAGCAGGGCGTGGGGGCTCTCGCGAGCGTCGTGTCGATCGCGCTCGGGCTCACGACGTGCGTGCTGCTCGCGCGCGTCAGCATGGCGCTCGGAGCCCTGGTGAAGCGTCCCCGGCAGTCGCGTGAGCTCGCGGGGGTCTACCTCGTCGCCGTGCTCGTGGTGGTCGTGCCCGTCGCGGTCTTCCTCGGCTCTCTCGAGTGGCAGGGGACCGTTCCTTCACAGCTGGTGTCCGCCGCCGAAGCCCTGGCCTGGACGCCCGTGGGCGCCGCCTGGGGGATCGCTCTCGCGCCGACGCCGGGTGCCGCCGTCGGGAGCGCCGTCGTGGCTGTCGCCACGGTCGCCGCTCTCACGGCCGTGTGGTTCATCCTCGTCCGCATCCTGCTCACGACCACGCCGCGGCCCGTGGCCGTGCGCGAGCGGGGCGGCCTCGGCTGGTTCGCCCTGCTCCCCGGCACGCCCGGGGGTGCCGTCGCCGCGCGCAGCCTCTCGTACTGGCTGCGGGATCGCCGATACCTCGTCAACATCGTGGTCGTGCCGATCGCGGCCGTGCTCTCGATGGTGCCTCTCGTCGTGGCGGGTGTCCCCCTCGAGATGGCGGCGCTCCTGCCGGTGCCGATCATGGCGCTGTTCTTCGGATGGCTGCCCCACAACGACCTCGCGTACGATTCGACCGCCCTCTGGATGCACATCGCCAGCGGCGTCCGTGGGCTGTCCGATCGGATCGGGCGACTGGTGCCCGTGCTCCTCATCGGACTCCCGATCCTCGCGGTCTCGATCCCGCTCGCGATCGTCGCTCACGGGCGGTGGGCCTTCCTCCCGGCCTTGATCGGCGTCTGCGCTGCCCTGTTCCTCTCTGGTCTGGGCTTGTCGAGCATCTCTTCGGTCGTCGCGCCGTACGCCGTGTCGCGACCCGGCGACAGCCCGTTCCAGCAGCCTCAGCGGACCGGCTCGGGCGGGGTGATCGCGCAGGCGCTCGTCATGCTCGGCTCGCTCCTCGCCGCGTCACCGGCGATCTGGCTCGCCGCGAGGGCGTTGGCATCCGACACGGAAGATGCTCTCGGCGCGCTCTGGGCCGGCCTGGCGGCCGGAGGGATCGTCCTGGTGGTCGGCATCGCGGTCGGCGCGCTCTTGTTCGAGCGCCGCGGAACGCGGCTGATGGAGTTCGCCGAAGCCACGTGATCGGGCGCCGTCGATCGCGACCGGTCCGCACGGTGCGCTCCGCGGCTACACTGGCAGACCATGAGCACGCCTCTCGACAGTCCTGACAGCGGGGGCCTTGCGACCCTGGATCGTGAGCTCGAGGAGCTCATCCGCGAAGAGAACATCGAGCCGGGTGACCACGAGCGCTTCTCGCACTACGTCAAGAAAGACAAGATCCTCGAGTCCGCCCTCACCGGCAAGCCGGTGCGCGCGCTCTGCGGTAAGAAGTGGACGCCGGGTCGCGACCCCGAGAAGTTCCCCGTGTGCCCGCAGTGCAAAGAGATCTACGAGTCGCTGACCAAGTAGCGGCTGAGCGACCCGCTCACCCGGGGCTCAGCCTCGGGGCGTCGCCTCGCGATACTCCGTCGCCAGGGCGGGGTCGGCCTTGCTGAGAGCGAGTGCTCGCACGGGGAGCTCTTCACGCACGCGCGCGTGATGAGCCCGCGCGGCCTCGACGCCGGCGGGGCCGAGGGCCGCGGCATCCGCCTCTCCGTCCACCATGAGCGCGACCTGCAGCGATCGTGCGTCCGGGTGCTCAGCGGCGGTGGCGAGTTCTTCGAAGCCGTCGCTGACGATGATCAGTTCCGACGTGGCCGTTCCCTGATCGAGCGTCCGGAAGGCGGCCTTACGTCCCCCGTGCGATGCCTTCTGCGTCGACGCCTTCGCGACGGCGACCCACGATCCGTCGGTGGCTTCGCGGGCGACGAGCTTGAAGACGAGACCCGCCGTCGGAACGCCCGAGCCGGTGGCGACGGAGGTGCCGACGCCGTACGCGTCGACGGGGGAGGCGGCGAGGGCCGCCAGGGCGTACTCGTCCAGGTCGCTCGTGACGGTGATCCGGGTTCCCGTGGCGCCGAGCTCGTCGAGGAGGGCGCGCACTTCGCCCGCGACGATCGGGAGGTCGCCCGAATCGATGCGGACGCCGCCGAGCTCCGTTCCCGCCACGCGGACCGCGGTGCGGACCCCCTCCGCGATGTCGTACGTGTCGATCAGCAGGGTCGTGTCGGTGCCGAGCGCCTCGATCTGGGAGCGGAACGCGTCTTCCTCGCTGTCGTGGAGAAGTGTCCACGCGTGCGCCGCGGTCCCCATGGTGGGCACGCCCCAGCGCCGGCCGGCTTCGAGATTGCTGGTCGCCGAGAAGCCGGCGATGTAGGCGGCGCGAGCGGCGGCGACCGCCGCCTCCTCGCTCGCGCGCCGCGAGCCCATCTCTGCCAGGGGGCGGTCGCCGGCGGCCACGCTCATGCGGGCCGCCGCCGTCGCGACGGCGGAGTCGTAGTTCAGGATGCTGAGGGCGAGGGTCTCCAGCACGACGGCATCGGCGAACGTGCCCTCGATCGTCAGCAGCGGTGACCCCGGGAAGTAGACCTCGCCCTCGCGGTAGCCGGTCACCGAGCCCGTGAAGCGGTAATCGGCGAGGTGGTCGATGGTCGTGGCATCCACGATCCGGTTGTCGCGCAGGAACCGGAGTTCGTCGTCGCCGAAGCGGAAGTCCCGGATGGCGTCGAGGAGTCGACCGGTGCCGGCGACGACGCCGAACCGACGACCGCCGGACAGTCGGCGACCGAACACCTCGAACACGCAGCGGCGCGCGGCGGTGCCGTCGCGGAGGGCCGCGTCGAGCATCGTGAGTTCGTAGCGGTCGGTGTGCAGGGCGGTGCTACGCGTCATGGCGTCAGCCTATTGCCGCGGTACGTCCGCGTCGGCGCGCCGCGGCGCCGTGCGAAACTCCTGAGTTCTCGATCGATTCGTGGAGCAGAACATGAACGTCGCAGCATCGAGCCCCCATTCTCAGGAGTTTCGCCCGCGGGGCGGGCGGGCGCCGCGGCCGCGCGGCGGCCGACGGGTAGGCTGAGTCGCGATGAATGACGCGCCGATCGGGATCTTCGACTCGGGAGTCGGCGGTCTCACCGTCGCCCGGGCCGTGTCGGCACAGCTGCCGCGCGAGTCGATCCTCTACATCGGCGACACCGCCCGCTCGCCGTACGGCCCGAAGCCGATCGCCGACGTCCGCCGCTACGCGCTCGAGGTGCTCGACACGCTCGTCGAGCAGGGCGTGAAGATGCTCGTGATCGCGTGCAACACGGCATCCGCGGCGATGCTCCGCGACGCGCGCGAGCGCTACGACGTACCCGTCGTCGAGGTGATCGGCCCCGCCGTCCGCACCGCGATGTCGACCACGCGCAACGGCCGCATCGGCGTGATCGGCACCGTGGGCACGATCGGTTCGCGCGCCTATCAGGACATGCTCGAGGTCAACGAGCGCCTGACGGTCTTCGCCGAGGCCTGCCCGCGCTTCGTGGAGTTCGTCGAGGCGGGCATCACCGACTCGCCCGAGGTCCTCGCCACGGCCGAGCAGTACCTCGCTCCTCTGCGTCACGCCGGCGTCGACACGCTCGTCCTCGGCTGCACCCACTACCCGTTCCTCGAGGGAGCCATCAGCTACGTGATGGGACCCGAGGTCAGCCTCGTCTCGAGCGACAGCGAGACGGCGAAGGACGTCTACCGTCAGCTGGTCTCGCGCGACCTGCTCGCGAGTCCGGATGCCGTCCCCACCTCCCGCTACGAAGCGACCGGTTCTTCGGCCGACGACTTCGTGCGCCTGGCGCACCGCCTCATGGGCCGGGAGGTGCGCGACGTGCAGCTCGTGCAGACCGGCGCCATCGACCTGCCGCGCTGAGGCGTGGCATCCACTCCCCGTTCCTCAGGAGGACCCATGACCCGCAAAGACGGTCGCACCACCGACCAGCTCCGCCCCGTGACGATCGAGCGCGGCTGGTCCGCGCACGCCGAAGGATCGGCGCTCATCACGTTCGGGGGGACCAAGGTGCTGTGCACCGCGTCGTTCACCAACGGCGTTCCCCGCTGGCTCACCGGTAAGGGCAAGGGCTGGGTCACGGCCGAGTACGCGATGCTCCCGCGCGCGACGAACAGCCGCAACGACCGCGAGAGCATCAAGGGCAAGGTCGGCGGGCGCACGCACGAGATCTCGCGTCTGATCGGCCGCGCCCTCCGCGCCGTCGTCGACACCAAGGCCCTCGGCGAGAACACGATCGTCATCGACTGCGACGTGCTGCAGGCCGACGGGGGCACGCGCACCGCGGCGATCACCGGTGCGTACGTCGCCCTCGCGGATGCCATCGCCTGGGGTCGTGAGAAGAAGTTCATCGCGCAGCGCTCCGAGGTGCTCATCGACTCGGTGTCGGCCGTCTCGGTCGGGATCATCGACGGCGAGCCGATGCTCGACCTCGCCTACGTCGAGGACGTGCGCGCCGAGACCGACATGAACGTCGTCGTGACCGGTCGGGGCCTGTTCGTCGAGGTGCAGGGCACGGCCGAGGGTGCGCCGTTCGACAAGGCCGAGCTCGACCGTCTGCTCGAGCTGGGCGTGAACGGCTGCGCCGAGCTCCGCGGCATCCAGACCGCCGCGCTCGAGGGCTGACATGCCTCGCGTCGTTCTGGCCACGCACAACGCGCACAAGGTCGAGGAGTTCCAGGCGATCGTCGCCGCGGTGCGTCCCGACCTCGAGGTCGTCGGATACGACGGACCCGAACCCGTCGAGGACGGGGTGACCTTCGCCGCGAACGCGCTCATCAAGGCGCGCGCGGCCGCGGCGCACACGGGGCTGCCCGCTCTCGCCGACGATTCGGGTATCGCCGTCGACGTGCTCGGCGGGTCGCCCGGGGTGTTCTCGGCGTACTGGGCGGGGCACAAGAAGGACTCGACCGCCAACCTCGAGCTGCTCCTCGACCAGCTCTCCGACGTCGCCGACCCGCACCGGACGGCGCAGTTCGTCTCGGTGATCGCGCTTGTCCGGCCCGACGGCCCCGAGGACACGGTGGAGGGACGCTGGCCCGGGCGCCTGGCGACGGCGCCCGCCGGACCGGGTGGGTTCGGGTACGACCCGATCTTCATTCCCGACGGGCAGGCGTCGGGCGAGGAGCGGACCGTGGGGGAGTGGTCCGCGGATGAGAAGAACGCGCAATCCCACCGCGCGCGGGCGTTCCGTCACCTCGTGCCCCTTTTGGAGACACTCTGACCGTGTAGGAAGGAAGCGTGAAGCCGCTCCCGTCGGTATCGATCATCGTGCCCGCCTTCAACGAGGAGGCGGTGATCGCGCAGTGTCTCGAAGCGATCGTCCGGCAGACGGTGCCCGCCACCGAGGTGCTCGTCGTCGACAACCGCTCGACGGACGACACGCGAGCCGTGGTCGAGCGGTTCATCGCGGAGCACCCGCGTTCCGGCATCCGTCTCCTGCGTCAGGACGAGCGGCAGGGCCTGGTGCCGACCCGGAACCTGGGAATGGATGCCGCGACCGGCGACGTCCTCGGACGCATCGACGCCGACACCGCGATCAAGCCCGACTGGGTCGCTCAGGTGTCGCGGGTGTTCGCGTCGGGCGAGGTCGACGCCGCCTCGGGTCCGGTCGAGTACTACGACCTGCCGCTCCGGGCGATCGGTCAGCAGGTCGACGATGCGTTCCGTCGCCTCCAGGTGCGTCTGGCGGGGGACTTCGTCTTCCTCTTCGGCAGCAACATGGCCGTGCGGGCGGACGCCTGGCACGACGTGCGAGAGCACCTCTGCGACGACCAAGAAGACATCATGCACGAAGACCTCGACATCGCCGTGCACCTCGCTCTCTCCGGCCGCCGCATCGGGTACTTCTCGAACATGGTGGCCGGCATCGGAGCGCGGCGTCTCGACGACCGGCCCCGCGATTTCCGCCGCTACATCGATCGTTTCGAGAACACGTACTCGGCTCACGGCATCCGTGACATGCGTCTGCGCGCGCCGATGGCGATCTTCCTCGGGGTGTATCCCGCGTTGCACGCGCACCGGCGCATCCAGGCGCAGCTCGCGGGTCTGCGGCGCTGAGCCGTCGAGAGCGACACCCGTTCTCATTCCCGACTACCGCGAAAACACGCGGGTGATCGCGCCCCCCACCTAGCCTGGAGCTATGCACGATCACGCTCCCGCCGGTGGCATCCGCGATGCCAGCAACCGGCGTCTGCTCGCCACCGCCTTGACGCTCACCGCGTCGGTGATGGTCGTGCAGATCGTCGGCGCGATCCTGTCGGGCTCCCTCGCGCTGCTCGCCGACGCCGCGCACATGTTCACTGACGCCGCGGCGCTGGTCGTCGCCCTCGTCGCGACGGCGATCGCCTCGCGCCCCGCGGACGACCGCCGCACCTTCGGGTATCAGCGCGCCGAGGTCCTCGGGGCGCTCGCGAACGGCGTGATCCTGATCGTCCTGTGCGCCTGGGTCGGGATCGAGGCCGTCCAAAGGCTCCTCGCCCCCGCCGAGGCCGAGGTCGAGGGCGGGCTCATGCTGGTCGTCGCCGCGGTCGGCATGGTCGCCAACGCGATCTCGATGTGGCTGCTCGGTCGCGCGCAGAAGCGGAGCATCAACGTCCGCGGCGCCTACCTCGAGGTCCTCGGCGACCTCATCGGGTCGATCGCGGTGATCATCGCGGCGATCGTGATCGTCACGACCGGTTTCACACGAGCGGATGCCATCGCCTCACTGCTCATCGCGATCCTCATCGTCCCGCGGGCCATCGGCCTGCTGCGCGAAGTGGTCGTCGTGTTGACCGAGTCGGCACCCGTCGACGTCCAGGTCGCGGAGATCCGTCAGCATCTGCGCGACACCGACGGTGTCGTCGACGTCCACGACGTCCACGTGTGGCAGCTCACGCGAGGGGCGCCGGTCTTCAGCGCCCACGTGATCGTCGAGGACGCAGCGCTGAGCGACGGGCGCGCGGCGCGCATCCTCGAGTCGCTGCAGGGGTGCCTCGCCGATCACTTCGACGTGGAGCACTCGACCTTCCAACTCGAGCCGGCGGGCCACGTAGAGCACGATTCGCGCCACGCGTAGAACGCGCACGCGCGGCCACGGTGGCTTCGGCGGGCTCAGCCACCTCGCTGTGGGCCGGGTTCCGGTGGCTTCGACGGGCTCAGCCACCTCTCCGCGGCAGGGCCCTTGCGCCTGTCGAAAGGGTCAGCGACCTCCCGCGGCGGAGGTCCCTGAGCCTGTCGAAGGGTCCGGTACCCCCTTTCAGCCCTCCCGCATCACCTCGTCCGGGCTCTTGTCCGGCCGCAGCCCGCGCCAGCGGGCCTGGCGCAGGATGCCGTCCGGAGTGAACTCCGCGAACTCCACCTCGGCGACGAGTTGCGGTCGAACCCAGATCGCATCCCGGGCGTCGGCCGCCGGCACGCCCACGAACGGGTCGGTGTCGCTCCCGAGCGGTCCGAGGAGCTCGCTCAACCGACCGAGGGTCTGCTCCGTGAAGCCCGATCCGACGCGACCCGCGTAGCGAAGCCCGTCCGCGCTCGGCACGCCCACGAGCAGCGAGCCGATCGTGCCGCGGCGATTGCCCTTGCCCGGACGCACTCCACCGATCACGACCTCCTGCGTCCGGGTGTGCTTGACCTTGAGCCACTGCTCCGATCTTTCGCCGTGGCGGTACGTCGATCGCGGGTCTTTCACCACGACCCCCTCGAGGCCGAATCGGCCGCTCGTCGCGACAGCGGCATCCACGTCATCGAACACCGGCGGAACGACGATCGGCGGACGGGCGTCTCGCGTGAGCGCCTCCAGGATGCCGCGGCGTTCGGCGAGCGGCAGGGCCGAGACGTCGCGCCCGTCCGCGGCGAGCACATCGAACAGATAGAACTGCACGGGGGTGCGGCGTGCCTCGCGCTCGATCTCGCGTGGTTGGGCGAGGTTCATCCGCTTCTGCAGCAGCGGGAAGCTGGGGCGCCCCTGCGCGTCGAGGGCGACGATCTCACCGTCGAGGACCGCCGCGTCGGGTCCGAGGCCGAGGTCGACGGCGGTGAGGTCGGGGTACGTCGCGGTGAGGTCGTTGCCGTTGCGTGAGCGCAAGCGCAGGCGATGGCCGTCCCAGAGGCCGATCCCGCGGATGCCGTCCCACTTCATCTCCACCCACGCGCGGCCCCACCGCTCGGCGGCGGCGCGGGCGATCCCGGGTGTCGCCGACACCGCGAGCATGGGGCGGAGATCCGCCGCGGCGGGAACGGTCGGTTCCGAACGAAGTGCGTCGCCCTCGCCGTGGTCGAGGGGGACGACCGGCTCGCCGTCGCTCTGCGGCCGGCCCGTGGCATCCGTCTTCATTCGGTGAAGCAGCCACTGCGACTTCTCGCCGCGCCCCTCCGTGCGGATCAGCGCGAGGCGCACCCGGCCGAGGGGACCGTCGTCGCGGCCCTGAAGGGTGGCGATCACCTCGTCGTCACGCCACTTCTCGAGCTCGTAGGTGCCCGTGTCCCAGACGGTCATGATGCCCGCGCCGTACTCGCCGCGGGGGATCTCGCCGGCGAAGTCGAGGTACTGCATCGGGTGGTCCTCGGTCATGACGGCGAGGCTGTTCTTCGCCGTCGTCGGTGGAACGCCCTTGGGGACGGCCCAACTGACGAGCACGCCGTCGTGTTCGAGCCGCAGATCCCAGTGCAGGCGCGAGGCGTGGTGCTCCTGGATGACGAAGCGGGGGAGTCCCTCCGCCGCGGGCTCTGCGTGCGGGGCGTCCGGGACGGGTTCGGGGGTCCGGGCCGCCGTGCGCTTGGAGATGTACGAGCGCAGGGGTCCGGCGTCGCGTTCGACCGCTGCGAGCGGATCGCCCGTGCGTTCGAGAACCTCGGTGAAGAGCAGGTGTCGGAGCCCCGGATCGTCCAGTTCTTCCCACGTGCGCGGAGCGGCGACCGTCGGCTGGGCGCGTCCGCGGAGCGAGTAGGGCGCGATGGTCGTCTTCGACCCGTTGTTCTGGCTCCAGTCGATGAACACCTTCCCCGGACGTGCTGCCTTCGACATCTGGCTCACGACGAGGTCGGGGTGGTCGGCCTCGATCGCCCGCGCGAGCTCCTTCGCGATCGCGCTGGCCGCCTCACTCGTCGGTCGACCGTCGAGGTGGGCGTAGAGGTGGATCCCCTTGCTGCCGCTGGTGACCGGCAGAGGGTCGATACCCATGTCGTTCAGGATCGCTCTCGCCCACCGGGCGACCTCGGCGCACTCGGCGAGACCGACGCCGGGACCGGGATCGAGATCGAGCACCAGCCGGTCGGGGTTCTGTCGTTCGCCCTCGGGCGAGAACCGCCATTGCGGCACGTGCAGCTCAAGACTCGCGACCTGCGCGAGATAGACGAGCGTGGGGAGGTCGTCGACGAGGGGGTAGTCCTTCGCGCCCGACGAGTGGTCGATGGGAAAGCGGCGCACCCACGCGGGAGCGCCGGGCTCGAGGGCTTTCGCGAAGAACGGTTCAGCCGGATCGGCCTCCGTGCCCACGCCATCCGGCCAGCGTTTGCGGGTGACGGGCCGTCCGGAGACGTGGGGGAGCAGGCGCGCGGCGATGCGCGAGTAGTAGTCGATCACCTCGCCCTTGGTCGTCCCGGTCTCGGGGTAGAGCACCTTGTCGAGATTCGACAGGCGTAGGCGATGCCCGCCGATCCGCACCGTCTGCTCCGCCATCGCCCCAGCGTAGAGCGAGGGGGGAGCCGGATGCCGAGGGGGTTGCGGCGGCCGCGGGTCCCGGTGGCTTCGACGGGCTCAGCCACCTTGCGCGCGCGTGCCTCAGCGTGTCGACGGGTGCCGGTGGCTTCGACGGGCTCAGCCACCTGGCGCGCGCGCGCCTCAGCGTGTCGACGGGTCCCGGTGGCTTCGACGGGCTCAGCCACCTGTGTTGTGCCTCGGACGTGAGGTCCCTGAGCCTGTCGAAGGGACCGGTGCCCTGCCGCGGCGCAAGGGTCTCGGCATCCACCCCTCTTTCGGTGTTCACTGGACCCATGCGATCGATCTGGAAGGGCGCCCTGACGTTCGGCCTCGTCAACGTGCCCGTCAAGGTGTACTCGGCCACGGAGGACCACGACGTCTCGCTGCACCAGGTGCACAACAAGGACGGTGGACGCATCCGCTACCAGCGCATCTGCGAGATCGACGGGGAGGTCGTGCCCTACAGTGACATCGATCGTGCGTACGACGACGGCGAACAGACGGTCGTGCTGACGAAAGACGACCTCGCCTCGCTGCCGAGCGAGCGGAGCCGCGAGATCGAAGTCGTCGAGTTCGTGCCGAGCGACCAGGTCGACCTGCTCACGCTCGACAAGGCCTACTACCTCGAGCCCGACTCGTCCTCGCCCAAGGCGTACGTGCTGCTGCGCAAGACGCTGGAGCAGACCGATCGCACCGCGATCGTGCGTTTCTCGCTGCGGCAGAAGACCCGTTTGGCCGCGCTGCGGGTGCGCGACGACGTGCTCGTGCTGCAGACGCTTCGCTGGGCCGATGAAGTTCGGGAGGCAGCCTTCCCCGCTCTCGAGGAGGACGTGCGCATCTCGGCGAAGGAGCTCGAGATGTCGGCATCCCTCGTCGACAGCTTCTCGAAGGACTTCGACCCTGAGGAGTTCACCGACGAATATCAGCAGGAGCTGCGGACCCTGATCGACGCGAAGCTCGAGCAGGGCGACGCGATCGACACGGATGCCACCTTCGGCACGCAGGAAGACGAAGACGGCGGCGAAGTCATCGACCTGATGGAGGCGCTGCGGGCGAGCGTCGAGCGCACCCGCGCAGCGCGCGCCGAGAAGGACGAGCCCGCGAAGAAGAAGGCTCCCGCCAAGAAGAAGAGCTCGAAGGCGTCTTAGCGCGTGGGCTGATCGCCGTCTTCGAGCGTCTTCGGGTCGAGGGCGAGCGACGCGGCCTCGTCGTGGGTGACCGTTCCCTCGCGCTTCGCAGCAGCCCGCTCACGGAAGTAGTGGATCGCGATGAAGAGTGCCGTGCCCGCGACGGCGGCGAGCAGGATCACGTCGATGTACTCGGTGACGATGTCCCGGATGAAGGGGATGTAGCCGACGGCGTAGCCGAGCATCGTGAGACCGATGCCCCAGATGACGGCACCGATGAAGTTGTACAGCGTGTACTTGCGCCACGGCATGTGGCCGACACCGGCGGCGATGGGGGCGAAGGTGCGCACGACGGGGACGAAGCGCGCGAGGATCACCGTCAGTCCGCCGAAGCGCTCGAAGAACGCGTTGGTGCGTTCGACGTTCTTGCGGCTGAAGATGCCGGAGTCCTTGCGCTCGAAGATCGACGGCCCCGCCTTATGGCCGATGTAATAGCCGACCTCACCGCCGATGAAGGCGGCGAACCCGATAGCGAGAGCCACCCACCACGCGTTGATGCCGAACACGCCGTTCGGCGCCGCGGGCGTCGAGTGCGACAGCAGGCCGGCCATGATCAGCAGGGTGTCGCCGGGAAGCAGGAACCCGATGAGCAGGCCGGTCTCGGCGAAGATGATGAAGCAGACGACGAGCAGGGCCCAGGGCTGCGAGTTGGTGATGATCGTCGTGGGGTCGAGCCACGGGAGCAGAGCGGTGGGGTGGATCACATCGGTCCCGTCGGGTCGGAGAGGTCGTGCTCGGTTACGGCAGTTGTCGTGCGGAAGGGGGGACTTGAACCCCCACGCCCGAAGGCACAGGAACCTAAATCCTGCGTGTCTGCCAATTTCACCACTCCCGCGAGTGGGTTCAGTCTATGCGCGCGCGAGGCTCGCACGATGTGAACCAGCCGTCAACCCCCGGCGACGTCACCCGCGACGACGGTCGTGACATTCCGGGTCTCGTGGATGCCGTCGGGTCGGCCCGCGAAAGGGTTGCGATCCGCGATGGCGAGGTCGGCCGGCGCGCCCGGGGCCAGGGTTCCGGGACCGATGCCGAGCAGGTCGGCCGAGCCGCGCGTGTATGCGTCGAGCGCCTCGCCGAGCGACAGGGACTGCGCGGCGCCCAGGGGCTCGGCATCCGGTTCTCCCGGAGGCTGACGGGTGACTGCCACGTGAATGCCGAGCCAGGGGTCGAAGGTCGAGACGGGCCAGTCCGATCCCATCGCGAGGCGAGCACCCGCGGTGCGCAGGGCGGCGAAGGGGTACAGCTCATCTGCGCGCTCAGCGCCGAGAAGCGGGAGCGTCACGTCGCGGACGAGGTCGTTGCGACACGCCCAGTAGGGCTGGCAGTTCGCCGTCACGCCCAGTGCCGCGAAGCGCGGAAGGTCGCGGGGAGTGATCAGCTCGAGGTGCGCGATGTGGTTGCGCACGCGAGCGCGATCAACGGAGGGGACCGCGGCGAATCCGTCGAGAGCATCGCGGACCGCCGCGTCGGCCAGCGCGTGGACGTGCACGGCGAGTCCCGCGGCGTTGAGGGCGGGCACGAGCAGGCGCACGATCTCGGGGTCGAAGTAGGCCAGGCCGTGCGAGCCGTCGGGGTAGGGCGCGCAGACGTGGGCGGTGCGCGTCTCGATGATCCCGTCGAGCATGAGCTTGGCGGTTCGCGTCGGGAACCCGGCCGCCGTGTTCACACGGGCGCGTTCGACGCACTCCGCGACGAACGCGTCGATGGTGGCCGGGGTCAGATCGCGGGGCACCCAGATCGCGCCGGTGGCTCGGCCGACGAGGTCACCGGCCTCCGTGAGGGCGCGGTACGCGTCGGAGAAGTCCGGGTAACCGGCGAAACTCCCGAGCGCGGCCTCCTGCCATCCGGTGATTCCGGCCGCGACGACGTCGCGCGAGATGGCGAGGAGGGCGCGCGCGAGATCTGCCGTGTCGGTGGGTGGGACGAGCGGCGCGACGAGTTGCAGTGCGCCTTCGCGCAGGGTTCCGCTTGGGGTGCCGTCGGCGAGTCGTTCGATCCTGCCGTCGGACGGATCCGGTGTCTGCACGTCGATGCCTGCCGCGCGCAGAGCCGCCGTGTTCGCCCACCCGCCGTGGTGATCGGCATCGATGAAGAGGGCCGGTCGATCGGGAACGATCGCATCGAGGTGCGCGGCCGTCGGCCCGGTCGAGGGGGACAGCGTGGGATCCCAGCCGCCGCCCACGATCCAGGCCGCTGTCGTGCGGGCGGCGAACGTCCGCACCCGTTCGTCGATCTCGTCGAGAGAGGCCGCTCCGGCGAGGTTGCAGCGCAGCGCGTCGACGGCCCCACCGCCGAGGTGGATGTGCGAGTCGACGAATCCGGGGGTGACGAGGCCTCCGCACGCGTCGAGCTCATCGGCATCCGGTCCGATCGCATCGCGGACGTCGCGTCGGGGGCCGGTCGCGACGATACGACCGTCGCGGATGCCGACGGCGTCGCCCTCGAGCACCGATCCGCCGGAGAACAGGACGCCGTTCGCGACCACGAGACTGCTCATCCGCCCAGTGTGGCGGCTGGCGGGTCGACACGCCGAGGGAATGCGTGCGCGACGAGCCCGCTTGTCCTCTCCATGCGAGCGATCACGTACTCCCAGACCGGTGACTCCTCCGTCCTGACGCTCGGTGAGCGTCCCGTTCCCGAACCGGGACCCGGCGAGGTGCGCGTGCGCATCGCCGTCTCGGGCGTGAACCCGACCGACTGGAAAGCGCGTGAGGGTGGTCGGCCCTTCTCGTTCACCGAAGTGACGCCGAACCAGGACGGTGCGGGAACAGTGGATGCCGTGGGCGAGGGCGTGACGTCGGTCTCGGTGGGGGAGCGGGTCTGGGTCTACCTCGCCCAGCACGAGCGCCCGACCGGAACGGCGGCCGAGTTCGCGGTGATCCCCGCGGAGCGCGCCGTTCCGCTCGCGGACGGGGCGTCCTTCGCCCTCGGCGCGAGCCTTGGAGTGCCCGCCATGACAGCGCACCGCGCTCTCACCGTCCACGAGGACGGCCCGTCGCGCCTGGGACCGGGAGCCCTCGCCGGGAGGACGGTGCTCGTCCAGGGCGGCGCGGGGGCGGTGGGCCACGCGGCGATCCAGTTGGCGGTCTGGGCCGGTGCCACCGTCATCGCCACCGTCAGCAGCGATGAGAAGGAAGCGCTGGCCCGGGCGGCGGGCGCCCACCACGTCTTGCAGTACCCGAGTGAGACGTTGGCCGACGGCATCCGGGAACTGGCCCCCGACGGCGTCGAGCACATCGTCGAGGTGGCGATCGCCGAGAACGCGGCGCTCGACGTCGAGGTCATCGCCAACCACGGAAGCATCGGCTACTACGCCGACAACGGCGGAGACAGCTTCACCGCGGCGGTGCGGGCGAGCTTCGCCAAGAATGTCCGCTGGCAGGGGCTGCTGCTCTACACGGTGGGGGAGACCGCCCTGACCGCTGCCGCCGAGGATGTCTCCGCGGCCGTCGCCGACGGCGCCCTTCCGATCGGCGAGGAAGCCGGGCTGCCGGTGACGTGGTTCTCGCTCGACGACACGGCGGCGGCTCATGATGCCGTCGCTGCGGGAACGACGGGCAAGGTGCTGATTCAGGTCAGCGACGAGGACTGACCCCGCTCGATCCGCCGCGGACGGCGATCACGATCGAGGCCCCGACCATGGCAAGGTGCTGATCCAGGTCAGCGACGAGGACTGACCCCGCTCGATCCGCCGCGGACGGCGATCACGATCGAGGCCCCGACCAGGGCAAGGGCGGCGAGGGCGAGAGCGGCGGGGCTGCCGAGGCGGTGGGCGACCCCGCCAATTACGGCACCCCCCGCAAGCGACGCCCAGAGCAGAAGGGGGCGCCGCCACGCCGTCCGTGATCGTCCGGTGACGAGGGATGCAAGGCCCAGTCCCAGGCTCACGAGCGTCCCCGTCGCGTAGGTGATGGCCACCCGCGCGCGACCCTCCGCGAGGAAGAGCGTGTTGAGCGCTCCCATCGCCGCGGCCAGCAAGCCCGCTCGCCAGAGCGTCGCATCTCCCGCCAGGGCGAGGCCGGCTGTGACGGCGACGGCTGCCGCGGCACCGGCGACGACCCTCGCGCGCGGACGAGAGGCGCGCATGCTCACGACGGCTCCGGCTGTCACGCCGAGCACGAACGCCGCGATGATCCCTGCCGAGACCAGTGCCACGGCGACGCCGTCGTCGAAGAGGCCGACCGCACCCTGCGTCGAGTTGCCGCTCATGAACGAGACGAACAGACCACCCGTGTCGAGGAACCCGACGGCGTCCACGAACCCGGCTACGGCGGAGAGAGCGGCGGACAGCGCGAGCGCTCCGCGGTCCACGTCTTTCACTGCGCCTCCCGTGCGTCTCGCTGATCGCATCTTCGTGCGCGGGACGCACGCGAGCAAATTCTCGAGAGCGAAATGGCCGCCGGGGCCGCGTGCGCGTGGCACCCGACCCCGACGGCCTTTCTCAGGGGTTACTCCTGCGGGCGTCGACGGGCGACGATGGTCCCTGCGGCGATGAGCGCGCCGATGACGAGCATTCCCGCGCCGATCGCGGGGAGCGGGGAACCTTCGGCGTTCGACCCCGTCTTGGCGAGGTCGTTGCGGGAGCCAGGGCCCGCGGTCGCGCTCGGCGACGGGACGGGCTGCGCGGTCGGCTCCGCCGTCGGCTGCGCGGTCGGCTCAGCGGTGGGCTCCGTCGTCGGCTCGACGGTGGGCTCGGGCGAGGGCTCCGTCGGCTCGGGCGACGGCTCGGCCGCCGCGTCCCAGGCCAGGGCGACGGCGGCGTGACCGATCGCCGGGGCGAAGATGTCGATCGAGTCGCGGTTGACGTTCGCGAGGCTGTCGTTGATCGTGTGGTAATTCCGGTCCATGTAGACCCCGGCCGTCCCGCCGAACAGTGCGGCCTGCTCCTCGGTCTTGATGTCATCGGCGCCGGAGAACAGTCCGCCCGCGGGCACGCCGTTGTCGATGAACGCCTGGTAGTCCGAGCGACCCGAGTACTCGGTGTCGATCCACGGCTGCTCGATGGTGTCGAAGTAGTCGGTGTAGAGCTTCTCGATCTCCACGGACCCTTCGGGGATGTTCACGCCCTCCGCCGGGAAGGTGGAGCGGTCGGCGTCGTACACGCCGACGGTGAAGTTCTCGGAGCCGATCATGTCGTAGTTCAGGTACGACGAGATGCGGTCCCACTCCGCGGGGTCGTTCGCGACGAGGTCGTTGACGTACGCGGTCGAGCCCAGCAGGCCGATCTCCTCGGCGCCCCACAGGGCCAGGCGGATCCGCTTGTCGTTCGGAACCTCGGATGCCGCGATCTTCTCCGCGAGAGCGAGGACGGCCGCGGAGCCCGAGCCGTTGTCGTTCACCCCGGGTCCCTCGGCGACGCCGTCGAGGTGCGCGCCGATGACGACGGTGTCGTCGGGGTCGCCCGCGACGCTGTCGGCGATGATGTTGAAGGACTGGCCGACGAGGAACTGCTTCTCGATGACCGCGGTTCCCTCGACGGGAGCGTCCACGGGCGCCGCGGTGACGAGCGCGGCGAGGGCGTCGCCACTGGCCTGCGGGAGCGTGGCGGCGGGGGAGTCCTCTTCGTTGCGCGGGCCCGAGCCCACGTTGGTCAGCTGATCGTCGGGCGAGACGCCCTCTTCAGCGGGGCGCTCGTTGTTGTAGACGAACACCGCTCCGGCTCCGGCCGCGGTGGCGTTGTCGATCTTGGCCTCGAACGTGCAGTCGCCGCGCTGGACGAGCACGATGGCTCCCGCGGGGACGTTCGCGAAGTCGGTGGGTTCGCAGCCGAGCCGACCGCCGTCCGCGGACTCGGGGAGGGCGAGCGCCGCGGTCACCGGGGAGTCGGTGCCTTCGCTGTTGTCGAAGTGCGAGCCCGTGTAGGTCGTTCCGTCGACCGTCAGGGAGGCCTCGCCGAACTCCGAGTACGGCACGTCGAACGCGTGCCGCGACACCGTGAACGCGCCGGTCGCTTCGAGCACTTGCTCGGCGTACTGCGCGGCGGCCTCGTAGCCGGGGGAGTTCCAAGAGCGGTAACCCTGGTCGGCGAACGACTCGCTGATGTCGGACAGCTCCGTCAGGTGCGTCATGACGTCGGCACCGGTCAGACCGAGATCGTTCGGCGCGTCGCCCGGTGCGGGGGCGGCGAAGGCCGCCGGAGCGACCAGGAGCGCGCCCCCGACGAGGGCGCTGGTGGCCAGGACGGCCGAGGCGCGCCGGGCGCGCGAAGCCGCGCGCGGCGCGAGGGAATGCGGGGTGTTACGGGGCACGGTGAAGGTACCTCTCTGCGGGCGGCGTCGCCCGCTTCATCCGGGGGAAATGACACGTCGCCGGAGGGCGGCGAACGTGTGACCGATTCTCACGGCAAACTCATCAAATGGCCAGAGTCAACCGGATTTTTTACGGCCCGGAAACACGGAAGGCTGTCTTTTGCCCCGTCTTTCCGGCGCGAATCAGGAAGATCCTAATCCGTCAGGAACGCGATCTCGGCACGTACCGCGGGACCCAGCGGACGAAGCCGAAGGCGCCGAGCGCGGCGATCACTCCCATGGCGGCGACGGCCCCCGAGAGCGACACCAGCGCCGTCAGTGCCGAGATCACCACGGGAGCGATCGCACCTCCGGCATCCGTCAGGGTCCGCCACGATCCCAGGAAGGCCGCCGGCTCGTCGGCGGGCGCCAGATCGGCGCCCAGGGTGAGCAGGATGCCGCTGGAGAGCCCGTTTCCGACCCCGAGCACCGCGGCGAACATGGCGAACCACATCGCCGAGCTGTCGAGATCGTGCGTGAACGACAGGGCGAGGAAGCCGGCCCCCATCAGCACCATCGCGGGAAGGGCCGCCCACAGGCGGCCGAAGCGGTCCATGACCTGTCCGCTCGCGTAGAACAGCGCGAAGTCGATGGCTCCCGAGACGCCGACGACCACCGCGATCGTCGAGGCGTCCAGCCCGAGCGACACGCCCCACAGGGGAAGGACCACCTGTCGTGCCGAGCGCACCGCCGACAGCGAGGCGGCAGCGAGGCCGAGACGCGCCAGTACGGCGCGGAATCGCCACATCGTGCGGAACACGCCGACGCGTTCGACGGTGGGGATCGCCCCCGTCACGGGTTCGCCCGTGTCCTCGGCCTCCCGGGAGTCGCCGCCGACCGCCACGGCCTTCTCGGGGTCGGGGCCGAAGAAGACGAGCAGGATCGTCGCCACCTGGCATACGGCGAAGAACGCGATGGATGCTTTCTCGTCGCCGAAGACACCCAACAACGCCGCGGAGATGAAGGGACCGACGAACATCCCGAGCCGGAAAGTCCCGCCGAGCAGCGACAGCGCACGGGCGCGGAAATGAAGGGGCACGCGGGTCGTCATGAAGGAGTGTCGGGCCAGCGCGAAAGACGCCGCGCAGAATCCGATGAGGAAGACGGCGGCCGCGAAGATCGCGAGCGTTCCCGCGAAGACCACGCCCACCAACCCACCGAGGATGATGATCCCCGCCACACCCATCGTGATCCGCTCCCCGAACCGGGCGACTGCCCAGCCCGCGGGGATGTTGCCGCACAGCTGCCCCACGACGAGAGCCGCCGCGACCAGGGCGGCGAGGGCCACGTCCGCACCGAGCCGGTTCGCGATGACCGGGATGAGGGGGATGACGGCTCCCTCCCCGATCGCGAAGAGCAGGGTGGGTCCGTAGATCATGGGTGCGAAGCGCACCAGCACGCTCCGGGGAGAGTCGGCGGTCACCGTCTCCACGATAGGCTGATTCCAAATGCTCGAACTCGATTTGACCGCCGACATCCAGGCGCTGCGCTCGACCTTCGCCGATATTCAGGCCGTGGTCGACGTCGACGCACTCAAAGCCGACATCGACCGCCTCAGCGAAGAGGCGGGCGCTCCCGACCTCTGGGACGATGTCGACAACGCCCAGAAGGTGACCAGCCGGCTCAGCCACCGTCAGGCCGAGCTCAAGCGCATCGCCGAGATCGAGCAGCGCCTCGACGACCTCGAGGTGCTCGTCGAGCTCGCGATCGAGATGGACGACGAAGACAGCGCCGATGAGGCTCGCCGTGAGCTGGCCTCGCTGAAAGACGTGATCGGTCAGCTCGAGGTCCAGACGCTGCTCGACGGCGAGTACGACTCCCGCTCGGCCGTCGTCACGATCCGCTCGGGAGCGGGCGGCGACGACGCCACCGACTTCGCCGAGATGCTCCTGCGCATGTACCTGCGGTGGGCCGAGCGTCACAAGTACCCGGTCAAGGTCATGGACACCTCCTACGCCGAGGGCGCGGGCATCAAGTCCGCCACCTTCGAGGTCGATGTGCCCTACGCGTACGGCACCCTGTCGGTCGAGGCCGGCACCCACCGCCTCGCGCGCATCAGCCCCTTCGGCGGTGCCGACAAGCGCCAGACGAGCTTCGCCGCGGTCGAGGTCATCCCCGTGATGGAAGAGGCCGTCGAGGTCGAGGTTCCCGAGGGCGACATCCGCGTCGACGTCTTCCGCTCATCCGGCCCCGGCGGTCAGTCGGTGAACACGACCGACTCGGCCGTGCGCATCACGCACATCCCCACCGGCCTGGTCGTCTCGATGCAGAACGAGAAGTCGCAGATCCAGAACCGCGCCGCGGCCATGCGCGTTCTCCAGACGCGCCTGCTCCTGCTCAAGCGCGAAGAAGAAGCGGCCAAGAAGAAAGAGCTCGCCGGGACGATCACCGCGAGCTGGGGCGACCAGATGCGCTCGTACTTCCTCTACGGCCAGCAGCTCGTGAAAGACCTGCGCACCGGCTACGAGGTCGGCAACCCCGCCGTCGTGTTCGACGGGGACCTCGACGGTCTCATCGCGGCCGGAATCCGCTGGCGCAAGCGCAAAGACGACGACGACTGAGACGGATGCCGCGGTCCTCGGCATCCGTAGGGTTTTCCCGGATGCCGACACGGCGCGTCCTGTCGGGCTCTTCGGAACGCGCGCTTAGGCTCGTCGAGCCATGATCCGGTTCGAGAATGTCACCAAGCGGTATCGCGGCACCACGAAGCCCGCGCTGAGCGCAGTCGACTTCGAGGTGCAGCGCGGAGAGTTCGTCTTCCTCGTCGGCGCCTCGGGTTCGGGGAAGTCGTCGTGCCTGCAGCTGATCCTGCGGGCCGAGACCCCGAGCGAAGGGCGTGTCGTCGTGCTCGGCCGCGACCTCCGCACCCTGTCGAACCGCAAGGTTCCCTATTTCCGTCGCCACATCGGGTCGGTGTTCCAGGACTTCCGGCTGCTGCCGAACAAAACGGTCCACCAGAACGTCGCTTTCACGCTGCAGGTGACCGGCGCCTCGCGCGGCTTCGTCCAGCAGGCGGTTCCCGAGGTCCTCGCGCTGGTCGGTCTGGACGGCAAAGAGAAGCGTCTGCCGCACGAGCTGTCGGGCGGTGAGCAGCAGCGTGTGGCGATCGCCCGCGCGCTCGTGAACCGGCCCCAGGTGCTGCTGGCCGACGAGCCGACGGGAAACCTCGACCCCGGTACGTCGATCGACATCATGCGCCTCCTCGCGCGCATCAACGCCGGCGGGACCACGGTCGTCATGGCCACGCACGAGGCCGGATTCGTCGACCAGATGCAGCGCCGCGTGATCGAGCTGCGCGGTGGCGAGATGGTGCGCGACGAGCGCCACGGTGGCTATGGCGACCGTTCGGGGCTGCCCGTGCTCGCACCCGAGGTCGAGAAGGGCGCGGCCGCGGTCGCCGCGCTCACGGCCGTGCTCGAGGTGCAGCGCGAGGTCACGAACATCACCGGGCCCGTCGAGCCGCTGCGCGGACCGGAGGGGTCGGAGCAGGTCTCCGCCGCCCCCGTCGAGCCCACGTCGCCGTCGGTCACCACCGCTCCGGGGGAACGCCGCGAGCCCGGGACGAACACGCGCTCCATCCCGGTGAGCAACCCCGAGGTCGACGCGCTCGGCCTCGCCGACAGGCTCGGTCTCGCCGAGAAGAAAGACCGCGACGACGAAGTGGGACCCACGTCATGAGGTTCGGGCTCATCCTCTCGGAGGCCTTCACGGGTCTCCGCCGTAACGCGTCGATGGTCATCTCGGTCATCCTCGTCACCTTCGTGTCCTTGACGTTCGTCGGCGCCGCGATGCTCATGCAGATGCAGATCGGCAAGATGCAGTCGTACTGGGCGGATCGCGCGCAGGTCGCGGTGTTCATGTGCTCCACCGTCTCCGACAAGCCGACATGCAACGCCGGCGAAGCCGCCACGCAGGAGCAGATCGACGCGGTGCGCGCGACGCTCGACGGCGAGGCGCTCAAGCCGCTCATCCGCGATTACACCTTCTCGACCAGCGATGAGGCCTACCAGAACGCTCAGGGGTTGCTGTCGTCCGACATCGCCGGCGTCGTCACGGCCGACCAGTTCAACGCGACCTTCAACATCAACCTCGTCGACCAGAATCAGTCCGACGTGATTGCGGAGGCGTTCAGCGGACAGGCCGGGGTCGAAGAGGTGACCAACCAGATGCAGTACCTGGAACCGCTGTTCCAGTCGCTCACGGTCGCCACGTACGTCGCCGTCGGCATCGCCGGTCTCATGCTCATCGCCGCGGTCCTCCTGATCGCCACGACG
This sequence comes from Microbacterium sp. SORGH_AS_0969, assembly GCF_030818255.1. Classification (NCBI taxonomy): domain Bacteria; kingdom Bacillati; phylum Actinomycetota; class Actinomycetes; order Micrococcales; family Microbacteriaceae; genus Microbacterium; species Microbacterium sp. SORGH_AS_0969. The sequence goes on from NZ_JAUTAG010000001.1 coordinate 3,064,849, forward strand.
ATCCGTCTCTCCGCCTTCGCGCGGCGAAGAGAGCTCGGCATCATGCGTCTCGTCGGAGCGTCCAACCGGTTCATCCAGACACCGTTCATCCTCGAGGGCGTGCTCGCCGCGCTGATCGGGTCCGCTCTTGCGAGCGTCGCCGTGTGGGCGATCGTGCAGGTCGGGGTCGAACGGTATCTGCGCGATCGGATCAGCTTCATCACGTCCTGGGTGAGTCTCTCGGACGTCGCGATCGTGGTCCCCGTGATCGTGGTGATCGGTGTCGTCCTGGCCGCGTTGAGTGCCGGCTTCGCCATTCGGCGATGGCTGCGCGCCTGATCGCGTAGACTGAGGGGCTCTGTGTGCCCGTGATCATGAGGAGGTGGCACCATGCCTCGTGAGCAGGGGGAGAAGCTCATCGCGTCCAACAAGAAGGCGCGACACGACTACGCGATCGAGAAGACGTACGAAGCCGGTCTCGTGCTGACCGGTACCGAGGTGAAGTCGCTGCGCCAGGGGCGTGCGAACCTCACCGACGGCTACGCGTACATCGACGGCGGCCAGGCCTATCTCGACGCCGTTCACATTCCGGAGTATTCGCAGGGCCACTGGACGAACCACTCGGCCAAGCGCACGCGGAAGCTGCTGCTGCACAAAGAAGAGATCGTGAAGCTCTCGCATGCCGTCGCGGCGGGCGGCTACACGCTCGTTCCGTTGCGTCTGTACTTCCTCGACGGGCGTGCGAAGGTCGAGATCGCGGTGGCCAAGGGCAAGCGCGAGTTCGAGAAGCGGCAGACGATCCGCGAGCGGGAAGACAAGCGCGAGGCCGAGCGGGCCATGCGCACGCGCAACCGCCTGGGGGAGTGACTCTCACTCTGCGCGGAAGCGCCCCTCGACGGTCGAGCTCACCACGATCTCAGGCGGCTGCAGACTGAACGACGGCCCGCTGTCGGCGGCCGTCGCGCGGGCGGCGAACACCGGCGGGTTCTCGGGCCGCGCCGCCAGGAGTCCGGCATCCGCGATCTCGACGGCGGACACGGATGCCAGACCCAAGGCGTCCGCGTAGGCGCTCGCGCGCTCGACCGCGACGCGCACGGCGTCGGCGGCGACGCTGCGTTCGACCCGGGCGCGTGTGTCCGCCGAGAGTCGCCAGTCGACGGCCGTCACGTGGACGTCGTCGGACTCGGCGACATCGCCCAGCCACCACGACAGCGCGCCGGCATCGGTGAAGGTGGCCGACAGCTCGACGGCGGCGTGATGGACGAGGGGGAGCTGAACGCCCTCGTTGTTCCACGGGCGATCGGACCAGACCGAGACGCGCGCGCTCGACCACTCGGAGATCTCGCCGGAGCGCAGGTGCGCGACGAGGCCGTCCTGGACGGATGAGGCGCGCTCCTGCGCACGCTCGACGACCGGCCCGCGAGCGGCTCCGTCCGTCACGACGCTGACTCGTACCGCGGCTTCCTCGGCGCGCACGCGGGCGCTGCTCTCGCCGCGGACGGTGATGACGACCTCGCTCATGCCGCGAGCCTACGGGAGGCCGGGTCCTCCGATGCCGGGCGGGCGCGGACCGTCCGGCGGAGTTCATTGTGGACACGCCGGTCGATGGCCGCCCCGCACGGCGTGTCGCGGCCGAACTCCGCGTGACGGTCCGCGGGGCGGAGGTCGGCGGGGCGGACCGTCAGGCGGACCCTGTGGCCGACACGCCGTGGGGCGGGCTGTGGCGACCGGTGTGTCGCGGCCAAACTCCGCGTAACGGTCCACGGGCCCGCGCGACGGCCCGCCGCCCCACCGTGGGAATCACCGGGCCCCTCGATACGTTGTAGACTGTGATGCTCGGGTGCCGCTGATGAAGACGGCGACCGAGGTGGTAATTCAACAGTGTGACAGTGGCCACTCCGAACGGAGTTCCCGGGGCTGATCGGTTTCGACAGCGCCTGCGAACCCGCGAGAAGCGGGCCGAGGATGTGGGGTTATCTCGTAAACGCTCCCTGCAAAACAATAAGTGCCGATGCTAAGCGCACTGACTTCGCCCTCGCTGCGTAAGCGAGCCCGATAGTCCGTCAGACCGTGTGTGACCCCGCCACGGATCCTGGCGTCATTTAGGGGTCTTGCTGCGTGACGGCGTCTGGACGTCACGCGGGACTTTTCCCAGGCTGGGCTTGTCGACTTAGGTGTCTGTGACAAAGGTCGGAGCCGAGCAGAACGTTTTCACAGACTGCGCCCGGAGAAAACGCGGAGACCCAGCGTTGGACGGGGGTTCGATTCCCCCCAGCTCCACGAGCCACTGTCACGTCGACGACGCCCCCGCTCCCACCCGTTTCGGTGGGGCGGGGGCGTCGTCGTTTCCGCCCTCGTCAGGCGGCCGAGCGCGTGTGGATGTCGCTCTCGCCCGAGACGCCGTTGAGCTCGAGGTATACCCGGCCCTCGGTGCGGGTGAGCGTGGCCGTGCTGCGTCGTTCGATGTGACCGGCCATGCGCTCCACGAACCCCGCGTCGAAGCTGTGCAGGAGAACGTCCTCGCCCCGGTGGATCCGCTTTCCGGCCCACGGTGCGGCGACCTTATCGGGGTCGCGGTGCGTGTACACGACGGTGCGCGCGGCCTTCATGCTGCCGGTGTGCAGGCGGGCGGCATCCGGGGCTCCGACCTCGATCCACGCCACCAGCGCGCCCGTGAGGTCGCGCACGAGCACGGCGGGTTCGTCCGTGGCCGAGATGCCCTCGCTGAAGTCGATGCCGTCCTCGTACTCGAGGCAGTAGGCGAGCACGCGCGTGAGCATGTAGGCGTCGGTCTCGGATGGATGCCGGGCGACCCGGATCGACAGCTCGTCGTACACGCCCCGGTCGACGTCGGAGAGCTGCACCGTGAACGTGTGAATGGTCGCGCCGATAGCCACGAGGGTCGAGCCTACGTCGTCTGCGCTCGCCTGCGCGTTCGCGCACCCCGTTGAGTTGCGCCGAATGGTCGCCGCGAAGCCTCCCGAGCGGACATTCGGCGCGAGTCGCCGAGTGTGGCGCGCTTGTCGGGGCGCGAGCACAGCGCCTAGCGTCGAGGGATGCCAGATCCCCGCGCACTCCGCATCGATGTCGGCCCGTTCCGCCTGGAGCCGACGCCTGACGCCGGCACGTGGACCGCTGTGCCGCGCGAGGCGGACGGGGGAGTGGCATCCGGGATCACTGCCGCGTGGAGCGACTGGGTCGCCTTCGCGGAGAAGGTGCGCCGGGCCGACGAGTTGTGGCGCGAGCGCGAGGCGCGCGGGGACGCGTGGGACGAGGGTTTCTCCGCGGCGAAGGATGCCGCGGCGACCAACCCCTACCGGTGACGGGTCAGGAGGGTCCGTCGACGAGCACGAGACTCTGACGCGTGTCGGCCATCTTCACCCAGCCGTCGCCGAAGAGGTACGTGATGCCGTACCCCTCGCTGTCGCCTCTGCCACCCACCCACGCGGAGTTCTCCGTCACGTAGGTGCCGGCCGGCCCGTCCTCGCGGCGCCAACCGGAGGCGATGAGCTCTCGCTCAGCCTTGGCCGCGGTGGCGTCGTCGATCGGAGCCCAGCCGAACACCTGGACCCGGTCGGTCGTGATGCGCTGATCGCCCCACTTGCACTGGATCCCACCGCCGATCTCGGTCGCCCCGATGCGGAACGGCTCGGAGCTCACGCTCCACCCGAGGCTCCGGAAGTCGTCGGCGGTGCTCTTCGGGATGATCGTGTCGCACGTGGGGTCGGCAGCGGGCTCGGGGGTGCCGTCGGAGGTCGGTTTCGGGGTGGAGGTGCCGGGGGCGTCGCTCGGCACCTGCGCGGCCGCGGTCGGCGTCGGTGCCGGAGCGGAGCAACCGGCGAGCAGGATGCCGGCCAGCGCGAAGGTCGAGATGACGAGCCCGAGACGGCGGGTCACGCGGTGCCCTCGTCGTGGGTGAGGCGGAAGAACTCGTCGTGCAGGATGCCATTGGTCGCGAACGACGAGCCGGCGTCGAGGCGGTCGGATCCGTCGAAGGCGGTGAAGCGGCCGCCCGCTTCGCGCACGATCGGCGCGAGGGCGGCGACGTCGTACTCCTTCACGCCGAACTCCGCGACGAGCTCGAGGCGGCCCTCCGCGAGCCACATGTACGGCAGGGCGTCGCCGTACCCCCGGTCGCGCCAGACGGCGCGGGTGAGTCGGTCCAGGGCCGGGAGGAGGTCGACGTCGCGCCACTGCTCGACGCTCTGGAAGCTGACACTGGCCTTCGCCACATCGTCGATGTCGGAGACCCGGATGCGGCGGGGAGCGCCGGACGGGGTGTTCGTCCACGCCCCGTGGCCCGTCGCGGCCCACCAGCGGCGCCCGAGGGCCGGCTGGCTCACCACTCCGACCACGGGAACCTCACCGACGCTGAGGGCGATCAGCGTCGCCCAGATCGGGATGCCGCGCATGTAGTTGTGCGTGCCGTCGATCGGGTCGATCACCCAACGCCGCGCGGTGTCACCCGACGTGCCGTACTCCTCGCCCAGAACGGCGTCGCCGGGGCGCTCGGCATCCAGGATCTCTCGGATCGCCCGCTCGGTCGCGAGGTCGGCTTCGGTCACGTGCGTCCGGTCGGCCTTCGTGTCGATGCGCAGGTCGTCGGCGTCGAAGCGCGCCATGGCGACCGCGTCGGCGGCGTCCGCCAGTCGCAGAGCGAGCGCGAGGTCGTCGGCGAGGGTGGGGAGGTTCTCGTCGGGAGTCGGGGACACGGCTCCAGGATAACCGGCGACCCCGGGCCGATTTGGCGCGGTCGCGTCACGCCTGGTAACGTAATCCCTCGGTTCGCCAAGCAAATCTGAGGCGGATCAGCCTGCACCTCTAGCTCAATCGGCAGAGCAACTGACTCTTAATCAGTGGGTTCTGGGTTCGAGTCCCAGGGGGTGCACGCACCGGGCCTCCACCTTCGGGTGGGGGCCCTTTCTCATTTTGTGCAGGTGGCTACTGCACCGTCCACCACGCGACGTCGACGAGGCACAAGCCCCCGTCATCCTCCCGGTAGAACAGGTCTCCGGGATACTCGATCCCGGATGCCACGCGTCCGGCGGGCAGTGACAGGTTGATGCTCCACGACGGGGGCTTATAGGCAAGAACGTGTGGATGGCTCGGGCGTGTCAGCTCCGTCCTGCCCATCCGGTTCGGATCCAGAGGCCTTCCTCGGCGGTGACGGCGGTGTCGTAGAGAGCTGGCTGTCCGTCGTCGTCGGGCTCGTCGGGTGTGGCCGGCGGGGTGGGCGTGATGGCGTGCCGGTGCGCGCGCTCGAGGGGAACCTCGTGCAGCAGCAGGAACCACTCGACGGCTTTGCGGCGGTGCTCGGTGGGCATGCCCCGGTGATGGCGCAGAAGGTGGCGGATCTGACTGTTCAAACCCTCCAGGCGTGAAGTGGTGCGGGGGTTTCCGTGCTGGAGAGTGGTGAACACGTGCCCTGATTCTGCGGCGCGATGAAGGACATTCCAGGCTCGGCGGAGTTTGAAGTGGGTGAACCCGAAGTGCCCGTTCGCGTAGAGGGTGCGTTCTTTGGTGAGATGCCCGTGGGTCTGCCACCACGCTTGCAACGTGAGCCGCCAGGAGATGGCGTCATCGATGGTGTGGACCGCGGTCAACGCGAGGGAGATCTGGCGCAGGTCGCGGCCGGCGCGGGTGCGGGGATTGCGCGTCAGCTCGCGGGTGACGTTCAGTTGCAGGTGGAAGATGCAGCGTTGCACGGCGGTGTCGGGCCAGGTCGTGGCTAGGGCGGAGCGGATGCCGGAACCGCCGTCGGTGACGACGACGACCGGGGGCGGGACCTGTTCGAACAGGGCCGTCCACGCGGCGGTGGATTCTCGGGCGCACCACTGCCAGGCGAGGACGCGTCCGGTGTCGGATTGGGCGACGAGAAGGCACCAGGAGCCGATCCAGACACCGTCGACGAGGACGACATCGTGAACTTCGCCGGTGACCGGCATCACGGGCTGCAGACCCCAGCACCAGGCGGTGTCGTGACGAAATGAGCGCCCGGTTCCGCCGCCGATTTCCGCTTGCGTTGTTTTGCCCGTCAACCAGCGCAGGAACCGGCGCAGCTGCTCCCGCTCGCTCACGTCGCGTCGGGAGCGGACAGATGATGCGCCGCAGTCGGGGCAGCGCCATCGCTGTGTTCCGGCGGCGGTCTTACCGTTCTTCACCAGCCGAGCACCGCATATCACGCAGAGCGCCTGATTCGAGGGATGGTCCACGCCTAAGCGTCGCGGACCATGCACAACCCCGTTTCACCGCGTGATCGCGCGGCTAGATCACCATCCCATCCACACGTTCTTGCCTATAACCCACGACGGGTCGAACTCGGCCTGCTCAGGCCAGTACTCGGCGACGAACTCTTCGGGCTCCTCGGCGGACAGCCCGTCCCAGGCGGACGGCGACCCGAGATCGATGTCCCGCCCCTCGCACACCATCCCGTCCGCGTTGCCCGCTGCCGCGGCCTCGATGAGCTCCTCAGTCGTGTCGATCACGTTCGCGCCCCCGGGGCCCCAGATGAGCCCGTCCAGAGAACACCCCGTCAGGGCGAGCGCGGAGGCGGCCGTCAGGGTTGCGGCGATGCGGCGGTGCGTTCGGCTCATGCGCTCAACCTATCCGCGGCCCCTTATCGTGCGCGTAAGCCGCTTGTCACGCGGTGGAATGGGGGAAGGACCGTCGTCGACCATCGGAGTCCCGGCAACGACGAGAGCATGTACGTCGACGTGCTTCCCGCTTCGGCAGAACGTTGACTGCACGCGCCCTGCGCGCCGCCTCTTCGGGAAGGATGGCCCCATGGCCGATGACGAGATCTGGGACGTGACCGATATCCAGGGGACTCCGACGGGGGCGCTGCACCGTCGTGGGGACGGCCCCGTCCCGGCCGGGTCGTTCCACATCGTGGCATCCGTCTGTGTGGTGTCGTCGACGGGGCGGGTGCTCGTGAGTCTGCGCGCACCGGGCAAGGACTACCCGCTCGCGTGGGAATTCCCCGCGGGCAGCGCCCTCCGCGCGGAGTCGAGTCGACGCGGTGCCGCGCGCGAGCTCGAAGAGGAGACCGGGCTCTCGATCGCCCCCGACGAGCTCGTCCTCGTCGGGCGGGTGATCGAGGAGCGCGCGCTGTTCGATCTCTGGATCGCGCGAGTGGACGGCGAGCCCGTGCCCGTACCCGATCCCGAAGAGGTCCAGGATGCCGAGTGGGTCACGCTCGACGAGGTGCAGCGTCGCTGGCGGGCGGGCACGTTCGCCTCGCCCTGGAACGCGCGCTTCGACCAGTTGTGGGACACCCTCGCTCGCGAGGTGGGGCGCGGCGCATGAGCTCCGTGTACCGGACGCACGACATCGCGGTCGCGGCGGGGTCGCTGCGCGTGGGGGAGTGGAATCCGGATGCCGTGGGCATGCCGTGGCTGCTCGTGCACGGCGTGACCGCCTCGCATCTCGCCTGGGCGTGGCTGGCTGTCGAGGCACCCCAGCAGCGTCTGATCGCTCCGGACCTCCGCGGCCGCGGGCGGAGCGAGAGGGGGGAGAGGCCGCTCGGCATGACCGCGCACGCCGACGACCTCGTCGCTGTCGTGGATGCGCTCGGGGTGGAGCAGGTCGTCGTCGTCGGTCACTCGATGGGCGCTTTCGTCTCCGCCGTGTTCGCCGACCGGCACGCGGATCGAGTCGTTCGCGTCATCCTCGTCGACGGCGGCTTGCCCTTGGAGCTCCCGCCGGGCATGCCGCCGCGGGAAGCCGTGCGACACGTGCTGGGGCCGACGGCGGCGCGGCTCGAGCGGCGGTTCGCCGATGAGGGCGAGTACAGAGGCTTCTGGCGCGCGCACCCCGCGTTCGTCGGCCGCGAGGATCCGCTGCTCGATTCCTACTTCGCGTACGACCTCGTCGGCGCGGAACCGTTTCTACGTCCCGCCACGGTGATGTCCACCGTCGAGGAGGACTCGATCGATCAGAACGCGGGCGACGCGATCGGGAGGGCTGTCGAGCGGATGCCACGGCCGACGACGCTTCTCGCGGCCGAGCGTGGTCTGCGCGGTGAGGTGCCTCCGCTGTACCCCGACCTCGACGCGCTCCGGGCGACCCACCCGCGGCTGCGAGACCTCCGACGCGTCGACGGGGTCGATCATTACTCGATCGTCATGTCTGAGGTAGGGGCGCGGGAGGTCGCGCGCGCCGCGGGCGAGGCCGACTGACGCAACGGTGGGGGTGAGGGTGAAGTTCGGCCCCTCAGGAGCCACAAGCCGGTTCGCCTGCCGTCGGGGCTCTAGCGTCGGGCGGATGCGCCGTTCTCTCTCCACAGGTGTCGTGCTCGCCGTCCTCGCCGTGTCGGCGATGGCCGCGATCGCCGCCCCCGCCTCCGCCGCCGTCCCCGACCTGACCGGTCGCTCCTACGTCTCCCTCGGCGACTCGTACGCCGCCGCGTGGGGACTCCCTCTCGCCGCGACGCAGCCCGCCGCGGGGTGCGATCAGTCGGATGAGAACTACCCCCACCTCGTCGCCGACGAGTTCGGTTTCGACCTCGACGACCGCTCGTGCGGCGGAGCCGTGATCGCCAACGTGGTCGACACTCCGCAGTCGGTGGGCGGGGCGACGGCACCGGTCCAGTCGGACGCCCTGGATGCAGACACCGACCTCGTGACTCTCACGATCGGCGGGAACGACCTCGGGTTCTGGCAGCTCGGTCAGATGTGCATCGCGGCCACGGCGGGAGGCCCGGTCGCCGGGAGTCTCGACGGCAACGTGCACGCCTCGTGCGCCGAACAGTTCGTGGTGAACACTCCCGCGGGCCCGGTGAACACGCTCGAGACGCAGATCGATCAGACGGTGGCACCCGCCCTGTCGGCGGCCCTCGCCGACATCGAGGCACGGGCTCCGCATGCGAAGATCATCGTGGTCGGATACCCCGCGCTCGCCCCCGACGCCGCGCACACCCCGAGCGACGGGTGCTACACCTCGCTCCTCCAGGGGCTCGGGTTCCGCACGAACGCGTACCCCTACACGAATGCGGACGTGGAGTTGCTCTACGCCACCCAGGCCTACCTCGACGACACGATGGCGCAGGTCACCGAGGCCTCCGGCGCGACCTACGTCTCGCTGCTCGCCGACTCCGTGGCGCACACGCCGTGCAACTCGCGCGACGCGTACGTCAACGGCATCACGCTGAGCCTCGCCCCCGACAGCGTGCCCGTCTCGGGGCTCCCCGTCGGCGGGATCAAGAAGGGGGCGATCCACCCGAATGCGGCGGGCGCCGCGTTCACCAGCACCAAGGTCTCGGATGCCGTGCGCGAGCTGTTCGCGGAGCCGGATCCGACGCCGACCCCGACGATCACGCCGACGCCGACACCGACGGATGACCCGTCGCCCTCACCGAGCCCGAGCACCACGGAGAGCCCGAGCGCCAGCGTGAGCCCGGTGCCGTCGACCAGCGCCACCCCCATCGCCGCCGCGACGACCGGGGCCCTGGCGACAACGGGGACGCCGTCGGTTGCGGGGGCGATCGGTATCGGTGCTGCGATGCTCCTCGCGAGCATCGCGGTGACCCTTCTGCTCCGGCGTCGTGCGCACAGCTGACACGACCGCTGTACCGACACGCGCCCTGTCCCGAATCGTTCGGGACAGGGCGCGTGCGTGCGTTCGCGATGCGTCAGGCGGCGTCGCCCACGAGGACGGCGGCTCCCTCGTCGGCGATCGTCGGGCGGGCCTGGTCCACGTGCGCGAGGGCTCGCCGACCGAACAGGACGCACGCCGCCGCGATCAGCACGGACACGGTCGCCATGACGTACGGCACTCCCGCGCCCGCGGCGTGCCAGAGGAAGGCGGCGAGCGGCGGGGCGACGGCTCCGCCGAGGAAGCGGACCGCCGAGTAGGCCGAAGAGGCGACCGAACGGGGGAGGTCGGTGGCCTCCATCACGGCCTCCGTCAACGCCGTGTTCACGACGCCGAGCACCAGACCGCCCACGACGATGCAGACCACGAGTCCGACGGGGGAGTCCACGACGAAAGCGGCGACGAGGAGGTCGACAGCGAGCAGGGGGAGGGCGAGCAGCAGAACCGACGTCAGCCGCATCCGGCGGAGGAGGATCGGGGCAACCCAGACACTCGTGATCGCGAGCGCGACACCCCACCCGAAGAAGGTGAGCCCGATCCCCATCGCACCGAAGCCCAGCGGGAAGGGGGAGAAGGCCAGCAGGGTGAAGAAGCCGATGTTGTAGAACAGCGCGGTGGCCGCGAGGATCGCGAGCGCCGGGCGACCGAGGGCGCGGAACGGCGCGCTGAAGGGGATGGGCGTTCGTGCGGGAGCGGGGCCGCGCAGGAGCACTGCCACGGCGACGAAAGCGATCGCCATGAGGGCGACCACTCCGAAGAACGGTCCCCGCCAGCTGGCCTCGCCGAGGCTGCCGCCGAGCAGCGGTCCGATCGCGATGCCCAGGCCGAGCGCCGCTTCGTACAGGATGATCGCCGCCGAACTGCCACCGGAGGCGGCGCCGACGATGGTCGCGAGAGCCGTCGAGATGAACAGGGCGTTGCCGAGGCCCCAGCCCGCGCGGAAGCCGATCACGGCGTCGACGCTTCCGCTCAGCGCGCACAGGAGCGAGAACGCGACGATCAGGGCGAGCCCGACGAGCAGCGTGGCCTTCGCGCCGATTCGGCTCGAGATCCAGCTGGTGACGAGCATCGCGAGGCCCGTCACGACCAGGTAGCTGGTGAACAGCAGCTCGGTCTCGACGGGTGTCGCCTTCAGTGACTCGGCGATCGCGGGGAGGATCGGGTCGACGAGACCGATCCCCATGAACGCGACGACGCACGCGAATGCCACGGCCCAGACCTGGGCCGGCTGCTTCCATACGCTCGGAGCGGCGCTCATCGCACGACCTCCGGCTGAAGGCCCACGCGGGCCGAGAGGGCGCCGGCGGCGGTGCTCACGGCATCCCATTCGGCATCCGTCAGATCGGCCACGTGGGGCGCGAGGGCGGCGCTCAACTGTGCGAGCCAGCGCTCGAGGGCGGAGAGACCGGCGTCGGTCACGGCGATGACGCTGACGCGCGAGTCATCGGGGTGCGGCTCGCGCGTGACGAGACCCGCGTCGCTGAGCTGGTGGACGAGGCGCGTCATGCCGGGCTGGGTCACGCGGCTGAGGGTGGCCAGGTCGCCGAGACGCTGGGGTCCGTGGTCGCGCAGCAGGGTGAGGGTGCGCCACTGCGCGGAGGGGGCGTCGTTCTGGGTGTCGAGGGCCGCGATGCGCGTCAGGGCGTGCACCGCGAGCAGCAATCTCTGGAGATCGTCATCGCGGGTCATGGGAAAAGCATATCGCAGATATATACCTGAGGTATCTATCGTGACGCGAGTCGCGTGGACAGCTGGTGCGCGTGCGCGAGCAGGATGCGACCGAGCTCGCCGAGTCTCTCACCCGAGAAACGGAACTCGACGCCGGTCAGGCTCAGTGCCCACTGGGGAGCCCCCGCCCGGTCGAACACGGCCGCCCCCAGGCCCCAACTGCCCTCCACGATGAGCCCCGGATTCACGGCGTACCCGCGCTCCTGGGTGTCGCGCACCCGCGCGCGCAGGCGCGCCGGGGCATGTGAGGCTCCGAACCGCTCGGCGAGGTCCCCGTGGCGCTCGAGATAGGCGTCCACATCATGGGGCGGAAGGAAGGCGAGGATCGCGAGACCCGCGGATGCCACGCCCAGCGGGAAACGCACTCCCTCGGAAAGCACGAAGGAGCGAATGGGGAAGCTGCCGTCTTCTCGGACGAGGCACACCGTCTCGTCGCCGCGCCGCACCGAGAGGAAGGCGCTCTCTTCGGTTCGCACCGCGAGCGAGCGCACGACGTCGCGTGCCGTCGCGGTGATGTCGAAGCGAGAGGCCGCCACACTGCCCATGAGGTAGAGCTCAGGGCCGGGCAGCCAGTGGCCGGTCGTTTCGTCGCGGTCGACGAGCCCCTCCGCGCGGAGGGCGGTCAGGAGCCGGTGCGCGGTGGGGCGCGTGAGATCGGCGTCGCGGGAAAGGTCGCCGATGGTCGCCCCGGCGGATCCCGCCGCCGTCACCAGGCGGAGGAGTGTGGCGGCGCGGGCGATCGCCTGGGCGCCGGGAACGCTCGCGGGTGAGCGCGAATGAGGTGCGGTGTCCACGATGTGGACGCTACGCGGCTTGGCATCCACATCGCAAGATCGCGCTGGGCGCATCCCGGCGGCGGCCCTGAGCATGAGATGACGCAGACACGAAGGAGTTCGCGTGATCGACAAGACCTGGACCTCGGCCGCCGACGCGGTCTCCGACATCCCCGACGGCGCGTCCCTCGCCGTCGGCGGCTTCGGACTTTCCGGCAACCCCATCGCCCTCATCGAAGCCCTGCTCACCCGAGGGACGCGAGACCTCTCCGTCGTTTCCAACAACTGCGGTGTCGACGACTGGGGTCTCGGCATCCTGCTGGGGGCTGGTCGGATCCGCAAGATGACGTCGTCGTACGTCGGCGAGAACAAGGAGTTCGAACGGCAGTTCCTCTCCGGTGAGCTCGAGCTCGAGCTCACCCCGCAGGGCACTCTCGCCGAGAAGCTCCGTGCCGGTGGGGCTGGCATCGCGGCGTTCTACACCCAGACGGGAGTCGGAACCCAAGTCGCCGAGGGCGGGCTTCCTCAGCGGTACGACGGCGCCGGAGGCATCGCGGTCGCGTCCCCCGTCAAAGACGTGCGCGTCTTCGATGTCGACGGCGTGCCTCGCGAGTTCGTCCTCGAAGAGGCGATCACGACGGACTTCTCCCTCGTCCATGCGTGGAAGGGTGACCGACACGGCAACCTCGTGTTCCGCAAGGCCGCCCGCAACTTCAACCCGCTCGCGGCGATGGCGGGGCGCGTGTGCATCGCCCAGGTCGAGCATCTCGTCGAGCCCGGCGAGATCGACCCCGACGACGTCCACCTGCCCGGGGTCTACGTCCACCGTCTCGTCGAGGTCGGGCCCGGGATCGAGAAGCGGATCGAGAAGCGCACGGTGCGGGACGGCGTCGCCGAGTCGGGCCCGGTCCCTTCGACGAGCTCAGGGACCTCAGCATCGACGAGCTCAGGTCCCGCCGCACCGATGAGCAAGGAGTTCTGACATGGCCCTCACCCGCACGGAGATGGCGGCGCGAGCCGCCCGCGAACTCGCCGACGGCTCGTACGTCAACCTCGGCATCGGCCTGCCGACCCTCGTTCCGAACCACGTCCCGGAGGGCGTGACCGTCGTGCTGCAGTCCGAGAACGGCATCCTCGGCGTCGGTCCGTATCCGACCGAAGACGCGGTGGATGCCGACCTCATCAACGCCGGCAAAGAAACGGTGACCACGCTCCCCGGCGCGGCCTTCTTCGACTCGGCGCTGAGCTTCGGGATGATCCGCGGGGGCAAGATCGACGCCGCGATCCTCGGGGCGATGCAGGTGTCGGCCTCCGGAGACCTGGCGAACTGGATGATCCCCGGAAAGATGGTGAAGGGTCCCGGCGGCGCCATGGACCTCGTCCACGGAGCCGCGCGCGTCATCGTGCTCATGGAGCACGTCGCCAAGGACGGCTCGCCGAAGATCGTGAACGACTGCTCGCTGCCGTTGACCGGTCGCGGTGTCGTCGACCGCATCATCACCGACCTCGCCGTCATCGACGTGACCGAGGATGGACTCGTGCTCGTCGAGCTCGCTCCCGGGGTGAGCGTCGACGAGGTGCGGGATGCCACTGAGCCCCCGCTGACCGTGGAACTCACCGAGGAGGTCACCCGATGAACCCCGAAGACGTCGTGATCGTCGCTGCCGCGCGTACTCCCCAGGGGCGGCTGAAAGGTCAGCTCGCCCCGCTCACCGCCGTGCAGCTCGGCGCAGCCGCGATCCGCGGGGCCCTGGACCGCGGGGGACTTCCCGCCGAGGCCGTCGACGCGGTGCTGGTCGGACAGGTGCTCCAGGCCGGTGCCGGGCAGAACGCGGCTCGACAGGCTGCCGTCGCCGCGGGGATCGGGTGGGACGTGCATGCGGCGACCGTCAACAAGGTCTGCCTGTCGGGTCTCACGGCGATCATCGATGCCGCGCGCATGCTGCGCCTCGGGGACGCGACGGTCGTCGTCGCGGCGGGCATGGAGTCGATGACCCGCGCCCCGCACCTGCTGATGAACTCGCGCGAGGGCTACGCCTACGGCTCGGTCGAGGTGCTCGATCACCTCGCGTACGACGGTCTCACGGACGCTTACGACCGCGAGAGCATGGGGGCTTCCACCGAGCGCGCCAACGCGCGATTCGACGTGACCCGTGAGGCGCAGGACGCGGTCGCTGCCCGGTCGCACCAGCGTGCCGCCGCCGCGCAGGCGGCGGGTGTCTTCGACGCCGAGATCGTGCCCGTTGAGATCCCGCAGCGCAAGGGCGATCCCGTCGTCGTGACGGCCGACGAGGGCATTCGCGCCGACACGACGGTCGACTCGCTCGCGAAGCTCCGCCCCGCTTTCGCCGAGGGCGGATCGATCACGGCGGGCAACGCGTCGCAGATCTCCGACGGGGCGTCAGCGGTGGTCGTGACCACCCGCTCGGTGGCCGAGGAGCACGGATGGGACGTCCTCGCGGTCGTCGGGGCGGCGGGACAGGTCGCCGGACCCGACAACTCGCTGCACGCGCAGCCTGCTCGCGCGATCGCGAGAGCCCTCGAGAAGCAGGGCATCTCGGCATCCGATCTCGATCTCGTCGAGATCAACGAAGCCTTCGGCGCTGTCGTGGCTCGTTCGCAGGCCGAGCTGGGCCTGTCCGACGATGTCGTGAACCCGCACGGGGGCGGCATCGCGATCGGTCACCCGATCGGCGTCTCGGGCAACCGGCTCGTCGTGCACGCGGTCCACGAGCTGGTGCGGCGGGGGAGCGGCACCGCCGCGGTCGCCCTCTGCGGCGGTGGAGGCCAGGGCGACGCGCTGATCCTCACACGTTGACAGACAGACGGATGCCACGACCCCGGGGTCGTGGCATCCGTCGTCCGGTCAGCGCGCGAGGCGCTTCTTGAAAAGCTTCTGCTGCTTCTTCGCGACGGGGGAGTCGCCCGCGATCACGCGTCCGCGCCGGGCGCGACGGGTGTCGACGACCGATCCGATCGCGAGAGCCAGCGTGATGCCCCAGCTGAGCCACGCGAGGGCGGTGCGCCACGTGAAGGGCTCGTCGTTGCGCAGAGCCCGCAGGAGCGTGATGCCACCCGTGATGGCGCTGAGAAGACCCGTTCCGAAGATGTACTGGCGCATGTGTTCAACCTACCGAGGAGCGTGATGCGACGCCGCGCCTTGACAGGCGGGGCGTCCATATCGCATCCCGTCCAGCCCTCTGCGCCGCTCGATGCCGCTGTTAGCCTGAGGTCGATCCCCGAGGAGGACCTGTGACCCAGGCCGATTTCGTCGTCGTCGCCAACCGCCTTCCCGTCGACCGCACCCCGGACGGTGAAGGGTGGCGTCGTTCCCCCGGCGGTCTCGTGACCGCCCTCGAGCCGGTGATGCGTCGCGCCGACGGCGCGTGGGTCGGGTGGGCCGGCCAACCCGACGTCGAGCTCGACCCGTTCGAGTTCGACGGAGTGCACCTTGTTCCCGTCGTGCTGTCGGCGGCCGACGTGCAGAACTACTACGAGGGCTTCTCGAACGACACGATCTGGCCGCTCTACCACGACGTCATCGCCGCGCCGACCTACAAGCGCGCGTGGTGGGACGCGTACGTCCGCGTGAACCGCCGATTCGCCGAAGCCGCGGCCGCCTCTGCTTCTCAGAACGCGACGGTGTGGGTGCAGGACTATCAGCTGCAGCTCGTTCCCAAGATGCTGCGGGAACTCCGGCCCGACCTGACGATCGGCTACTTCCACCACATCCCGTTTCCCGCCTACGGCCTGTACTCGCAGCTCCCGTGGCGCAAGCAGGTCCTCGAGGGCCTGCTGGGCGCCGACGTGATCGGATTCCAACGCGTTGCGGACGCGGGCAACTTCGCGCGAGCCGTGCGGCGTCAGTTGCGGTACGAGACCAAGGCCAGCGGCATCCTGGTTCCGGACCCGAAGGGCGGCACGCGCGTCGCCCTCGCCAAGGCGTTCCCGATCTCGATCGACGCCGACTCGTACGTCGAGCTCGCGCAGAAGCCCGAGATCCAGCAGCGCGCGAAAGAGATCCGCGAGGGCCTCGGCAACCCCCGCAAGATCCTGCTCGGGGTCGATCGCCTCGATTACACGAAGGGCATCCGCCACCGCCTGAAGGCGTGGGGCGAATTGCTCGAGGACGGCCGCGCCACGGTCGAGGACGCCACGCTCGTGCAGGTCGCGAGCCCGAGTCGCGAGCGCGTCGACGCCTACGTGCAGCTGCGCGACGAGATCGAGATGACCGTCGGGCGGATCAACGGCGACCACGACACAACAACGCACACCGCGATCCGGTACCTGCACCAGTCGTACCCGCGTGAAGAGATGGTCGCGCTGTTCCTCGCCGCGGACGTCATGCTCGTGACCGCTCTCCGCGACGGCATGAACCTCGTGGCGAAGGAGTACGTCGCCAGCCGCACCGACAACCGCGGTGTGCTGGTGCTGAGCGAGTTCGCCGGTGCCGCCGACGAGATGGGCAGCGCCCTGCTCATCAATCCGCACGACATCGACGGATTGAAGGATGCCATCGTCCGGGCGATCGACATGCCCGCTGCCGAGCAGGGTCGCCGCATGCGGGCGCTGCGCAAACGCGTGCGCGAGCATGACGTCGAGGACTGGTCGCGCGAGTTCCTCGAGGCTCTCGCGACGTTCCACGACACGGCCTCGAGCGCGGCGGCCGCCGCCGAGGTCGAGGGCGATTCCGAGGGCGAGGACGCGGAATGACTGCCGCCGACGCCACGATCGAGGCCGTCGCCACGACCGACCGCCTGCTGATCGCCGTCGACTTCGACGGCACCCTCTCTCCTCTCGTCGATGAGCCGATGTCGGCGCGCATGACCCCGGGCGCCCGGGCGGTCCTCGACGACCTGGTCACGCTTCCCCGCACGGTCGTCGCTCTCGTCTCCGGACGCTCGCTCGGCCACCTCCGCGAGATCGCGGAGCACACGGACGACTCGCTCATCTGGCTCGCGGGCTCCCACGGCGTGCAGTTCTGGGTACCCGGGGTGGGCGTCGAGGCGGCGACGGACGACGACGCGGACCTGGCCCTCCGGGACCGCCTGCAGGACGAGGTCAGTCGTCGCGCCGCCGGGACGACGGGCGTCTGGATCGAGCCGAAGGAGTACGGCTTCGGCGTGCACACCCGGACCGCGGATGCCGAGACCGCCCGCGCCGTCCGGGAGATCGCCGATGAGCTCGTCGCCGCCGAGGCGCCCGAATGGAGGCGTCGAACGGGCCACGACATCCTCGAGTTCTCGTTCCGCCACGAGGGGAAGGACTCCGCCGTCGCGCACCTGCGCGAGCGGGTCGAAGCGACCGCTGTGCTGTTCGCGGGCGACGACGTCACCGATGAGGACGCGCTGCGCTCCCTCGGCCCCGGAGACCTCGGCATCCGTGTCGGCGGGGGAGAGACCGCGGCCACACTGCGCGTCGACGACATCGACGCATTCGTGACCGTCCTGGAGGACGTCGCGCGTCTTCGCCGCGCGCACACGGATTGATCAGCGATTCGACACTCGTGGCGCATCGGCGCGCTACGCGCGCGCAATAGACTGCGAGGATGCCCGCACCGCAGAATCCGAACACCGGCGAGTTCGACATCAAGCCCCGCAGTCGCGTCGTCACCGACGGCATCGAAGCCACGACCTCCCGCGGAATGCTCCGCGCGGTCGGCATGGGCGACGAGGACTGGGACAAGCCCCAGATCGGCATCGCGTCGAGCTGGAACGAGATCACCCCCTGCAACCTGAGCCTCGACCGCCTCGCGCAGGGCGCCAAAGAGGGCGTCCATGCCGGCGGCGGGTACCCGCTGCAGTTCGGCACCATTTCCGTCTCCGACGGCATCTCGATGGGCCACGAGGGAATGCACTTCTCGCTCGTCTCGCGCGAGGTCATCGCCGACAGCGTCGAGACCGTGATGATGGCCGAGCGCCTCGACGGGTCCGTCCTGCTCGCGGGTTGCGACAAGTCGATCCCGGGCATGCTCATGGCATCCGCTCGTCTCGACCTGTCGAGCGTCTTCCTCTACGCGGGCTCGATCGCCCCCGGCTGGGTCAAGCTCAGCGACGGCACCGAGAAGGACGTCACGATCATCGACTCGTTCGAGGCCGTGGGCGCGTGCCTCGCGGGCAAGATGAGCGAGGCCGACCTCAAGCGCATCGAGTGCGCGATCGCCCCGGGTGAGGGTGCGTGCGGCGGTATGTACACCGCCAACACGATGGCCTCGGTCGCCGAAGCCCTCGGTCTGAGCCTTCCCGGCTCCGCCGCCCCGCCGTCGGCCGACCGTCGTCGCGACTACTTCGCCCACCGTTCGGGCGAGGCCGTGGTCAACCTGCTGCGCCAGGGCATCACCACGCGCGACATCCTCACCAAAGAGGCGTTCGAGAACGCCATCGCCCTCGCCATGGCGCTCGGCGGCTCGACCAACGTCGTGCTCCACCTCCTCGCGATCGCCAACGAGGCCGAGGTCGAGCTGAACCTGCACGACTTCAACCGCATCGGCGACCGCACCCCGCACGTCGCCGACATGAAGCCGTTCGGTCAGTACGTCATGAACGACGTCGACCGTCACGGTGGCATCCCCGTCATCATGAAGGCGATGCTCGACGAGGGTCTGCTGCACGGCGACGCGCTGACCGTCACCGGAAAGACGCTCGCCGAGAACCTCGCCGACCTGAACCCCGACCCCGTCGACGGAAAGGTGATCCACCGCTTCGACGACCCGATCCACGCCACGGGCGGCATCACGATCCTCCACGGCTCGATGGCTCCCGAGGGTGCCGTCGTGAAGTCGGCCGGCTTCGACGGCAACGTCTTCGAGGGCCCCGCCCGCGTGTTCGAGCGCGAGCGCGCCGCCATGGACGCGCTCGAGGCGGGCGACATCGCCGCGGGCGATGTCGTGGTCATCCGCTACGAGGGCCCCAAGGGCGGCCCCGGCATGCGCGAGATGCTGGCGATCACCGCAGCCATCAAGGGCGCGGGGCTCGGAAAAGATGTACTACTCTTGACGGACGGTCGATTCTCAGGCGGCACAACCGGCCTCTGCATCGGCCACATAGCTCCCGAAGCGGTGGACGCAGGTCCGATCGCCTTCGTGCGCGATGGTGATCTGATACGGGTCGATATCGCCGCTCGCACTCTCGACTTGATCGTCGATGAGGCCGAGCTGAGTTCCCGCCGCGAAGGCTGGGAACCGCTTCCCCCGCGCTATACCCGTGGCGTTCTGGCCAAGTACTCCAAGCTCGTGCACTCCGCCGCGGAGGGCGCGGTCACGGGCTGACGGCCGTCCCCCTTTTCTCACCTTCTTCCGGTTCTCGAGGTACTCCCATGTCCATCGATTCCCCTACGGCGGCCGTGCCCCGGCCTCCCGCTCGCACCGCCCCGGCGCCCGTGATGACGGGTGCGCAGGCGGTCGTCCGCTCGCTCGACCTGCTCGGTGTCACCGACGTCTTCGGCCTGCCGGGCGGGGCGATCATGCCCGTTTACGACCCGCTGATGGACGACGAGCACGTCCGCCACATCCTCGTGCGCCACGAGCAGGGCGCCGGCCACGCGGCAGAGGGCTACGCCGCGGCTTCCGGCAAGGTCGGCGTCGCGATCGCGACGTCGGGTCCGGGTGCCACCAACCTCGTCACCGCGATCGCCGACGCCTACATGGACTCGGTGCCTCTCGTGTGCATCACCGGACAGGTGTTCTCGACCCTCATGGGGACGGACGCGTTCCAGGAGGCCGACATCGTCGGCATCACGATGCCCATCACCAAGCACTCGTTCCTGGTGAAGACCGCCGAGGAGATCCCCGGCGCCCTCGCCGCGGCCTTCGAGATCGCCTCGACGGGTCGTCCCGGTCCCGTGCTGGTGGACATCACGAAGGATGCGCAGCAGGCCGAGGTGCCCTTCGTCTGGCCGCCCAAGATCGACCTGCCCGGCTATCGTCCGGTGACGAAGGCTCACGGCAAGCAGATCCAGGCCGCGGCGCAGCTGCTCGCCACCGCGCAGAAGCCCGTCCTGTACGTGGGCGGCGGAACGATCCGCGCGAACGCCGCTGCCGAGCTGAAGGTCCTGGCCGAGGCGACCGGTGCGCCCGTCGTGACCACGCTCATGGCGCGGGGCGCATTCCCCGACTCGCACGAGCAGCACCTGGGGATGCCCGGCATGCACGGCACCGTTCCCGCGGTGCTCGCCCTTCAGGAGAGCGACCTCATCGTCTCCCTCGGCGCGCGCTTCGATGACCGCGTGACGGGCAAGGCGTCGCTGTTCGCACCGCACGCGCAGGTGGTGCACGTCGACATCGACCCCGCCGAGATCTCCAAGATCCGCACCGCTGACGTGCCGATCGTGGGCGACCTCAAAGAGGTGCTCGTCGACCTGGATGCCGCCTTCCGCGCCGCCGACGCCGAGCACCCGCACGATTACTCGGAGTGGTGGACGTACCTGAACGGCCTCCGCGAGGAGTTCCCGCTCGGCTACACGCCCACCAGTGACGGTCTGCTCTCGCCGCAGCACGTGATCCAGCGCATCGGCGAGTTGACCGGTCCCGAGGGCGTCTACGCCTCCGGTGTGGGTCAGCACCAGATGTGGGCGGCGCAGTTCATCAAGTACGAGCGCCCCAACGCCTGGCTGAACTCCGGCGGCGCCGGCACCATGGGCTACGCGGTTCCGGCCGCGATGGGCGCCAAGGTCGCTCAGCCCGAGCGTGCCGTGTGGGCGATCGACGGCGACGGCTGCTTCCAGATGACCAATCAGGAGCTCGCGACCTGCGTCATCAACGACATCCCCATCAAGGTCGCGATCATCAACAACTCCTCACTCGGCATGGTGCGCCAGTGGCAGACGCTGTTCTTCGACGGACGCCACTCCAACACCGACCTGAACACGGGACACGGCACGCGCCGCATCCCCGACTTCGTCAAGCTCGCCGAAGCGTACGGGTGCCTCGCGATCCGCGTCGAGAAGGAAGACGAGATCGACGCCGCCATCCAGCTCGCGCTGGACACGAACGACCGTCCGGTCGTGATCGACTTCGTCGTGAGCGCCGACGCGATGGTGTGGCCGATGGTGCCGCAGGGCGTCAGCAACAGCTACGTCCAGTACGCGCGCGACCACTCGCCCGCCTTCAACGAACAGGAGGACTGAGATGTCTCGTCACGTTCTGAGCCTCCTCGTCGAGGACAAGCCCGGTCTGCTCACGCGCGTCGCCGGCCTCTTCGCCCGCCGCGGGTTCAACATCGAGTCCCTCGCCGTGGGCGTCACCGAGGTGCCGGGTCTCTCCCGCATCACGGTCGTCGTCGACGTCGAAGGTCTGCCGCTGGAGCAGGTCACGAAGCAGCTCAACAAGCTGATCAACGTGATCAAGATCGTCGAGCTCGACCCCGCGGCATCCGTCCAGCGCGAGCACGTGCTGGTCAAGGTGCGGGCCGACAACGCGACCCGCTCGAACGTGCTCGAGGTCGTCAACCTCTTCCGCGCGTCGGTGGTCGACTACGCACCCGATGCGATCGTGATCGAGATCACGGGCGACTCGGGCAAGGTCGGTGCGTTCCTGAAGGCCATCGAGCCGTTCGGAGTGAAAGAGCTCGCGCAGTCGGGCCTTCTCGCCGTCGGTCGCGGAGGCAAGAGCATCACCGAGCGCGTCCTCCGCAGCTGAACCCCGTCGGTCCCTGAGCGCGTCGACGGGCCCGACACCCCGAACCCGTCGGTCCCTGAGCCTGTCGAAGGGTCCGACTGCCCAACTTCACACGTCCCACAACCCGGTCCCTTCGACAAGCTCAGGGACCTGAAACCAAGGAGAAAATTCCATGGCAGAGATCTTCTACGACGACGACGCCGACCTCTCGATCATCCAGGGCAAGAAGGTCGCGATCGTCGGCTACGGCTCGCAGGGCCACGCGCACGCGCAGAACCTGCGCGACTCGGGTGTCGAGGTCGTCATCGCGCTCAAGGACGGCTCCAAGTCGGCCCCCAAGGCGCAGGAAGACGGCTTCGAGGTCAAGAACGTCTCGGATGCCGCCGAGTGGGCCGACCTCATCATGATCCTCGCGCCCGACCAGCACCAGCGCTCGATCTACGCCGACTCGATCAAGGACAAGCTGACCGAGGGCAAGACGCTCGCCTTCGCGCACGGCTTCAACATCCGCTTCGGCTACATCGACGCTCCCGAGGGCGTCGACGTGATCCTCGTCGCGCCCAAGGCTCCCGGTCACACCGTGCGTCGCGAGTACGTCGCGGGCCGCGGTATCCCCGACATCATCGCCGTCGAGCGCGACGCCTCGGGTTCGGCCTGGGACACCGCTCTCTCGTACGCGAAGGCCATCGGCGGCACCCGCGCCGGCGTCATCAAGACGACCTTCACCGAAGAGACCGAGACCGACTTGTTCGGCGAGCAGTCCGTGCTCTGCGGCGGCATGAGCCACCTCGTCCAGTACGGCTTCGAGACGCTGACCGAGGCTGGCTACCAGCCCGAGATCGCGTACTTCGAGGTGCTGCACGAGCTCAAGCTCATCGTCGACCTCATGTGGGAGGGCGGCATCGCCAAGCAGCGCTGGTCGATCTCCGACACGGCCGAGTACGGCGACTACGTCTCCGGCCCCCGCGTCATCGACCCGTCGGTGAAGGAGAACATGAAGGCCGTCCTCGCCGACATCCAGTCCGGCGCGTTCGCGAAGCGCTTCATCGACGACCAGGACAACGGCGCGACCGAGTTCCTCGCCCTCCGTGAGAAGGAGCAGGGTCACCCGATCGAGGCGACCGGCAAGGAGCTCCGCGGTCTGTTCGCGTGGAAGCAGCAGGACAGCGACTACGTCGAGGGCTCGGCCGCCCGCTGATCCGTCCGTCGAACGCCCCGGGGCCTTGGCGGTTTCTAGAGGTCGTCGCAACACCAACTGAACTAAACGAGTTCTAGCAGACGCTGGGCTGGGGTGTCCCAGCCCAGCGTTTTGCGTGGGCGGCCGTTGAGTTTCTGGGCGACGTGCTCGAGGTCTTCCGGACCGTAGACGGACAGGTCGGTGCCTTTCGGGAAGTACTGCCGGAGCAGGCCGTTGGTGTTCTCGTTCGATCCGCGCTGCCAGGGGCTGGCGGGGTCGCAGAAGTAGACGGGGACGTCGGTGGCGACCGTGAACGCCTTGTGCGCGGCCATCTCCGTCCCTTGGTCCCAGGTGAGCGACCCCCGCAGGTGCGCCGGGAGGCTGCCGATCAGGCCCACCAGGACGTCGCGGACGGTTTCGGCGGTGTGATCACGGGCGGGCAGATGCCCGAGCATGACGTAGCGGGTGGCGCGTTCGACGAGGGTGACGATCGCGGACTGATTACCAGCTCCCATGATCAGATCCCCCTCCCAATGCCCGGGGACGGCGCGATCTGCGACCTCCGGCGGTCGCTCACTGATCATCACCATCGGATCAACGAAACGGCTCGTGCGATGCTCGGGCGTGCGGTGCGGTTTGCGGCGGGCGCGCCCGGTGCGCAGCGCATCGGCGACCTCGCGTTTCAAACCGCCGCGAGCCTGGACGTAAATCGCCTGGTAAATCGTCTCCGCGCTCACCTGCATACTCTCGTCGCCCGCGTGATCTCGCGACAGGACGCCGCTGATCTGTCCCGGAGACCATTGTTCCTTCAGCCGGTCCGAGACGTACTCCCGCAACCGTCCGGGCTGGGCCAGCTTCGCGGGCTTCGGCCGGACCCTCTTCGCCGCGGCATCGCGGTGAGCGGCGTGCGGCAGGTAACGCCCGTTCGCATCCCTGCGCGCGTCGAGTTCGCGCTTGATCGTCGACGCTGCCCGGTCCAGCTCCCGGCCAATCGACCGCAACGTCCACCCGAGCCGCCGTAAATCGGCGATCTTCTCCCGCTCCTGCAGAGACAGCAGCCGAGAACCGATCTGCGCCGGAACCCGGGGCGGTGGGGTCGTCATGGACTCCATCGTGGTGCGCCCAGTCGAGTAGTCAACGCGTCGCCCGTCCGGGTAGAACCGCGAGTTCCGCGAATGCCGGACCCCGTGATCCCAATCCCGTGCGGTGCGCTCGTGGATGCCGACCTGCGCTGCGGCGTCCCGCCGCGACACACCTTCCCCGCGCAGCCGGGCATACTCGCCCCGACGCGGATGCGGCCGCGCCGGGAACTTCCCCTCGGAACGGAACCCCGCCTTCCTGGCCCAGGTGAAACCCGTATTCCGATTCATCCCGAGCTCTCGCGCAGCCAACGTCACACTGCCGAGTTCCTTCAACAGCGTCAGGAACTCATCCCGACGACGATCCTTCTCCTCCGAAAACGACACGGTGGTCGCAACCTCCCAAAATCTGGGGTGTTGCGACCACCGTTAGAACCCGCGCTTACGGTTCCGGGGCGTTCGCCGTTGCATCGGGTGTTCTGGCCCCGGATGCCATGGACGCGGCGCCCGGCGGGGCGTGGCCCGGTCGCGGGGGAGCGCCGCTACCGTGGGATCGTGAGCACACCGCGCGATGACGACGCCCTCTCGTGGGGCGGTGACGACGATCCGACTCTCGACGTCGGCGACAAGCGCACGCCCGACCCGGTGGGGGAGCCGGTCGCGGGACCGGAACCGCTCGTGCCTCAGCCCCCTGTTTCGGATGCGCCGCCGACACGCGAGGCGCCGCGCGCGCCCGAGGCCGCGGCATCCGTCGATTCCCCTTCGGACGCGACTCCGGATGCCGCGCATTCCGCGCCGCTCGGAAACGTCGGCCTCGTGGGCATCGGCATGGTGGCGGCGACGTTCCTGCTCTTCGCGCTCGGCTGGCTGCTTTCGGGACGCCAGCTCCAGAGCCTCGGCATCCCCATCCCGGATGTGACCGTCGTCGCGATGACGATCGGGGCCACCCTCGCCCCGATCGTGTGGTTCGTGACGGTCCTCGTGCTCACGCGGTCGTGGCGCACGTGGCAGCGATTCCCGCTGCTGATCCTGGGCATCGTCCTGCTCGTGCCGTGGCCGTTCCTGTCGATGGGATCTCTCGCATGAGCGCCGTCGCCCGCACCCGTCACCTGCCGACGTGGCTCGTCGTCACGATCGCGGGAATCTTCGGACTGTTCTACGCGTACGTCGTGTGGAGTTCGGTGGCCCTGCTCATCCTGCAGGTCAACGGGCCGCTGGGTCTCAACGGCCTCGGCTGGTTCGTCTACTGCCTGCCGATCGTCTTCCCGCTCATCGCGTTCGGCGTCGCTTTCGCGATCGGCGCGCGGCGGAAGGCGGGGGAGTTCGCCCTCGTGCTGCTGGCCGGCCTGACGCTGTCGGCGGCCTTCTGGCTCGCGATCGTGGGGTACGGGACGACGTCGTACGGGTTGTACGGGTCGTAAGCGCGGCTCCGCGCACGTCGTCGTAGGCGACCCTCCGGCGTCACACGGTCCGGCATCCGTGCGCCTCCGCGCTAGGCTGGCAGACGGCCCGCACGGGTCGCGCGCCCGGTTCGCGCCGGCGGTGCGCGACGGTGCGCGTCAGACCCCCAGCACCGTTTCGAAGGACGCATCCGTGACGAAGCCCGTCGTGCTCATCGCCGAAGAACTCTCTCCCGCCACGATCGACGCGCTCGGCCCCGACTTCGACGTGCGCAACGTCGACGGGACCGACCGCCCCGCGCTGCTCTCGGCCCTCGCCGACGCGCACGCGGTGCTCGTGCGCTCGGCCACCCAGATCGACGCCGAGGCTCTCGCCGCAGCGCCGTCGCTCAAGGTCGTCGCCCGTGCCGGTGTCGGCCTCGACAACGTCGACATCAAGTCGGCCACCGCGGCCGGAGTCATGGTCGTCAATGCGCCGACCTCCAACATCATCTCGGCCGCCGAGCTCACCGTCGGGCACGTGCTGTCTCTCGCCCGCCGCATCCCGGCTGCCCACTCCTCGCTCGCGCAGGGCCTGTGGAAGCGCAGCTTGTTCACCGGTACCGAGCTGTTCGAGAAGACGATCGGCATCATCGGTCTCGGACGCATCGGTGCGCTGATCGCCGCCCGGTTGCAGGCGTTCGACATGCGCGTGATCGCGTACGACCCCTACGTCACCGCGGCTCGTGCTCAGCAGCTCGGTGTGCAGCTCGTTTCGCTCGACGAGCTCCTCGAGCAGAGCGACTTCGTCACCATCCACATGCCCAAGACGCCCGAGACGACGGGAATGATCGGCGCCGAGCAGCTGCGCCGCATGAAGAAGACGGCGTACGTCATCAACGTCGCGCGAGGTGGCCTCATCGACGAGGAGGCGCTGTTCGACGCCCTCACCGCCGGCGAGATCGCCGGTGCCGGCCTCGACGTGTTCTCGACCGAGCCTCCCGCCGAGGGCGGCCCGGCGCGCAAGCTCCTCGACCTGCCGAACGTCGTGGTCACCCCGCACCTCGGCGCCAGCACCGAGGAAGCGCAGGAGAAGGCGGGTGTCTCCGTCGCCCGCTCCGTGAAGCTCGCCCTCGAGGGCGACCTCGTTCCGGATGCCGTGAACGTCGCCGGCGGCGCGATCGACCCGTTCGTGCGTCCCGGTATCGCGCTCGTCGAGATGCTCGGCCAGTTCTTCAGCGGCCTCGCCGACAGCGCCCTCACCAGCCTCGACATCGAGGTGCGCGGCGAGCTCGCCGCCTACGACGTGAGCGTCTACCGCCTCGCCGCGCTGAAGGGATACTTCAGCCGGATCGTCAGCGAGAGCGTGTCGTACGTCAACGCGCCGCTCTTCGCCGAACAGCGCGGGGTCGAGGCGCGGCTCGTCGTCGAAGCCGAGAGCCCGCTGTACCGCAACATCACGATCCTGCGCGGCACGCTCGCCGACGGCTCGACCCTGACGGTTGCGGGTACGCTCGCCGGAACCCGCATGGTGCCGAAGGTCGTCGCCATCAACGGCTACGACATCGAGGTGCCGATCGAGAAGCACCACCTCGTGATGCGCTACGCCGACCGCCCCGGCATCGTCGCGATCTACGGCCAGAAGCTGGGCGAGGCGGGCATCAACATCGCCGGTCTCCAGGTGGCGGCTCCGGATGCTACGGGCCGTGCGCTCTCGGTCCTCACCGTCGATTCGCCCGTGCCCGACGAGATCCTCGGCGCCATGCGCGAGGCCGTCGGCGCCGACCTGTTCCGGCAGATCGACATCGTCCGAAGACTGACGCGACAGCGTTCGGGGGAGGGGGTCGCGGGAGCGGCCCCCTTCGTCGTTTCCGGGATGGTTCTGTACGGGGTGTTCATGGCGTGACGGCCTGGGCGACGATGCGAGCAGCCCGCGAGGGGTCAGGACGGTGGCCTCTTCGGCGCGCGGCTCGCTGGCCGCATCCTGGATGGATGCGCCGGTCACCCGTCGTTCAGGTGGTCGCCGCGACGACCGCGGCGATGAGCTTGTCGAGGTCAGCACCCTCGACCCGCGGGCTCGGGACGGCGTTGAGGTCGAGAACGGCGTTGAAGTAGAGGCCGTCGCTGACGAGCAGCACGATCTGCAGTGCGGTCTCGTCGCGGGTGTGGCCCCGCAGGCTATCTTCCCAGAGCTCGCGCACGCGTCGGAGTGATGCGGTGGCGGCGTCGTTGCCGTTCTGCGCGAGGCGGGATACCGCGAGGATCGTCACGTCGAGCGCGGAGCCGGTGTTCTGCGATGAGCGGATGTGCGCGGCGACGGCGCCCTCCGTGGACCTCTCGATCTCTTCCACGTCTTCGCGCGCGAGCTTCTCGAGGCGCTCCACGAGCGCCGCTTCGAGGGCGCTCTTGGAGCTGAAGTGGTAGAGGAGACCGCCCTTGGAGACACCGGCCGATCGCGCGGTGGCATCGACGGTCGCCGCGCGCTCTCCCTCGTCGACGAGGATGCGCGTGAACGCGTCGAGGACGGCTTCGCGGGCGAGTGGGGGGCGGCTCATGACTCCTCGATCGTACTGGCGGCGGATGCTTCTCGTCTGTTACTATACCGGCTGGACGGTTTAGAAACGGATTTGAAGAATGCTCACCTCGTCGTTGCCCACGCAAGACATCGCCGTGACCCGCGCCGGGTGGCGTGGCTGGTTCGCGCTGGCGGTGCTCATGCTGCCCGTGCTCCTGGTCTCGGTCGACAACACGGTGTTGAGCTTCGCTCTCCCCGAGATCGCACTCGACCTGCAGCCGTCGAGCATCGAGCAGCTCTGGATCATCGACGTCTACCCGTTGGTTCTGGCTGGTCTCCTCGTCACGATGGGCACCCTCGGCGACCGCTTCGGCCGCAAGCGCATGCTGCTGATCGGCGCGACGGGTTTCGCAGCCGTGTCGGCGCTGTCCGCCTTCGCCCCGACGGCGGCTGCTCTCATCGCGGGCCGCGCGTTGATGGGCGTGTTCGGCGCGATGCTCATGCCCTCCACGCTGTCCCTGCTGCGGAGCATCTTCCGCGACCGTGATCAGCGTCGCTTCGCGATCGCGATCTGGGCCTCGGGCTTCTCGGCCGGCGCTGCGCTCGGTCCGATCGTCGGCGGCTTCCTGCTCGAGCACTTCTCGTGGGGCTCGGTATTCCTCATGGCGGTACCGGTGCTCGTGCCTCTGCTCATCCTCGCCCCGATCTTCGTGCCCGAGAGTCGCGACCCCGCGCCTGGCCGCTTCGACCCGATCAGCGTCCTCCTGTCGCTCGCGACCATGGTGCCGATCGTCTATGGCATCAAGAAGCTCGCCGTCGACGGCCCGGTGTCACTCGCGCCCCTGCTCTTCGTCATCGGCGTCGTCTTCGGCTGGTTGTTCGTGCGGCGTCAGCGGCGCCTGTCCGCGCCGATGCTCGACATGACGCTGTTCCAGCGCGGCACGTTCTCGGGCGCGATCCTCGTGAACCTGCTGAGCGTGGTCGGTCTCGTCGGGTTCCTGTACTTCGTCGCCCAGCATCTGCAGCTCGTCGTCGGGCTGACGCCGATGGTCGCGGGCTTCGCCCTGCTCCCGGGGCTCGCCCTCATGATCGTGTCCGGCCTCGCGGTCGTGCCCATCGCGGCGCGTTTCGCACCGCGCGTCGTCGTGCCGATCGCGCTCGGCTTCTCGGCGGTCGCCTACGTGATGGTCGCGCTCTCGACCGCCGACCTCGTTCAGCTCGTCGTGGCATTCGGTCTGCTGGGCGTCGGTATCGGTGCGGCTGAAACGGTGTCGAACGAGCTGATCCTGTCGAGCGCGCCCTCCGCGAAGGCGGGTGCCGCGAGCGCCGTCTCCGAGACGGCGTACGAGGTGGGCGCGGTGCTCGGAACGGCTGTGCTCGGCGGCATCCTGGCGGCGTTCTACCGCGCTCAGCTGGTCCTGCCAGCGGGGCTGCCCGATGCCGCGGCCTCAGCCGCCCGAGAAACCCTCGCCGGGGCTGTCGCCGTCTCGCACATCCTCGACGACGCCACCCTGGCCGAGGCTCTGCGGACCGCCGCGGCACACGCGTTCGACTCGGGTGTGGTCATCACGGCTCTGATCGGGGCGGGCCTCATCGTCGTCGCGGGTGTGATCGCTGCCACTACCCTGGGAGGAACCCGCGGCACGTCGACGAAGTGACGTGCCCCGAGCTCTGAGGAGAGCGATGTCGCGTGTCGTGAAGCTGGCCGTCATCCCCGGTGACGGCATCGGTCCCGAGGTCGTTGCGGAGGCCGTGAAGGTCCTCGACGCGGTCACCGCCGAATCCGAAGTCGTCTTCGAGAAGACGCACTTCTCCCTCGGGGCGGGTCGCTACCTCGAGACGGGCGACACGCTCACCGATGACGACCTCGCGGCCATCGCAGCGCAGGATGCGATCCTGCTCGGCGCCGTCGGGGGAGTCCCCGGCGACCCGCGCCTGAAAGACGCGAACATCGAGCGGGGCCTTCTGCTGAAGCTTCGGTTCGAGCTCGACCACTACGTGAACCTGCGTCCGTCGAAGCTGTACCCCGGTGCGGGCGGTCCGCTCGCCGACCCGGGAGACATCGACTTCGTGGTCGTGCGCGAGGGCACCGAGGGCCCGTACGTCGGCAACGGCGGTGCGATCCGTCGCGGCACTCCGCACGAGGTCGCCAACGAGACGTCGGTGAACACCGCTTTCGGTGTCGAGCGAGTCGTCCGATACGCGTTCGCCCTCGCGGAACGTCGTCGCCATAAGCTCACGCTCGTGCACAAGACGAACGTGCTCGTGCACGCCGGCGGCATGTGGAAGCGGATCGTGGATGCCGTGGCATCCGAGTACCCCGGGGTCGACGTAGACTACCTGCACGTCGACGCGGCAACGATCTTCCTGGTCACGAACCCGGGCCGCTTCGACGTGATCGTCACCGACAACCTTTTCGGCGACATCCTGACCGACTTGGCCGGCGCCGTCACCGGAGGCATCGGCCTCGCCGCTTCGGGCAACATCAACCCCGACGGCGCGTTCCCCTCGATGTTCGAGCCCGTCCACGGATCGGCGCCCGACATCGCGGGCACCCAGAAGGCCGACCCCACGGCCGCGATCCTCTCCGTCGCCCTCCTGCTCGATCACCTCGGGCTCACCGACGAAGCCGCCCGCGTCACCCGCGCGGTCGAGGACGACATCGCGAGCCGCGACGGCGCCCGCAGCACCGCTCAGATCGGCGACGCCATCGTCGAACGCGTCCAGGCGTAACCTGGACCGATCGGCCCGCATCGCCCCCGCGCATCGAACAGTTTTGGATCACGAATGACCACCATCGACACTGACCCCGACACCGGACTCGACCCGCTCGAGTTCGCCGTCACCCGCAACCTCGCGGCGAAGAGCGCGGCGGATCGCGACGCGATCCTCGCCAACCCCGGGTTCGGGCAGAGCTTCACCGACCACATGGTCGACATCTGCTGGTCGGTCCGCGGCGGCTGGCACCGCCCGCGCGTCTCGCCCTACGGGCCGATCTCGCTCGACCCGGCCGCAGCTGTCCTGCACTACGGACAGGAGATCTTCGAGGGCATCAAGGCCTACCGTCACGCCGACGGATCCGTGCACACCTTCCGCCCCGACCAGAACGGTCGTCGTCTGCAGCGCTCGGCCCGCCGCCTGGCGCTGCCCGAGCTGCCCGTGCCGTACTTCCTGCAGTCGCTGCGCGAGCTGATCGCCGTCGACGGCGCGTGGGTGCCGTCGGGCGAGGATCAGAGCCTCTACCTGCGGCCGTTCATGTTCGCGAAGGAGGCGTTCCTCGGCGTGCGCCCCGCGCACAAGGTCGCGTACTACCTCATCGCCAGCCCCGCGGGTGCGTACTTCAAGGGCGGCGTGAAGCCGGTCTCGATCTGGCTCAGCGAGGACTACTCGCGCGCCGGCAAGGGCGGTACCGGTGCGGCGAAGACCGGTGGCAACTACGCCGCCAGCCTCCTGCCCCAGTCCGAGGCGTACGAGAACGAGTGCGACCAGGTCGTCTTCCTCGACCAGGACCGCAACGTCGAAGAGCTCGGCGGCATGAACGTCGTGTTCGTCTACAAGGACGGCACGATCGTCACCCCGCAGTCCGACTCGATCCTCGAGGGCATCACGCGCGACTCGCTGCTGCAGCTCGCTCGCGACCGTGGACACCACGTCGAGGGACGCAACGTCTCGCTCGACGAGTGGCGCCAGGGTGTGGCATCCGGAGACATCGTCGAGGTGTTCGCGTGCGGCACGGCCGCGGTCGTCACCCCGATCGGCATGCTCAAGGGCCGCGACTTCATCGACGAGCAGCCCACGGGCACCCTGGCTCTCGAACTGCGCGAAGAGCTGACGAACATCCAGTACGGCCGCGCCGCAGACAAGCACGGCTGGCTGTACCGCCTCGACGCGTAATCGCTGAGTCCATCGGAGGGGTTCCCGGATGCCGGGGGCCCCTCCGTCGTCTCCGCCGGGCATCGTCCGCCATAAACGCGATCCGCTCACGCAAACGCGGTGTGCACGTGTTTCTGCGCGTGGATCGCGTTTATGGGTGCGATGGGTGCGGCTTTCGGTTGGGTCGGAAGCGGGTTCGTCGGTGTCGGCATCGGTGATGCGGCGCAGCCCGCCCCCGTCCATAAACGCGATCCGCTCACGGAAACGCGGTGTGCACGTGTTTCTGCGCGTGGATCGCGTTTATGGGTGCGGAATCCTGGGCGCGCTGATGCGGTTTCGCTCGACCCGGTCTCGCGCGCTCCGCGCGGGTCGGGAGACGGATGCCATGTCCGACCCCGCGGATAGGCTGAAGCGGTGAAGATCGCTCGATTCAGCCACCAGGATGCCATTCGCTACGGGATCGTCGACGACGGCGAGCTCGTGGTCCTCGCCGGAGACCCGATGTTCGCGGGATTCGACACGACGGGGGAGCGCGTGCCCCTGTCCGATGTCGCGCTTCTCGCGCCGGTCATCCCGCGGTCGAAGGTGGTCTGCATCGGCAAGAACTACCACGACCACGCCGCCGAGATGGGCGGCGAGGCGCCGGCCGAGCCCCTGATGTTCCTCAAGCCCAACACCTCGGTGATCGGCCCGGGGGACGTGATCGTTCGGCCTACGAGTCTGAGCTCGCACACCGACTACGAGGGCGAGCTCGCCGTCGTCATCGGCCGTATCGCCAAGAACGTCCCCGCCGAAAAGGCGAGCGACTACATCTTCGGTTACACCGTGGCCAACGACGTCACCGCTCGAGACCTTCAGCGCAGTGACGGGCAGTGGTCGCGCGCGAAGGGGTTCGACACGTTCTGCCCCGTCGGACCCGTCATCGAGACCGAGCTCGACCTCGAGACCGCCGCGATCACCACGCGCGTCAACGGAGAGGTCCGTCAGCAGGGCCCGGTGTCCGACATGATCCACGGCGTCGGCGCCCTGGTCGCGTACGCATCCGCGGTCTTCACGCTCCTGCCCGGCGACCTGATCCTCACCGGCACCCCCGCCGGCGTCGGTCCCTTCGTCGCCGGTGATGCCGTCGAGGTCGAGGTCAGCGGTATCGGGGTTCTGCGCAACACCGCGCGCGATGCCTGACGCGACCGCGCCGGTGGGCATCGACCTCGCCGCCACCCAGCGCCGTACGGTGCGGGTCCTGGCGGCGGGGCAGGTGCTCACCGGAGTGGCTTTCGGGGCCACCCTGTCGCTCGGAGCTC
This sequence comes from Microbacterium sp. SORGH_AS_0969, assembly GCF_030818255.1. NCBI lineage: Bacteria > Bacillati > Actinomycetota > Actinomycetes > Micrococcales > Microbacteriaceae > Microbacterium > Microbacterium sp. SORGH_AS_0969. The sequence goes on from NZ_JAUTAG010000001.1 coordinate 3,097,857, forward strand.
TCCTCGCGGCCGATCTGTCGGGCCAGGAGGCGCTGTCGGGCTTCGCGACCGCCGCGGTCACCCTCGGCGCTGCCTTGACCGCCATTCCGCTCGCCCGACTGGCTGCCCGTCGCGGCCGGCGATTCGCGCTGACGACGGGGAACCTCGCGGCACTCAGCGGGATCATCGTCGTCATCGCGGCGGCCGCCACCCGCACCTTCCCCCTGCTGCTGGTGGGCATCGCGCTCATCGGGGCGGGGAACGCCGGCACGCTCCAATCGCGTTTCGCCGCGACCGACCTCGCGACGACCGCTCGTCGCGGTCGCGACCTCGCGACGGTGGTCTGGGCGACCACCGTCGGAGGCGTGGTGGGTCCTCTGCTCCTCGCACCCGGTGAGCTCGTCGGGGCGAGCATCGGGATGCCGCGGCTGACGGGCGCCTATCTCTTCTCGTTCGCCGCGCAGGTGTGCGCTTTCGCTCTGTACCTGCTCGTTCTGCGGCCCGACCCCCTTTTGCTCGCGCAGCGCCTCGACCGTGAGAAGGCGGCTTCCGTGGTCGCGGCCGCCGAGGTCGATCGTCCCGGTCTCGCTCGCTTCGCAATGCTTGCGGTCGCCGCCTCGCACGTCACCATGGCGTCGGTGATGGCGATGACTCCTGTGCACCTGTCGCACATCGTCGCTCCGGATGCCGTCACGCTCGCCGTCGGCGTCACGATCGCGCTGCATGTGTTCGGCATGTACGGCCTGTCCCCGGTGTTCGGCGTCCTCGCCGACCGCGTCGGCCGTCTCGCCGTGATTCTGCTCGGTCAGGCGCTGCTCGCGGCGTCGCTGGTCATCGCATCGCTCTTCGCGGCCTCTCAGGGCGGGGTGCTGATTTCTCTCGTTCTGCTCGGCCTCGGCTGGAGTGCGGCGACGGTGGCGGGGTCCGCGTTGCTGACCGAGGCGACCCCGCTCTCTCTGCGCCCGCGACGACAAGGGCGCAGCGACACCCTCATGACCGCCTGCGCCGCCGTCGGATCGGTCCTCGCGGGCGTGATCCTCGGGCTCGTCGGATACGGGGGTCTCGCCCTGTGGGCCTTCGTGCCGGTCGCGCTCGTGTGCGTGGGTGCGTTGGTCGTCCGAGCGCGCGTGTCGTGAGCGTCGGGGCGACGTGCCCCCGGCGCGCACGAGAGCCCGCTCACCTACCGGCGTGCGCGTACGAAACTCCTGAGAAATCGGGGCCGTGCACCGCGCGGCCGTCGAGAACCACGCGGCGAGCCCAGAAAGTCAGGAGTTCCGCACGCACCCGGGCCGCGGCCGCGCGCGCGTCGGCCGATCAGATCGAGTAGCTGAGAGCTACCGGCCGGGCGGCGGGCACGGCGGTGGTCCCCAGCGCGCGGAGCGCGCGGTCCACGTCGCCGTCGTCGTTGAAGACGTGGAACGCGACGCGCGCGCGGCCCGCGCGTCCCGACGCCGTGATGCCGCGAGCTGACAGCCGCGAGAGGGCTTCGCCGTCGGCATCCGGCCACGTGACGATCGCCGAGGGGCGTGCAGGCTGGGGGAGTCGGAGTCCTTCGCGGAATCGCGCCGCCAACCCCGTCGTGTGGGCGTAGACCTCCGTGATGTCGGCGTCGGCGAACATCTCGATCGCGGGAGCGGCCCCGACGAAGGCCTGCCAGGCGGGCGAGACGTCGAACCGGCGCGCGTCCGGCGCGAGGGTGCCGCCGGTTCCGTAGCACGACGCCCACGGATCGTCTCCCGAGTACCAGCCCGCCTGCACAGGCCGGAGCGACCGTGCAAAGTCGGGCCGCACGGTGAGGAAGCCCACGCCACGCGGGCAGCAGAGCCACTTGTACGCGTGACAGACTGTCGCGTCGAAGAGGGTGGCGTCGACCGGATGCCAGCCCGCGGCCTGCGTGAGATCGCACAGCGTGCGCGCCCCGACGCGGGCGGCCGCAGCGACGATCCCGGCGGCATCCGCGACTTCTCCCGTCGCCGACTGCACGAGGGAGAACGCCACCAGGGCGGTCTCGGCTCGCACGGCGTCGGCGAGATCGTCGAGCGGCACCGTGCGCAGACGAATACCTCGGCCCGCGTGCGCGAAGGGGGCGACGAGCGAGGCGAAGTCGCCCTCGGGGCACAGGACCTCGGCGCCGGCCGGCAGCGACGCGGCGATGAGGGACACCATCACCGAGGTCTGCGAGGCGATCGCGATGTCGCTCACGGGGGCGCGCACGAGGCGCGCGTACGCGGCGCGCGCATCCTCGACCGCGCGCGATGCGGCGGCGACATCGGGGCGACCGGATGCCGCGGCGTCGAGGTCCGCGCGCACGGCGCGCACGGTGGCGCGCGACGGGAGACCGACGGTGCAGGCGGCGAGATAGTCGCGGCCGCCGGCGAAGCGGGAGGCGAGGCTGCTCATGGATCCAGGTTCCCGCGGGGCGCGACATTGCACTAGAGCAGGTATTGCATGAGAAACATGCATTCTGCTTATGTGTGATGATGACCGACCAGGACGACGACCTCGACGCGCACTCGCTCCGCGTGGTGAAGGCCATCGCCGATACGGGCTCGATCACCGCGGCCGCCCATGCGCTGGGCTACAGCCAGCCGGCGGTGAGCCAACAACTGCGACGGCTCGAGCGGCGCGCGGGCACGCCCATCGTCGAGCGCGTCGGGCGCGGTGTGCGCCTGACGGAGGCCGGCCGTGTCCTCGCCCGGCACGCCGCCGTGGTGACGACGGCGCTCGAGGCCGCCGCCGGCGATCTCGCCGAGCTGCGTGGCCTGCGGGCCGGGCGCGTGCGCATCGCCGCGTTCCCGTCCGCCTCATCGACCGTCGTTCCCCGCGTCATCGCGTCGGTGACCGCGCGTCGCCCCGGCGTGTCGATCAGCTTCGTCGAAGCCGAGCCGCCCGAAGCGATCGTCGCTGTGCGCGAGGATCGCGCCGACATCGCCCTCACCTACAGCTATCCGGGGGATCGTCGAGAGCTCGACCTCGCCGCCAACGGCCTCTCGGTGCGCGCAGTCGGCGGAGACGACACGGTGCTCGTCCTGCCCGTCGACCACCCGGCTGCCGCCGGCCCCATCGACCTCTCGCGTCTCTCGGGCGAGCGGTGGATCGCGGGGTGCCCCCAGTGTCGCGGGCACCTGCTCGAAGCCTGTGCGCGAGCGGGCTTTGTCCCCGACATCGCCTTCGAGACCGACAACTACATCGCGGTCGAGAACCTCGTCGCACAGGGCGTGGGGGTCGCGATTCTGCCGCGCATGGCCGTGGCATCCTTCCCTCTGCTCGCAGGAATCGCCGCTCCCCGGCTACCGGATGCCGAGGCCCGCACGCTGCACGTGGTGACCGCCCGTGGGGCGGAACGCGTGCCGGCGGTCGGCGTGGCGCTCGACGTCATCGCCGAGGTGCTCGCCGAGTATCCCTTGCCCTCGGGGCCGTGAGCCACGCCGCCGGTAGGATCGAGGGGATGTCTGCCTCTCCCGATCCCCGCACCACGACCGCCTCCGGCGCCGACGTCCGCGTCCGGTTCTGCCCGTCTCCGACGGGTCTGCCGCACGTCGGTCTGATCCGCACCGTGCTGTTCAACTGGGCCTACGCCCGGCACAACGGTGGAAAGCTCGTCTTCCGTATCGAAGACACCGATGCCGCGCGCGACAGCGAGGAGAGCTACCAGCAGCTCCTCGATGCCCTGCGGTGGATGAACATCGATTGGGACGAGGGCGTCGAGGTCGGCGGTCCTCACGCCCCCTACCGGCAGTCCCAGCGTCACGAGATCTACCGCGAGGTGCTCGACAAGCTCGTCGCGGCGGGCGCGGTGTACGAGAGCTACTCGACGGCGGAGGAGATCGACGCCCGCAACGAGGCCAACGGCCGCGCGAAGCAGCTCGGGTACGACAACTTCGACCGTGACCTCACCGAGGAGCAGAAGGCGGCGTTCCGCGCCGAGGGACGCCAGCCCGCGTGGCGTCTGCGCGTGCCCGACCATGACCTCACCTACGTCGACCTGATCCGCGGCGAGGTGACGTTCCCGGCGGGCTCGTTCCCCGACTTCGTGCTCGTGCGCGCCGGGGGAGTGCCGCTCTATCCGTTCGTGAACCCGGTCGACGACGCCCTCATGGGGATCACCCACGTCATCCGCGGCGAAGACCTCATGCCCTCCACCGCCCGTCAGCTCGCGCTGTACTCGGCGCTGGTGGATGCCGGCGTCACGACGTTCATCCCGCGCTTCGGCCACATGCCGCTGGTGCTGGGCGAGACCGGCAACAAGAAGCTGTCGAAGCGCGACCCGCAGGCCGACCTCTTCCTGCAACGTGAGAAGGGCTTCATCCACGAGGGCCTGCTCAACTACCTGTCGCTGCTCGGCTGGTCGCTCTCGCACGACCGCGACGTGTTCTCGCTCGACGAGATGATCGCGGCTTTCGACATCGCCGACGTCAACCCGAACCCCGCGCGCTTCGACCAGAAGAAGGCCGAGGCGATCAACGGCGACCACATCCGGATGCTGGATGCCGACGACTTCGCCGCGCGGATCGTGCCCTACCTCGCGGGGGCCGGGTTCATCGCCGAGGATCCGTCGCCGGAGCACCGGGCGATCATCGCCGCCGCCGCGCCCCTCGTTCAAGAGCGTGTGCAGCTGCTCGGCGAGGTGCCGGGCATGCTCGGCTTCCTCTTCGTCTCCGAAGTGGAGTACGCCGAGGATGCGCTGAAGGTGCTGCCGGCCAACGCGGCCGAGGTGCTCGTGGCATCGGTCGGAGCCCTCGAGCTCGTGCCGGAAACGGAGTTCACCGCCGCGGCCGTGCAGGAGGCGCTGTCGACGGCGCTCGTCGAGGAGCTCGGGCTGAAGCCGCGCGTCGCGTATGGGCCTCCCCGCGTGGCGCTGACCGGTCGCCGCGTCTCGCCGCCTCTCTTCGAGTCGATGGAACTGCTCGGCAAGGCGGAGACTCTGCGCCGCCTCGACGCGCTCGTCCGTCACCTCGGCTGAGCGTCCGCCGCTTCTCGCCCCGCCCGCGAGACTTTCAGAACCTCGCAGAATCCCCGTGGGATTCTGCGAGGTTCTCGCATTCTGCGCGCACTCCGCGCCGGCGGGATTGCGGAGTGCGACGCGCGCGGGCCGACGCCGGTTTGGCGCTGGGCCGCGCGTCACGTAAGCTTGATCCTCGGCACGAGTTCCGGCTCAGCGCCTTGGGGTATGGTGTAATTGGCAACACGGCGGTTTCTGGTTCCGTTGTTCTTGGTTCGAGTCCAGGTACCCCAGCAAGACGAAAAGCCCCGGTCAACGCGAAATGCGCGGAGATCCGGGGCTTTTGCTTTTTTCCGAGGGCCTCGCGTGCTCGCGGTCATCGTGATAGGCAGGATGTATGACCACGACCGCCTCTCCACCGCGACGCCCGTCGCCGACGGAGCGTCGCGCCCGTCGGGAGCGACTGTCGACGTGGATCACGATCGGTGTCGTGCTCGTCGTCTGCGCCGTCGCGGCGTTCGGGGCGTACGGCATGGCGAACTCGTGGTGGGTCGAAGACGCTCCGACCGCCTCCGCCGATCAGCAACTCCCGGATGGGCAGTCGCGGTTCGATCAGGCCGGCCTCGACTTCCTGAACCGGCGGGGACTCGCCACCGTCGATGTCGTCGACGGTGCCTCCGCGAGTGAACTCGGTCTCCCCGCGAACGGCGACACACCGGTCGAGACGCTCGTTCCGCTGACCCTCGATGTCCGCGGGAGCGGGGGAGCGGTCTCGTTCCCCGGGGTCTCCTGGTTCGCCCTCGCGACGGAACGAGACAGGCTGACCACTCTGACGGTCACTCCCGCCTCGAGCACCACCTGGCTCGCAATCCGCTCGGATCTGGAGCAGCGCGCGGTTCAGTGGGGATGGTCGGAGAGTGATCTGCGGGATCTGCAGCAGAAGGTCGGCGACGCGGGCCGCGAGGAGGGTGTCGCTCAGACGTTCCGTCTGCCGGCGACGCCCGTCGACCGGATGACCGTCACTGCCGAGGTCTCGGTGGATGAGGGCGGGCGCATCTCTCTGCGGTACGTCTTCGCACGCTGATCCCGCCGATCCCCTCGCGATGCGTCGCGAGCACAATGGGGTCATGGGAATTTTCGCGCAGCGTCCGGAGGAACCGACCGAGTGGGCGGGGCTGCCCGGTGAGCCACGGCGCCCTCGAAGTCGTGCGGAGATGCTTCCGGAGGACGAGGTGATGAGCGCCTCGCCAGCGGACCTGCTCGGGGTGGGGGAGGCGCATCTCTCGTCGATCTCGATCCCCCTCGAAGTCGAGGGACCCTCTACTGATGACGGGGGAGAGACCGCGTCCACGTGATCGCTACGAGCGCCGCAACATGACGATCATGTGACGGTCTGTGGCGCTAGCAAAAAATATCTGAAAAATTCCTTCACATCGTGCTTCACTGTACGCACATCATCCGTACACCCCCTGAGGCACCTATGAAGAAACCCTGGATCGCCGCCGGTGCGGCCCTCGTCGCCGTCCTCGTCGTCGGTGGCACCGCCGGCACCGTCGCCGTCGCGCAGAGCGGCATCCCCGCCACGTCCACCCTGTCCGACTCGAGCGTCGGGGCCGTGGCATCCGCCATCGATCTCGACCGGGCCGGGTCATTCGTCCTCGCCGAATCGGAGGACACGGCGTCGATCGAGGGGAGCCGCCTGGTCGCTTCGGCACCCGAGACGAGCACGGTGCTCCCCGTCAGCCTCGACGTGACGAGCATCGAGCAGTACTGGCTCTGGGCGAGCGGGGTGGAAGTCACCGCGCACGGTCTCACCCCCGGTGCCGATGTCGAGATCGGCATCGTCTTCTCATCCGGCGTCACGAAGCACTGGGCTCCCGTGCGCGCCGACGAGAACGGAACGCTCGTCACGCGGGTCCGGACGCTCGATGTCGACCCCGAGAACACGCGGCCCGAAGCCGGCCTCGCTCAGATCACAGTCCGCTCCTCGGCCGGGGAGGCCGGTTCGGCGCTGCTCGACGTCACGGCGACGACAGACGTCATCACGGTCTCGAGCGACCCGGCGACGATCAGCCAGGACGAGTTCCTCGACAAACCTGTCACGATCCACGCCAGCGGATTCGCACCGATGACGAAGATGTTCTTCAACCTCGGCATGCCGGACACCACGATGTTCGCGGTGGGTGAGAACGAAGGCCTGCACTCGGACGAGAACGGGGATTTCTCCTACCAGCTGCAGATGAACTCGGTCAACTCACAGGTGGGGACCTGGCTCATGAGCTTCGTCTCCGACGACCGCAGCGGTTCCGCCACCTTCCAGGTGACGGCGGGAGCCGCGCGCACCCCCGACAAGAAGGTGACGCCCGCACGCAGCGAGATCTCTGTCGCCGACTTCGTCGCCGAGCCCGGCATGCGCTTCGCCCTCGAGGGGTTCCTCCCCTTCGACACGTACGAGCTGCTGTTGACCACCTCGCGGGGGTACACCGCATCGCTCGGCATCTCGCGCACCAATGGTGAAGGTCGACACAGCAATGCGATCACCAGTCCCAAGGGAATACCAGAGGGGGAGTACACCGTGACCGCCCGGTCGACCACGACGGGCGACTACGCGATCGGCACTTTCCGCGTCACCGGAAATCCGGATGCTCCTGCGTCCGAGGTCTCGCTGTCGGCGGGTTCCGTGACCGCCGGTTCGCTCGCGGATTCGACGAAGGGCGTCTTCCTCTCCGGGCGTGACGTCACGCCGGGGACGAGCTTCCGTGTCTCGCTTCGCAACGGCGCCTGGGAGCGGCAACCGCTGCTCGTCGGCGCGGACGCGTACGCCACGGTCGGCGACGATGGAAGACTCGCACTCCAACTCGTCACTCTGCAGCGTCTCGCGCCCGGAACGTACACGGTGTGGGCGGAGGGCGGCGGCGGGGCCGCGGCCTACAACGTGCAGCTGCCGCTCGAGGTGACCGCCGACGCCACGTCGACGACCCCGTCGGTCGCTCCGGAGACGCGTCTTGCTCCCGTCGAGGAAGCGCCCGCTCTGCCGCAGCCCACTCCCGACACGTCGGAGAGCCCTGCTCCCGCACCGGCACCAAGTGTGTCGCCGACCCCGATCCCCGATGCGATCGAGAACCACGTGCCGAATCCGGCGCTTCCCGTTCCGACCGTTCCCGCCCGCTGACTTCAGGAAACTTCATGATTACTCCCCGTTCGGCGCGTTCGCGCGCCTGCGCTCTGGTCGGGGCCGGCCTGCTCGCGACCACACTGTCGCTCGGTGCCGCCCTGCCCGCCGGTGCCGCCCCCGGCACTCTCGATGAGATCGCTCTCGCCCCCGCAGGCCCGGGCACGGGCACGCCCCTGCCCGATTCCGTGGTCTCCGCGGACGGACCGGTCGACGTGTTCGTCCAGACGCGCGGCGACAGCGCCCTCGGCGTGCACAGCGCCTGGCAGGCGCGAGGAGCGTCGGAGGACGCGGCGTCGGCCGCCGCCGCCGATACGGCCACCGACAACGCCGCGGTCGCCGATCGCGTGTCGGAGGCGCTCGAGCAGATCGATCCGGATGCCAAAGTGCTCTACACCTCGACGTACTCCGTCCCGGGCATCGCGGTCAACGCGGATGCGGACACGCTGCGCAAGCTGGCCGAGCGGTCGGACGTCGAGAAGGTGTCCCGCATCGTCACGCAGTCGATCGAGCTGCCCGCCGCCACCGATGCGTCGCCGTCGAACTCCGCGTCGGACGCTTTGACGCGTGCGGTCAACGCCTGGCAGCAAGCGGGACGCACCGGCAAGGACGTGACCGTCGCCGTGGTGGACACCGGCGTTGACTACACCCACGCCGACTTCGGCGGTCCGGGAACGAAAGAGGCGTACAAGCAGGCGCTCGCCTCGACCGACGCGCCTGCCGCCGGCTGGTTCGACCCGGCCAAGTACCTCGGTGGGTGGGACTTCGCCGGCCCGACGTACAACGGGGCCAACGGTACGCCCTCGTACGACCCGATCCCGCGTCCCGACGCCAACCCGATCGACGGGCCTGGAGGCAACCATGGCACGCACGTCGCGGGAACCGCCGTCGGCCTGGGCGTCGACAAGGACCAGAAGACGTTCCGCGGCGATTACGAGGCACTCTCGGCGGAGAGTGTGCGGTCGACGTTCTCGATCGGCCCGGGCTCCGCTCCGGAGGCAGGACTCATCGCTCTGAAGGTGTTCGGCGACAACGGTGGCAGCACAGCTCTCACCGGAGCCGCTCTGGAGTGGATCGCTCAGAAGGTGGCATCCGGAACCTCGATCGACGTCGTCAACCTCTCGCTGGGCACGAACTACGGCGCGATCGACGACCCCGACAACGCCAAGCTCCAGGTGCTGGTCGACGCCGGCATCCTTCCCGTGGTGGCCGCGGGCAACTCGGGCGACGTCACCGACGTCGGAGGGAGCCCCGGCACCACGATGGGTGCTCTCACGGTTGCCGCGTCATCGAGCGGGCACGGCCTCGCCGATGCGGCCAAGGCCACCGTCGGCGACCCGGCGCAGAACGCTCCCGAGAAGATCAAGGTGCAGTACTCGCAGGAGTTCGGCTGGGACTTCGAGGTCGCGGCGAACGTCGTCGCCCTGTCGGAGAAAGCCAATGCGGATGGATGCAAGCCTTTCGACGCCGCCGACCGCCCTCGAGTACCGGGCAAGATCGTGTGGCTCGAGTGGGACGACGCGGATGTGGCGTGCGGTTCCGCCAAGCGATTCGACAACGCGCATGAAGCGGGAGCGGTCGGCGTCGTGCTCACCGGCCAGGCGGACTCGTTCGAGAACGGGATCGCGGGAAACGCCGCCATTCCCGGCGCACAGCTCACGGGCGACTCGACCAACGCTCTTCGCCCGGCGATGGAAGAGGGGCGGCTCATGATCGAGCTGCGCTCGGATCTCCGCCGCACGATCGAGGTGTTCGACTCGTCGCGCGTCGACACCGCGGCATCCTTCACCTCGCGTGGCACCCACGGCTCGATCGACGACGTGCTCAAGCCCGACGTGTCGGCCCCCGGCGTCTCGGTGATCTCGGCCGGTAACGGCTCGGGAACGGGTCTCGAGGTGCTCAGCGGCACGTCGATGGCCGCACCGCACGCCGCGGGCGTCGCCGCACTGGTCGTCGAAGCCCACCCCGAGTGGTCAGCGGAACAGGTCAAGCAGAAGGTGATGAACACCGCGGCGCACGACATCGTGACCGCCGGTGCCGATCCTCGCGCCTATGGCCCCGCTCGCGTCGGCGTGGGGCGAATCGACGCCTTGGCCGCTGTCGAGGGAGACATCACCCTCCGCTCGGTCGAGAACGGCGACCTGCTCAGCGCCTCGTTCGGCGTGATCGACGCCGGCACCGAGCCGATCGTGCAGACGAGAACCATCGCTGTCGGCAACGACGGGACGGATGCCACCACCCTCGACCTGCGATACTCCCCGCGTACCGAGACCCCGGGCGTGGCCTATGATGTGAGCCCGTCCACGGTCACGGTTCCGGCGGGAGGCCGTGTCGATGTGACGCTGACCCTGCGCATCGACGACCCCGCCGCTCTGCGCCGCACCCTCGACCCGACGATGCAGGCCGAGACCGGGGGAGCGCCCCGCCAGTACCTCGCGGACGCCTCGGGCGTCATCGAGGCGACCGGACCCACGGGAACCTACCCCGTGCGCCTCGCGGTGTACGCCGCGCCGCGTCCCTATTCGGAGACGCACACGGAGGGGATCGCATTCGACGGCACGTCGGGCACCCTGACGGTCGCGGGTCGAGGGCTCGACCAGGGTGAGGGCCGCGAACGCTACCGTTCGATGATGGTGCCCCTGATCCTCGGCACCACCGACCCGGACGACACGTTCCCCGACACATCAGCCCAGCGCACGCTGGAGAGCGCTGACATCCTCGCCGTGGGAGCGTCGTCGACAGCGCCGCTGCTCGCGGATCCGACGCAGGGCGTGCTCACCTTCGGTCTGCAGATGGACGGCGAATGGGCGCGGATGTCGCCCCTGACCTGGCCGTCGGTGCAGCTCGACGTGAACGGTGACACCCGTGCGGACTTCATCGTGCAGGTGCAGCCCGGCGACGCCGGTGATGTGCCGGTGGCGATGACGATCGATGCCGTGACGGGCGACACGATCGAGGAACGTCCGGTCAACGGTGTGTTCGGTGATCAGGGGACGAATGTCTTCGACAACACCGTTCTCACGATGTCGACCTCGCTGAAGGCGCTCGGATACACGCCGGGCACCACGCAGACGACGATCCGCTACCTCGCGCAGACGCGGTCGTACTACAACCCCGCTTTCGACGGTGGCTATCAGAGCGCGCTGGTCGATCAGACGGCTGCGGCCACGATCGACGCCTACACGCCCGCCCTGGCGTTCGGGGACTCCGGGTCGACGTTGTTCGCTGACGCTGCGGGATCGGTTGCGGTGAACCGGGCGGGGAAGGAGACGCCTCAGGTGCTCGTCCTCCACCTGCACGGCGATGGCGATGCGCGCGCGGAGATCGTCACCCCGACGGTCGTCCCTGAGCCCACGCCCACGCCGACGGACCCGGTCCCGAGCCCGACCGCATCCACCCCCGACGGTGGGGCGACGACTCCGCCCTCGCGCGGCGGCCTCGCCTCGACCGGTGTCGATGGCGTCGCGCTCATGTGGCTCGGTGCCGGTGCGGGTGCCGCGCTGGTCGCCGGATCGGCGATCGCGTGGCGACGCCGCCGACGCTCCTGAGTCCTGCCTCGGCGGGCGTCGCGCATCTCTCGGGATGCGCGGCGCCCACCGAGGCGGCACACTGGGGGGACATGTCCGATCAGACGCTCGTCATCTCCGACCCTCGCGCGGTCCGCGCCATGGCGAATCCTCTGCGCATGGTCGTGGTCGACGAGCTGTATCGACGTCAGGGTCCGGCGACCGCCACCGAACTCGCCGAGCTCGTCGGGCTCAGCCCGAGCGCGATGAGCTACCACCTCCGGGCGGCCGAATCCACAGGACTCATCCGGCGCGGTGAGTCGACGGACGGACGCGAACGGCCCTGGCTCCCCGCGGCGCCGAGCTACTCGCTCGTGGCGAGTGCGGAGTCGGATGCCGTTCAGCGGATGGTCCTAATCGATTCACGCCTGACCCCCATGCGTCAGCGCATGGAGGAACTGCTGGCGGTGCGGTCTGTCCGCCCTCCGGATGCCGACATCACCTACATGGTCCTGCGGACGGGGCAGCTGCTGTTGAGCGCCGACGAGGTGGGCCGGCTCCAGGACCGCGTCATGGAGGTCTTCGACGAGTTCGAGGCCCTGAGCGCCGGTCGCTCCGAGGAGGGCGAACTGCGGCGCGCGCGGTATATGTGGTCGATCGTCCCGGAGCAGATTCAGCCCGAGGATTGAATCCGAGAGCCGAGGCCGCGCACGGGTCGCCTGCGGTGATTCCGACGGGGCCGGGGTAGCATCCGGGAGCGCAGTGTGGAGAATCGCCCCGACGGAAGAGGTCTGATGTGAAGCGTTCGTCGTTCTTGGTCGCGGGAGCTGTGATCACCGGAGCCCTCTTGGCGGGATGTGCGCCCGCGGCTGATCCGACGCCGAATTCGGACGTGAGTGCGTCCGTGGCACCGGCGGACCCCCAACCGTCCGCGAGCTCGCAGGCTCTGCCGCCGACGGTCGTGTCGCCCGGTGACCTCGACGGACGGGACGTGTCGGTCATCGTCGGCACGGCCCTGGTCATCGCCGCGCCGGACGGCACGGACGCGGAGTGGACCGGGACGACCGCGGATCGCACCATCGCGGAGTTCTCGGCCGGCGGGGCCTCCGAAGGCGCGACGTTCCATCCTGGCTTCATCGCGCGGGGGACGGGAACGACCGACGCGACGCTCAGCGGACCGGACGGAAAAGAGATCGCCTTCCGCATCTCGGTGGTCGCCCCCTGACACTCGGCGGGCTCGTCCGACAGCAGACCCGAGTGCCATTGTCGGGCCGCCGGGGGCGAAACCTCCTGTCCGTACCGTGCTCTGCGTTCCCCTGTCAGATGTGTTGATACGTGTGGCTTCGTGTTGTATCGTGTGGGAATCCTCGAAGGAGATCCCGTGTACGCAATGGAGCGCCAGCAGCTCATCGAGCGCGAACTGCGCGAGGTCGGACGTGTCAGCGTCGTCGACCTGGCCCGTCGCTTCGATGTGACCACGGAGACCGTCCGTCGCGATCTCGACCGCCTCGAGACCACCGGGTCTCTCCGCCGCGTCCACGGCGGGGCCGTGAGCATCGATCGCGCCAGCACCGCCGAGTCGACGCTGACCGAACGTCGTGAGCGTCACGGTGACGCGAAGCGCGCGATCGCCGCGAGCGCGGCCGCTTTGCTGGGTTCCGACTTCCGAGGCTCGATCTTCGTCGACGCGGGCACGACGGCCGCCGCCGTCGCTGCGTCGCTGCCCGCCACGCTCACCGTCTCCGCCGGAGTCGAAGTCGTCACGCACTCGCTCGAAGCCGCGCACCTCCTCGCCGGTGAGGAGCGTCTGTCGCTCACCACCATCGGCGGTCGCGTGCGCGGCGTGACCGCCGCCGCCGTCGGTGCCCACACCGTCCGCGCGATCGGGCAGTTGCGGCCCGACATCGCCTTCATCGGCACCAACGGTCTGAGTGCGACGTTCGGTCTCAGCACCCCGGATCCCGAAGAAGCCGCCGTGAAGACGGCCATCATCCAGTCCGCGCGTCGGATCGTGCTCCTTGCCGACGCGGCCAAATTCGGAGAGGAACTACTCGTGAGCTTCGCTCGTCTCGACGAGATCGACGTCCTCGTCACCGACACCCCGCCGACCGGTGCCCTCTCCGAGGCCCTGGCGGACGCCGATGTGGAGGTACGCGTCGCATGATCGTCACCCTGACCGCCAACCCCTCGGCCGATCGGGCCGTCGTCCTCGCGGAGCCGCTCGCGCCGGGCGAGGTGCAGCGCGCACTGTCGTCGCGCGAGGACGCCGGGGGCAAGGGCGTCAACGTCGCCCGCGTCGTCACCGCGGCGGGCGCACCGGCGCGGGCCGTCGTTCCGGTGAACGGCCACGACCCCTACCGCCTTCTGCTCGAAGACGCCGGCATCGCGCTCGACCTCGTCGAGGTCGCGGGCCGCGCACGAGCGAACCTCACCATCACCGACCCGGCGGGCGAGACCACCAAGCTCAACCTCCCCGGGGCCGAGCTCTCCGCCGCGGAAGCCCGCGCGCTCGTGGCGGGCGTCGTCGCCGCGGCAGAGGGCGCGAGCTGGCTCGTCCTGGCCGGATCGCTGCCGCCGGGCGTGCCGCCGACGTTCTACGCCGATCTCATTGCGGCTGTCCGAGAGCGGTGGGGGAGCGCTGCTCCACGGATCGCCGTCGACGCCTCCGGCGCCGCCCTGGCCGCCGTCGTCGAGACCGCCCAGCCGGATCTCATCAAGCCCAACCACGAAGAACTCGCCGAGCTCGTCGGTGAGGATGCCGCGGACGACGCCGACGTCCTCGCCGAGGCGGCGCGTCGCGCACGCGCTCTCGTCCCCGGGCGCGTGGCATCCGCTCTGGTCACCCTCGGCGCCGACGGCGCTCTGCTCTTCTCGTCCGAGGGTGCCTGGCGCGGACGAGCCCCCAGAATCCAGGTCGCGAGCACGGTCGGCGCGGGCGACAGCTCACTCGCGGGCTATCTGCTCGCCGATCTCGAGGGAGCCGCCGCTCCCGAACGTCTCGCGCGCAGCATCGCCTACGGTGCCGCCGCCGCGACCCTGCCGGGAACGCAGGCCCCCACCCCGGCCGATCTGCCCTCCGGGGCGATCACCGTTTCCGATTTCCCCACCCCCATCGCAACATCCTGACCACGGAGGTCACTGCCCATGTCCGACATCATCACTCCGGAGCTCGTCAGCCTCGACGTGCCCCTGGGCACCGACAAGCAGTCGGTGATCCGAGCCCTCGCCGAGCGCGTCGTCGCGCAGGGTCGCGCGACCAGCGCGCAAGAGCTGTTCGACGACGCCTGGGCGCGTGAGCAGAAGGACGAGACCGGCCTGCCCGGCGGTATCGGTATTCCGCACGCGCGCAGCGCCTCGGTCACCGAGCCCACTCTCGCGTTCGCCCGCCTGACCCCCGGTGTCGACTTCGGCGCCCCCGACGGGCCCGCCGACATCGTCTTCCTCATCGCCGCGCCAGCTGGGGCCGACGAGGCGCACCTCGCGGTGCTGTCGCAGCTGGCCCGCAGCCTCATGAACGACCAGTTCATGTCGGGCCTGCGTTCGGCCTCGAGCCCCGCGGACGCGGTGCGGATCATCACGGATGCCGTGAACCCGGCCCCCGCGCCGGCGTCGGCCGAGGCCCCCGCCGCGACCCGCGCGGAAGCACGCACCGCCACGGCGACCAAGACCAAGAAGATCGTCGCCGTCACCGCGTGCGCGACCGGCATCGCCCACACCTTCATGGCCGCCGACGCGCTCACCGCTGCCGGCGCCGAGACCGAGGGCGTGGAGCTCATCGTCGAGCCGCAGGGCTCGAGTGGCTACAAGGCCCTCCCGCAGAGCGTGATCGACGACGCCGACGCCGTGATCTTCGCGGTCGACGTCGACGTGCGCGAGCCCCAGCGCTTCGCGGGCAAGCCCGTCGTCCGCGCGGGTGTCAAGCGCGGCATCGAGCAGCCGAAGCAGCTCATCGCCGAGGCCCTCGCCGCGAGCGACAACCCGAACGCCGCACGCGTGCAGGGCGGTGCCGCCTCGGCATCCGCTCCCGACGCCCCGGTCGCGCAACAGTCGGTGGGCCGTCGCATCCAGCGGTGGCTGCTCACCGGCGTCAGCTACATGATTCCGTTCGTCGCCGGTGGCGGTCTGCTCATCGCGCTCGGCTTCCTGCTCGGTGGCTACGAGGTCACCAAGGACGCCAAGGACATCATCATCCAGAACTCGCTCTGGGATCTGCCGACCGAGGGGATCACGTCGTCGTTCGGCCCGATCGGCCAGTACCTCGGCTCGGTCGCCTTCATGATCGGTGCCACCTCGATGGGCTTCATCGTCGCCGTGCTCGCGGGCTTCATTGCCTACGCGATCGCCGACCGTCCCGGTATCGCTCCGGGCTTCGTCGCCGGTGCCGTAGCGGTGCTGATGAACGCCGGCTTCATCGGCGGCATCATCGGCGGTCTGCTGGCCGGATTCATCGCCTGGTGGCTCGGGCGCTTCGACGCCCCGCGCTGGTTGCGCGGTCTCATGCCGGTCGTGATCGTTCCGTTTCTCGGCTCGATCTTCGCCTCGGGTCTGATGATCCTCTTCCTCGGTCGCCCGATCGCCTCGCTCATGGCCGCGCTCACCGATGGACTCACGTCGCTCGCGGCCAGCAGCGCGGGCGCGATCGTGCTCGGCGTGATCCTCGGCCTCATGATGTGCTTCGACCTCGGTGGCCCGGTCAACAAGGTCGCGTACGTCTTCGCCACGACCGGCCTCGCCGCCGCATCGCAGACCAACACCGCGCCCTACCTGATCATGGCCGCGGTCATGGCGGCGGGCATGGTTCCCCCGCTCGCGATGGCGCTCGCCTCGACCCTGCTCGCCCGGGGCAAGTTCACCCCCGTCGAACGTGAGAACGGTGCCGCCGCCTGGCTGCTCGGAGCCTCGTTCATCTCCGAGGGGGCGATCCCGTTCGCCGCGGCCGACCCCCTGCGCGTCATCCCCGCCTCGATGGTGGGTGGGGCGATCACGGGTGGCCTGAGCATGCTGCTGAGCGTGCAGTCGTTCGCCCCGCACGGTGGCATCTTCGTCTTCTTCGCGATCACCCCGTTCTGGGGTTTTGCCCTCGCGATCGTGGCGGGTACCGTCGTGACGGCGCTGATCGTCGTGGCCCTCAAGGGTCTCGGCCACAGCACCAAGGACGCCGCCGTCGCCGAGGCTGCGCCCGCAGCCACGGTCGCCGCCTAACACCCCGTCGAATCGAAAGGATTCACCATGGCAGAACGTCAGGCCACCATCGCCAGCGCCTCGGGCCTCCACGCCCGTCCCGCGAAGCTCTTCGTGCAGGCCGTGCAGGAGAAGAAGATCCCCGTCACGATCGCAGCGAACGGCGGCGCCGACCTCAACGCTGGCAGCATCCTCTCACTCATGGGCCTCGGCGCCGGTCACGGCACGGTAGTGACGCTCAAGGCCGAGGGTGAGGGTGCCGAGCAGGCCCTCGACGAGCTCGTCGCTCTCCTCGAGACCGACCTCGACGCGCAGTAAACACTTCACGCAGAACACCGGATGCCACGGGCCTGACGGCTCGTGGCATCCGGTGTTCTGGCGTTTCGGGGCGGCCGTGGTGTGCCGGACTCCGGACCAGCCCGGGGTCAGCGCCGCACCCGAGACGCGTTACCCGCCGAGGGCCTCACCCGTTCCGGAGTCCGGGACGACGCCGCGTCACACGTCGGTCGAGTCGCCCGGCTTCAGATCGACGAATGACCCGCCATTCTGCTCGGCGGCCCAGGTCAATCGCCCATCGCCCATCTGCTTCCCGGCGGCAGAGAGGGTCATGTCGTGCGTGGCGAAGACGCGCTCGGGCTTGACGTCGAGGACGAAGTCGATCGCGTCGCCGATCTTCAACCAGGGGGCGCCCACGGGGGCCGCGAGCAGAGCGACCTTCTTGTGCTTCGGGACGGTGTACGAATCGCCGGGGTAGTAGAGCGCATCGTTCACCAGGACGCCGACATTGTCGATGACCGGGATGGACTCGTGGATGACGGCGTGCTTCCCGCCGAAGAACTCCAGGTGGAAGGGCGCGAGGTCGAGGGTGTCGCCCGGATGCACGGCCGTGATCTCGAAGCCCACGGCGGCCTGCTTCACTCCCTCGGGGCCGTAGATCGGTGTGCCGGGGTGCGCTTCCAACAGACGCGTCAGATGCTCAGGCGTCCAGTGATCCGGGTGTTCGTGGGTGAGGACGATGCCCACGAGTCCGTCGAGGCCCTCGAGCGGCGAGGTGAAGCTCCCCGGATCGATGACGAGCGTGTGTCCCGACTCGGTGAGGACGAGGGCGGCGTGTTCGTGCTTGGTTACTCGCATGGCCGCAAGTCAACTCTTCGCACGACGGTGCGGCAACCGCTGGCGCGCACGACCGTGGCGGAGTAGATATGCCCGCCGGGGGATACTCGACGAGCTCTTCCCCCTGTCGTGCGATGGCGGTACGGTGGCCGGACACGCCCGAGATCCGTGGCGATCCCGCCCCGATTTTGCTTGCGTGTTTTTGTGGTGCATACTTGAACGGTTGCGACGCGGCCCCATCGTATAGCGGCCTAGTACGCCGCCCTCTCACGGCGGTAACGCGGGTTCGAATCCCGCTGGGGTCACCAACGACAAAAAGGCTCCGACCGAATGGTCGGGGCCTTTTTGTTGTTCGGGTGCCGCGGCTGGACGAGGAGCCGCATGAGCGGGTTGGGCCCCACCGCCCGGAGGCTCCGCGCGCCGCGTAGCGGCGGGTGGAGGGGGCGGAGGGAGAATCCCGCTGGGGTCACCAACGACAAAAAGGCTCCGACCGAATGGTCGGGGCCTTTTTGTTGTTCGGGTGCCGCGGCTGGACGAGGGCTTATAGGCAAGAACGTGTGGATGGCTCGGGCGTGTCAGCTCCGTCCTGCCCATCCGGTTCGGATCCAGAGGCCTTCCTCGGCGGTGACGGCGGTGTCGTAGAGAGCTGGCTGTCCGTCGTCGTCGGGCTCGTCGGGTGTGGCCGGCGGGGTGGGCGTGATGGCGTGCCGGTGCGCGCGCTCGAGGGGAACCTCGTGCAGCAGCAGGAACCACTCGACGGCTTTGCGGCGGTGCTCGGTGGGCATGCCCCGGTGATGGCGCAGAAGGTGGCGGATCTGACTGTTCAAACCCTCCAGGCGTGAAGTGGTGCGGGGGTTTCCGTGCTGGAGAGTGGTGAACACGTGCCCTGATTCTGCGGCGCGATGAAGGACATTCCAGGCTCGGCGGAGTTTGAAGTGGGTGAACCCGAAGTGCCCGTTCGCGTAGAGGGTGCGTTCTTTGGTGAGATGCCCGTGGGTCTGCCACCACGCTTGCAACGTGAGCCGCCAGGAGATGGCGTCATCGATGGTGTGGACCGCGGTCAACGCGAGGGAGATCTGGCGCAGGTCGCGGCCGGCGCGGGTGCGGGGATTGCGCGTCAGCTCGCGGGTGACGTTCAGTTGCAGGTGGAAGATGCAGCGTTGCACGGCGGTGTCGGGCCAGGTCGTGGCTAGGGCGGAGCGGATGCCGGAACCGCCGTCGGTGACGACGACGACCGGGGGCGGGACCTGTTCGAACAGGGCCGTCCACGCGGCGGTGGATTCTCGGGCGCACCACTGCCAGGCGAGGACGCGTCCGGTGTCGGATTGGGCGATGAGAAGGCACCAGGAGCCGATCCAGACACCGTCGACGAGGACGACATCGTGAACTTCGCCGGTGACCGGCATCACGGGCTGCAGACCCCAGCACCAGGCGGTGTCGTGACGAAATGAGCGCCCGGTTCCGCCGCCGATTTCCGCTTGCGTTGTTTTGCCCGTCAACCAGCGCAGGAACCGGCGCAGCTGCTCCCGCTCGCTCACGTCGCGTCGGGAGCGGACAGATGATGCGCCGCAGTCGGGGCAGCGCCATCGCTGTGTTCCGGCGGCGGTCTTACCGTTCTTCACCAGCCGAGCACCGCATATCACGCAGAGCGCCTGATTCGAGGGATGGTCCACGCCTAAGCGTCGCGGACCATGCACAACCCCGTTTCACCGCGTGATCGCGCGGCTAGATCACCATCCCATCCACACGTTCTTGCCTATAACCCTGGACGAGGAGCCGCATGAGCGGGTTGGGCCCCACCGCCCGGAGGCTCCGCGCGCTCGGCGGTGCGCGCCCGCCATGCGCAGAATCGGAGATGTGCATCGGATTCGGATGCCGCGAGCACTGGCATCCGAATCCGTTGGCGGCGTCCGACTCCGGCGTCACACGTCCGCGTCGGTCGACCGGCGACGCCGGGCCCGCCGGACTCCCCACACCACCGCGCCGATCACCGCGGCCACGGCGAGCCAGGGGAGAAGGAAGCCCAGCCCGATCACGACGCCGTTCAGCGCGGCGACGAGACCGTTCCACCCCGCGACGAGGCCGTCGCCGAAGCCGGCGGGATCGGCCGAGACGGTCGAGGCCTGAGGGAGCACCTGCACCGACAGGGACGACATCGCCACCTGGGACTCCAGGAGCGTCAGCTGCTGCCGGTCCGCATCCAGCTGCGCCTGGCGCTCGGCGAGAGCCGACTCGGCCGCGATGAGATCGCTCACCGAGGCGGCCTGTGCCATCAGCTCCGTCAGTCGAGCGACGGATGCCTCGGCGGCGGCGACGCGTGCCCGCAGGTCGACCGCCTGATCGGTGACATCGCTTCGGTTCACGCTCGACGCGGTCACGGTCCCGATGTCGGACAGGCCGTCCATGACGCCCGTGAGCTTGTCGGCGGGGACGCGGACGGTGACCCACGCGGTCGAGGGATCACCGCTCGCGCCCTGCGGCATATCCTGCCCCTCGAACGGCACCGCGCCGGACGCGCCGCCGACCTGCGACGATTCGACGTAGCCTCCGACGGAGGTCGCGGCATCCGAGATCCCGGTGACAGCGGCGCCGACGTCGCTCGCCTCGACCGTGGCCGATCCGTTCGCGACGATCTCGCGCGTGGGAGCGCCGGGCGCGGCCTCGGTGACCGATCCATCGAGCGAGGGGGCATCGGCGGCACTACCCGCGGCCCCGGAGTACTGCTCCGTGAGGGCGTCCCCACCCGCGGCGGACTGCTCGAACAGAGCGCGACTGCCGCCGTTCATGACGGCGGGGCCGACGATGGCCGCGATCAGGACCACGCTGGCGGCCGCGGCGGTCCACCCGCCGATCCGGGCGCGACGCCGCCGGCGATCGGTACGGACGGAGTCGCTGATGCGCGCGAAGATCACCCTCTCCATTGATTCGATCCGGTCGTCGTCGAGAGGGGGGAGCGTGGGGGTGTTCATGGGGTCTCCGTCTCCATTGCGGTGGCGCGCATCCGGGACCGGATGCGGGAGAGGCGATTGCGCACCGTGCCGTGCGTGACGCCGAGATGCTCTGCCGCAGCCTGGTAGCCGTAGCCCTCGGCGGCGCACAGACGGAAGATCTCGCGATCCACCTCGCCGAGGCCGTCGACCTCGGCGAGGATCGCACGCACCGTTTCCGCGTCGACGACCTCCTGCTCGACGTCGACGCGCGCAGGCATCTCCGGGTCGAGGGCGGCGTGCGCTCCGTGACGCGCCCGGGCACGGAGGCGGTTCGCCGCCTGGAGGCGACAGACCGTCGCAAGCCACGGCAGGAGCGACGTCCCCTCCAGCGTCATACCGGGCAGCTTCTTCCACGCGACGACGAACGTGTCCTGCACGACGTCGTCCGCATCGCTGGGATTGCCGACCAGGCCCAGTGCCGTCCAGTACACGGGGCGGACGTACGCGCGGTACAGCGATCGGAAGGCCATCTCCGACCCGCCCGCTGCGCGCGCGACGAGCGCCCTGTCGTCGATCACGTCGTCGGTCATCGGCATCCACTTCTCGTCGGGAGCGGCTCTGCGAGCACTCTCTCACTGAGAGGTGTTCGGGCGCGCGCGATCGTCTCACGGAGATACGCACGCAATGAGCACTACGTGCACAAGCCGCCCGCTGCGCAGGGGACGGCCGATAAACTAGAGCGTTTCCCCCCGAGAAAGGCCCGCGATGGAGCTGCAGCTGGACCCGCTCTTCCAGACGATCACCCTCGTGGTGCTCGTGCTGATCCTGGTCGCGGATCTGCTGATCATCCTCAAGCGCCCTCACATCCCCGCGGCGAAGGAATCGACCCTGTGGGTCGTGTTCTACGTCACGCTCGCGCTCATCTTCGCCGGAGTGCTGTGGATCGTCGCCGGGGGAGAGGTCGCGGGGCAGTTCGTCGCCGGCTGGCTGACCGAGTACAGCCTCTCGATCGACAACCTGTTCGTCTTCGTGCTGATCATGGGGCAGTTCGCGGTGCCCCGGCGCTATCAGCAGGAGGTGCTGATGGTGGGCATCATCATCGCGCTCATCCTGCGTGGGGCGTTCATCCTGGTCGGCGCGACCATCATCGAGAACTTCAGCCCGATCTTCTACCTGTTCGGCGCGTTCCTCGTGTACACCGCGATCCGCCAGGCCTTCCCGGGCGACGACCACGACGACGACACGCAGAAAGAGAATCTGATCGTGCGGACGCTCCGGCGCGTCCTGCCGATGAGCGACTCCTACGACGGCAAGAAGGTCATCACGCGCGTGAACGGCAAGAAGCTGTTCACGCCCATGATCATCGTGTTCGTCGCGATCGGCGTGACCGACCTGCTGTTCGCGATCGACTCGATCCCCGCGATCTTCGGCATCACGCAGAGCCCGTTCATCGTCTTCACCGCCAACCTCTTCGCCCTCATGGGGCTGCGTCAGCTGTACTTCCTGCTCGGCGACCTGCTCGACCGCCTCAAGTACCTCCACTACGGCATCGCGTTCATCCTGGCGTTCATCGGCGTGAAGCTCGTCTTCCACGCGATGCACGTCAACGAGCTGTCGTTCCTCAACGGCGGCGAGCCCATCGAGTGGGCTCCCGAGATCTCGACCTGGGTGTCCCTCGCCGTCATCGTCCTGTCGATGGCGGTGGCGACGATCGCGAGCCTCGTCGCCGCGCGGGGTGAGTCGTCGTCCGCCGGGGCTCAGGATGCCGCTGCGGAAGTGGCGGGTGAGAAAGGGACGCCGGCGACGGTGGAGCAGCCCGAGCGCGACGGACGGTGACCGAGGAGCCTGAGCCTGTCGAAGGGTCCGGGGGTCTGCGAGGGCCGGGGTGCAGCGCCGCGGCGTGAGGGCCCTGAGCCTGTCGAGGGGTCCGGGGCTCCGCGGGGGCCGGGGTGCAGCGCCGCGGCGTGAGGGCCCTGAGCCTGTCGAAGGGTCCGGGGGTCCGCGGGGGCCGGTGGCTTCGACAGGCTCAGCCACCTGAGGCCGCGACGGGGTGAACACCGAACTCCCGGCATCCGCCCGCTAGAACGCCCGCAGGTTCGCCTGCAGCCCGCCGTCGACGTACTCCTCGCGCAGGATTCCTCGACGGCGCAGGATCGGCACGAGATCGTCGAGAAGACGGTGGACGGTGACCGGATGAAGGTCCCCCCACAGCAGGACGCCGTCGTTGCCCCACGTGCCCAGCTCCTCGATGCGGTCGGCGAACTCCTCGGCCGTCCCCACGAACCCGGAACCGTCGTTCAGCCGGCCGAGGCGCGCGTGCGCAGCCAGGATCGTCCGCAGCGGCGCGTCGGCGTCGTGCTTCCCGACGAGTCGTTTGATGCTGCCCTCCGACACGTGCTCGCCGAAGATCGAGCGATCGAGAGGACTGTCGAGGTCGAGACCGGTGAGATCCGTCTCGAGGTCGCTGGACTGCTTGCGCGCGATCGCGATCAACGCCTCCTCGGACGGATTCGCGGATGCCGCGACCAGACGGTCGGCCTCCTCCGGCGACGACACCAGCACCGGCTGGATCGCGAAGAGGATCTTGATGTCGGCGGCGTCGCGCCCCGCTGCCTCCGCCGCGGCGTGGATGCGTCCGCGGTAGGAGCGGATGCTCGCCTCGTCCAGCGGGGCGAGCGCCAACTGCACGTCCGAGTTGTGTCCTGCGAACGCCAGCCCGCGCCCCGAGCCGCCCGGTGAGACGATCGCCGGTTCGCCATCGGTGAAGGGGATCGCGTTGAGCGGACCGTCGAAGCCGAAGTGCTGACCGCGGTGGCGCGTGGCATCCAGTTTCGTCCCGTCGGCGTAGACGCCCGACTCCTCATCGACGACGAGCGCGCCCTCGCCCCAGCTCCGCCACAGTTGACGGATGCCGTCGAGCCACTCCTCGGCCCGGTCGTAGGCCGCGTCGTGTCCGAGCTGCGGGGCCGTGGAGAAGTGGCGCGCACTGCCGGTGTCGGTGACGACGTTGAGTCCGAGACGGTGCCCGCTCAAGTGCTGGAGGGTCGCGAACTGTCGTGCCGCCGTATAGGGCAGGTATGCGGCCGGGTTGACCGTCGGCACGACCCCGAGATGCCGGGTCGCGGCGAAGAGGTACGGTGCGAGCAGCAGCGGATCGTGCTTGGGTCCACCGAAGGCGTGGCGCACCCGAAGATCGATCGTGTCGGCGCTTCCGAGCGAGGGGGCGTCCTCGATGATGAGGAGGTCGAAGCCCGCCTGCTCGAGAGTCCGCGCCGAGTCCTGGTACAGACCCGGTTCCGTCCAGCGGTGATTCCACCGGAGGTAGGGATGGCCCCAGCCGTGAGGGCCGAAGCCGCGCGCCAGGAACCACCCGAAGTGCTGCAAACGGCTCACAGGACGACCGTTTCGCGCTCGGCGACGGGCACTCCCACGAGCGCCTGCTCGAGGTCGGCGAGGATGTCGGCGATGTCCTCGATCCCGATCGACAGGCGGATCGTGCCGGGGAACACCCCCGCGCGCTCGCGCTCCTCGAGCGTGCGAGCCGAGTGCGAGGTGCTCTGCGGGTGCAGCACGAGCGAGCGCACGTCGCCGAGGTGGGTCATGTGCGTGATGAGCTTCACGGACTGCACGAGATGGCGGGCGGCTTCGAGTCCGCCGCGCAGGGTCACGGTGAAGACCGAGCCGGTGCCGCGCGTGAGGTACCGCGCACCGAGATCGTGATGCGGGTGGGAGGCGAGACCGACGTGATCGACGCGCTCGACCTCGGGGCGGTTCTCGAGCCACTGTGCGACCGCCAGAGCGTTCTGCGACTGCCTCTCGACGCGCAGGCTCAGCGTCTCGATGCCCTGCCCGATCAGGAAGGCGTTCAGTGGCGACGGCGCGGGCCCGAAGCGCGGGGCCACGCTCTCGCGGATGTACGCGCCGCGTGCACGGGCGCCGTACTTCTCGGCATAGCTCGCCCCGCCGAGGCGGTCGGCGTGGACGAGGTGCGGGAAGAGATGACCGGATGCCGCGGCGTCGAAGCGTCCGTCGTCGACGATCACGCCCCCGAGCACGGCTCCCTGTCCGGCGAGGAACTTGCTCGCGGAGTGCACGACGATCGCCGCGCCGTGCTCGATCGGACGCAGGAGGTACGGGGTCGTGAAGGTGCTGTCGACGACGAGCGGGATGCCGCGTTCCCGCCCGATCGCGGAGACCGCGGCGATGTCGAGCACGTCGTTGCGGGCGTTGGAGAGGGTCTCGGCGAAGAGTGCCTTCGTTCGCGGTGTGATGGCATCCCGCCACGCGTCGAGATCGGAGGTGTCGACGAACGTCGTCTCGATGCCGAGGCGCGCGAGGTTGTCGAGGAGCAGACCGCGAGTGCCTTCGTAGATGTGCTCGGAGACCACGATGTGATCGCCCGCCCCGGCCAGGGCGAGCAGGGCGACGGTGACGGCGGCTTGTCCGCTCGAGACGAGGACCGCCTGATCGCCGCCCTCGAGGGAGGCGAGGCGGTTCTCCACGGCCTGCACGGTGGGGTTGCCCGTGCGCGTGTACCCGAATCCCGCGCCGGTGCCGAAGTGCTCGGCGGACTCGTCGAGGTCGGTGAACGTGAAGCCGGCGGTGAGGTAGATCGGCAGAGCGCGCGGCGAGGCGGGTACGGTCGTGGCACCCACGTGCACCTGTCGGGTTGAGAATCCGGGCTCTGCGTTCGCGGCCATGCGGCACGCTCCTTCCTGCGGCGTTCCGCCAGGCTCGCACGAGGTGTTCCGCGACACCGAAATGTGCGGCGTCGTGTTACGCCCGTCCTCACGTGCGCGGCACGCCCTGAGCGGCGAGACGGGTGAAGGCCGGTGGTATCGTGACGAGGTGCGGATCGTCGGCCTCCTCCTTAGCGGCCGCGACGAGACCTTGTTCTAGGCCTTTCTCGTCGCGGAGTTCGTCGCGGGCCTCACACCCCTCCCGAGGAGAAACGCAAACCATGAGCACGATTCCCGAGAACCCTCGCACCCTGGCCGAGAAGGTCTGGGACGACCACCTCGTCGTGAAGGGCGAGAACGGTCAGCCCGACCTCATCTACATCGACCTGCACCTGGTGCACGAGGTCACGAGCCCCCAGGCGTTCGACGGCCTGCGCGCCGAGGGGCGCCCCGTCCGCCGTCTCGACCTCACGATCGCGACGGAAGACCACAACACTCCGACGCTCGACATCGACAAGCCGATCGCCGACCTCACCAGCCGCACCCAGATCGAGACGCTGCGCCGCAACGCCGACGAGTTCGGCGTCCGCATCCACTCGCTCGGCGACAAGGAGCAGGGCATCGTCCACGTCGTGGGGCCGCAGCTGGGCCTGACGATGCCGGGCATCACGGTCGTCTGCGGAGACTCGCACACCTCGACCCACGGTGCGTTCGGCGCGATGGCGTTCGGCATCGGCACCAGCGAGGTCGAGCACGTGCTCGCGACGCAGACCCTGCCGCTGAAGCCCTTCAAGACGATGGCGATCACGGTCGAGGGCGAACTGAAGCCCGGCGTGACGGCGAAGGACATCATCCTGGCGATCATCGCCAAGATCGGTGCCAACGGCGGCCAGGGCTACGTCCTCGAGTTCCGCGGCAGCGCGATCCGCTCCCTCTCGATGGAGGGGCGCATGACGATGTGCAACATGTCGATCGAAGCCGGCGCCCGCGCCGGCATGATCGCCCCCGACGAGACGACCTTCGCCTACGTGAAAGACAAGCCGCACGCCCCGCAGGGGCAGGACTGGGACGACGCCGTCGCCTACTGGCGCACGCTCCCGAGCGACGAGGGTGCCGTCTACGACGCCGAGGTCTTCCTCGACGCGAACGAGCTCGAGCCCTTCGTCACCTGGGGCACCAACCCCGGCCAGGGCGTCTCGCTGTCCGACGTCGTGCCCACTCCTGCCGACATCATCGACCCCAATGAGCGCGCCGCCGCCGAGCGGGCGCTCGAGTACATGGACCTCGAGGCCGGCACCCCGATGAAGGACATCCCCGTGGATGCCGTCTTCATGGGCTCGTGCACCAACAGCCGCATCGAAGACCTCCGTGCCTTCGCCTCCGTCATCCAGGGGCGCACCAAGGCCGAGAACGTCCGCGTCATGGTCGTCCCGGGCTCGGCGCGCGTGCGCCTGGAGGCCGAGGCCGAGGGCCTCGACAAGGTGTTCACCGACTTCGGCGCCGAGTGGCGTTTCGCCGGCTGCTCGATGTGCCTGGGCATGAACCCTGATCAGCTGGCGCCGGGGGAGCGCTGCGCTTCCACCTCGAACCGCAACTTCGAGGGGCGGCAGGGCAAGGGCGGGCGTACGCACCTCGTGTCGCCGCTGGTCGCCGCGGCCACGGCGGTGCGCGGCACGCTGTCGAGCCCCGCCGACCTGGAGCCGCTCCCCGCGGACATCGTTTCGACCGGGGCGGAGGCCTGACATGGAGAAGTTCACGACGCACACCGGTGTCGCCGCGCCTTTGAAGCGGTCCGCGGTCGACACGGATCAGATCATCCCCGCCGTCTTCCTCAAGCGGGTCACCAAGACGGGCTTCGACGACGCACTGTTCGCGAACTGGCGCCAGGATCCGGAGTTCATCCTGAATCAGGATGCCTACCGCTCGGCATCCATTCTCGTCGCAGGTCCGGACTTCGGTACCGGGTCCAGCCGCGAACACGCGGTGTGGGCGCTGCGCGACTACGGCTTCCAGGTGGTCCTGAGCCCGAAGTTCGCCGACATCTTCCGCGGCAATTCGGGCAAGCAGGGCCTGGTCACGGGCGTGATCACGGAGGACGAGGTCGAGCAGATCTGGGCCGTCCTCGAGGCGAACCCCGGCATCGAGATGACCGTCGATCTGCAGGCCAAGACCGCCACGGTCGGTGACCTCCAGGTCTCGTTCGACATCGACGATTACACTAGGTGGCGGCTTCTCGAAGGGCTCGACGACATCGGGCTCACGCTGCGTGACGAAGACAAGATCACGCAGTTCGAGGCGCGCCGCGAGGCATGGCGGCCGCGGACCCTTCCGGTCCGCTGAGCCCGATCGACCCGATCGGGTCGATTCGCCGCCCCTCGTCCACGAAGTGAGGTCCACCCCCCCTATGAGCACACTCGTCAGCGACACCGGAGAGCACCCCATCGGGCAGCCGGATTGGGAGGCGGCAGAGACCCTCACGATCCGAGGCGGTCGTCCGCTGCGGGGAACCGTCGAGGTCAAGGGGGCGAAGAACCTCGTCACCAAGGCGATGGTGGCCGCCCTCCTCGGCGACACCACCAGCACGCTCCGCGACGTCCCCATGATCAGCGATGTGAAGGTCGTGCGTTCGCTCCTCGAGGTGCACGGCGTCACCGTGACCGAGGGTGAGGAAGAGGGAACCCTCCACCTCGACCCCTCGGGCGCGGTCGCCGCGCACTTCGAGGAGATCGACGCGCATGCCGGCGCTTCGCGCATCCCGATTCTGTTCTGCGGGCCACTGCTGCACCTTCTGGGCGAGGCGCTCATCCCTGACCTGGGCGGATGCCGCATCGGCGACCGTCCGATCAACTTCCACATGGACGCGCTCCGTGCTTTCGGCGCCGTGGTCGACAAGAGCTACGAGGGCATCCGCATCACGGCCCCCAACGGCCTGCACGGCGCGAACATCACGCTCCCGTACCCGAGCGTCGGCGCGACGGAGCAGGTGCTCCTGACCGCGGTCCGCGCGAAGGGCGTGACCGAGCTGCGCAACGCCGCCATCGAGCCCGAGATCATGGATCTCATCGCGGTGCTGCAGAAGATGGGCGCGATCATCTCTTACGAGCCCAACCGCGTCATCTTCATCGAGGGCGTCGACAAGCTCGTCGGTTACGACCACCGTGCGATCTTCGACCGCAACGAAGCGGCATCGTGGGCCTGTGCGGCCCTCGCCACCGACGGCGAGATCTTCGCCAAGGGCGCTCGCCAGCAGGACATGCTCACGTTCCTCAACGTCTTCCGCAAGGCCGGCGGCTGGTTCGACGTGCGCGAAGACGGCATCCTGTTCCGTCGCGGCGAGGCGCTCAAGCCCGTCATGGTCGAGACCGACGTCCACCCCGGCTTCATGACCGACTGGCAGCAGCCCCTCATCGTGGCGCTCACCCAGGCGCCGGGCACCTCGACGGTCCACGAGACCGTGTACGAGAACCGTCTCGGCTTCACCGCGGCGCTGAACAAGATGGGTGCCGACATCGTCGTGCACCCGAAGGGCATCGCGAGCCCCGACCGTCGTGTTCCGCGCCGCGACCTCGAGCAGGCCGCCGTCATCAACGGACCGACGCCGCTGCACGGTGCCGACGTCGAGGTTCCCGATCTGCGTGGCGGCTACAGCTACGTCATCGCCGCGCTGGCGGCCGAGGGGGAGTCGACGGTGCGCAACATCGGCATCATCCGCCGCGGGTACGAGAAGTTCCTCGAGAAGCTGACCGCTCTCGACGCCGACTTCTCCGTCGTGGGCTGAGGCCGTGGCCGCCACCCCCGAGAAGAGTCGGCCGAGCGCCTTCTGGCCGCTCGCCGCGATCGTGGTCCCCGCGGTGGGGCTGTTCGCCCGTATCGAGATCCGCGGCGGCGAGAACCTCCCGCGGGAGGGAGCGTACGTCCTCGCCCCGAACCACAACTCGGAGTTCGATCCGCTCATCGTGGCGGTGGCGGTCTGGCGGCTCGGCCGCGCGCCCCGGTTCATGGCGAAGGAAAGCCTCTTCAAGGTCCCTGTTCTCGGCGCTGCGCTGCGCGCGACGGGCATGGTTCCCGTCCCGCGCGCCTCGGCGAGCGCGAACCAGTCCATGAAGGCCGCGCAGCAGATCGCGGAAGACGGGCGCGGCGTCATCGTCTACGCCGAGGGGACGCTCACGCGCGATCCCGACCTGTGGCCGATGCGCGGCAAGACGGGCGCCGTCCGGCTCGCCCTCGCCGGCGACCTTCCGCTCATCCCCATGGCGCAGTGGGGTGTTCAGCAGATCCTTCCGCGCTACGGCAAGCTCAAATTCCCTCGCCGCTCGCACGTGATCGTGGAACTCGGTCCCGCGATGGATCTGTCGGAGTACGCGGGCTCCACCTCGCCCGCCGTGCTCACGAGCGCGACCGACGCGCTCATGGGACGCATTTCGCAGATGCTCTCCGGCATCCGAGGTGTTCCGGCTCCTGCGGAGCGGTGGAACCCGTCGCAGCACGGACAGAATGAGACGGGGCGCCTTGAGTCGTAAGAACGTCTCGCCCGTCGCCGGTCCCAAGGTCGCCGTCATCGGCGCCGGAAGCTGGGGCACGACGTTCGGGAAGATCCTCGCCGACGGCGGGGCGTCCGTCGTCATGTGGGCGCGCCGTCCCGAGCTGGCGGCGGAGATCACCGAATCCAAGCGCAATAGTCGTTATCTCTCCGGCATCAACCTGCCGCGCACGATGACGGCGACCACCGACCTGGCCGAGGCGATCCGCGGTGCCGAGCAGATCTACCTCTCGGTGCCGAGCCAGTCGCTGCGCGAGAACCTCGCCGCGATCAAGCCATTCGTCGAGCACACCGACGTGCCGATCGTCTCGCTCATGAAGGGCGTCGAGAAGTCGTCCGGCCTGCGGATGAGCCAGGTCATTGAGCAGGTGCTCGGGTGCGACCCGGCGCGCATCGCCGTGGCATCCGGACCCAATCTCGCGCTCGAGATCGCGCGGGAGCAGCCGACCGCGGCCGTCATCAGCTCGCTGAGCCCCGAAACGGCCGAGGCGGTCGCTCGACGCGCACGCAACCGCTACTTCCGGTCGTTCGTGAACACCGACGTCATCGGCACCGAGTTCGGCGGTGTCCTGAAGAACCTCATCGCGGTGGCGATCGGCATCGTCGACGGCGTCGGGTACGGCGAGAACACGAAGGCCTCGATCATCACGCGCGGGCTCGTCGAGATGACCGACTTCGCGGTCGCTCAGGGCGCCCAGCCCGAGACGCTGCAAGGCCTCGCGGGCCTCGGCGACCTCATCGCGACGTGCCAGTCGCCGCTCAGCCGCAACAACACGGCGGGGCGTCTGCTCGGCCAGGGCTACGGATACAAAGAAGTGGTCGCTCAGATGCAGCAGACCGCCGAGGGTCTGGCATCCGTCGCTCCCGTTCTTCAGCTCGCGAAGCAGGTCGGTGTCGACATGCCCATCGTGCAGCAGGTGAAGATGGTGCTCGACGGCACCATGGACCCGCGGGACATCGCGCCCCACCTGACGACCGACGACGACCAGCCGCAGGGCGAGAGGACGCGAAATGACCAAACCGGTGGTGGTGGTGCTCTTCGGCGGGCGCTCCAGCGAGCATTCGATCAGTTCCGCCACGGCGGGCGGGGTGCTTCGCGCGATTGATCGTAACCGCTTCCGGGTGATCCCGGTCGGTATCACCCGCGACGGGGCCTTCGTGCTCGAAGACGACGACCCGGCGAAGTTCGCCCTCATTCCCGAGGCGCTGCCCGAGGTCATCGACAACGGCACGCGGGTGCGGCTGCCCGACTCGACGCTGTCGAGGGAGTGGACGGTGACGGATGCCGATGGCACCCGATCGCTCGGGAACGTCGACGTCGTGCTGCCGATCCTGCACGGTCGCTTCGGCGAAGACGGAACGGTGCAGGGCCTTCTCGAACTGCTCGACATCCCGTACGCGGGCGGCGGCGTGCTCATGTCGGCGATCGGCATGAACAAGCACGTGACCAAGCAGGTGCTGCGGGCCGCGCACGTGCCGGTCGTGCCCTGGGTGGCTGTGACGCGCGCCGACCTCGCTCGCGACCGGCAGATGTGGGAGCGCCGCATGCGCGCCCTCGACCTGCCCGTCTTCGTGAAGCCCAACGAGGCGGGCTCCAGCGTCGGTGTGACCAAGGTGTCGCGGTGGGAAGACCTGGATGCCGCCCTCGACACCGCCTTCGCCGAGGACGGCCTGGTGCTCGTGGAGCAGGCGATCGTCGGGCGCGAACTCGAGTGCGGCGTCCTGCCCGGGCGTGACGGGGGACCCGTGCGGGTGTCGGTGGCGGGGGAAATCGTGGTCACGGGCCGGGAGTTCTACGACTTCGAGGCGAAGTACCTCGACGCGCCGGGCGTCGATCTGGTCTGCCCCGCGGACCTGCGGGACGGCGAGCTCGCCGAGATGCAGCGCATCGCCGCACAGGCGTTCGAGGCCATCGGCGGCCAGGGCCTGGCGCGCGTCGACTTCTTCTACACCGGCACGGAGTTCTTCGTGAACGAGGTGAACACCATGCCCGGGTTCACCCCGATCTCGATGTTCCCGACGTGCTGGATCGCTTCCGGCTTGAGCTACCCCGACCTGATCAGCGACCTGCTGGACGCGGCGCTCGAGAAGGCCTGACGTCCGCGGGCGGGCGCGGGTGGCTACGGGGTCGGGGTGGGGGCGGGCGTCGCGTCGGAGAGCGACGTGCACTTCGCCCCGGTCGCGGGGAGATTGTCGCGGATGAGCGGGCCGAGGGCCTGGGCCACGTCGCCGCTGCTCGCGACGTCCTGATCCAGGAACACCTGCACCGCGGGCTCGCGGCCATACGTGGTGAGCGTGTACTTGTTCTCGGACGCCCGGGACTCGTCGACGATCCAGTCCACTCCGTCCGACGTCCGGCACGGCAGCGTCGTCGGCGCGGGGGCCTCGAGACCGCAGGTCATGAGAATGGATGCCGGATTCCCCCACGCCGCGGTCGACTGCGCGTCGGTCCATCGCCGCTCCTGTCCCGAGATCGTCTTGGGCAGACGCGCTTCGACGTTGGCACAGGCCGGGTCGTTCGCGAGCTTCGCGGGCTCCATCGCGACGTTCGTGCTGCAGGCCGCGAGCCCCGGCAGGAGCGTGAGGGCGGCGAGCAACGCGAGGGTCCGTGAAGAGCGGGGCACCCCTCCAGGCTAATAGCGTGGGGGAGTGACCGACGCCGAGACCAGCCGTAAGATCACCGTGGGAGAGCTGTCCGAGGGGCAGATCCTCCGCGGCATCCTGGATCGCCTTCCCCCGTCGACGGCACCGGTCGGGCCGGGCGATGACGCGGCGGTGCTGGCCGTCCCGGACGGTCGTGTGGTCGCGACGACCGACACGCTGGTGCACGGCCCCGACTTCCGGCTCGCGTGGTCGTCGGCGCACGATCTCGGCTTCAAAGCGGCCGCCGTGAACCTCGCCGACGTCGCCGCGATGGGTGCGCGGCCGATCGCTCTTCTCGTGGCCCTCGCGATGCCCGACGCGACTCCGGTGTCGTTCGTCCATGGCTTCGCCGAGGGGCTCGCCGACGCCTGCGCCGAGCTCGCGCCCGATTGCGCTGTCGAGGGCGGCGACCTCACGGTCTCGGACACCCTGACGATCGCGGTCACGGCACTCGGCTCGCTCGACGGACGCGTTCCCGTGCGCCGCTCGGGCGCGCGGGTCGGCGACGGCGTCTACGTCATCGGCGAACTCGGACCGGCTGCGAAGGGCATCGAACTGCTCTTCCGCCGGTTCACGGATGCCGATGGCACCCCCGTGGTCGTCACGCCCGAGGCGCGCGCGAGCCTCACGGCGGCGGACGCGCACGCGCTGTCACGCCAGCTCGCCCCCCGACCGCCGATCGCGGACGCGCTGCGCGCCGCGGACGCGGGCGCCACCGCCATGATGGACATCTCCGACGGTCTCGCCCTCGACGCGACTCGGCTGGCGGACGCGTCGGATGTGACCATCGCGTTCGACTCCGCAGCCCTGGGCGACGACCCCGCACTCGCTCTCGGCGGGGGAGAGGACCACGGGTTCCTCGTGACGTTCCCCGCGGAGACCGCTCCGCTCGGGCGCCGAGTGGGAACGGTCGAGGCACGCGGAGAACGCTCGATCACGGTGGACGGGTCGCCGTGGACAGGGCGCACGGGCTGGGACCCCTACCGCGATTGGGATGCCGGCCGCGGGTGACGGCCCGCGTCTTCAGGCGGTCGGTCGACCCCACCACATCGTCGTGTCGCCG
Source organism: Microbacterium sp. SORGH_AS_0969 (assembly GCF_030818255.1). Taxonomy (NCBI): domain Bacteria; kingdom Bacillati; phylum Actinomycetota; class Actinomycetes; order Micrococcales; family Microbacteriaceae; genus Microbacterium; species Microbacterium sp. SORGH_AS_0969. The sequence goes on from NZ_JAUTAG010000001.1 coordinate 3,131,605, forward strand.
TAGGTGCGCTCCCGCTCGGGCTCGAGCCCGGCGGCGGCCCAGTCCGGCGCGGGGGAGCGCTTCGCGCGCTCGACGATGACGGCCGCGTCCGGGCTCAGCCGTGGCGCGAGGGCGAGCAGCACGCGGGTGAGCTCCTCGTCGCTCACGTCGTACGGCGGGTCGATGAACACGAGGTCCCACTCGGCGCCGGATGCCGAGAGGTAGGTCGTGACGTTCGCGCGGTGCACCCGCACGGGGGCCTCCACGCCCGCAGTTCGCAGCCGATCCGCGTTCTTGCGGATCACGGCGGCGGCGGGAGCGGACAGCTCGACGAGATCGGCTGAGGCGGCCCCGCGGCTGAGGCTCTCGAGCCCGAGCGCTCCGGAGCCGGCGTACAGGTCGGCGACGCGTGCTTCACGGAGGAGGTCGGCGGATTCGAGGGCCGCGAAGAGCGACTCGCGCACGCGGTCGCTCGTGGGGCGCGTACCCTTCGCGGGGACCTCGAGCACGGTTCCGCCGGCACGGCCGGAGATGATGCGCGTCACCCTCCCAGCCTACGGTCGCGCGCCCGAGCCAACCGGGAGCCGCCGACGATGATGCTCCTATGGGTTGTCAAGTGGTGAGGAGCCATTGGCGGTAGGTGTGGGTGAAGTCGTCGTCGCGGCGTTTGCCGCGTTCGATGGTGGAGATTTTCATGGGCCATACGCCGAAGTGGTGTGCGGCGGTTTCGATGCTGATGCCGCGGGCTTGTCGGAGGGGGCGGAGGTCGTCGATTCGGGGGACATCGACGTTGCTGGTGAGGAGGGTGAAGATCTCACGGGCGATGGCGCGTTTGAGGCATCGGAGGGCTTCCTTGGTGGTCTTGCCGTCGCCGCGTTTCTTGGCGACGTAATCGCGGGTGCGAGGTTCGTAAGACATCCGGGACAGGGCGATGTGGTGCAGGGCGGCGTTCGCGTGTCGGTCGCCGCCGCGGTTGAGGCGGTGACGGGTGGTTTTGCCGCTGGATGCAGGGATGGGGCTGACGCCGCAGAGGGCGGCGAACGCGGCTTCACTGCGCAGACGCTCGGGATTGTCGCCCGCGGTGACGAGCAATTGACCGGCGGTGACCGGGCCGATGCCTTTGGTGGCGGCCAGGGCGGGGTTGGTGGCGGTAACGAGCTGTTCCAGCGTCTGGTCGAGGTCCGCGATCTCTCCGGTGAGGTACTGGTGGCGGCGGGCGAGGGACCGCAACGCGCGCAGGGTCGCGTCGGTGGTGGTGTCCTCGCTGCTGCGGGTGCGGGACAGGGCGCTGATCAAGGCTGTGTCTGTCAGGGTGCGGTATTTCGCGCGGACAGGGGTGGGGGCGGTGACCAGGAGTGTTTTGATCTGGACCTGCGCGGCGGTGCGGGCCTTGACCGCGCTGCGACGGGCGACCAGCAACTGCCGGATCGCTTCGACCTGCCCGTCCGCGACCTTCGGAACCGGGAGATCGGGTTCGGCCAACGCTGCCCTGGCTGCGGCGTAGGCGTCGATCGGGTCAGACTTGCCTCTGATCCGACGCAGCTGCCGGTTCGGGCGGATCACCTCCGCGACATGGATGTGGTGGGCTCGCAGAGCACGGGCAAGCCCCGCCCCGTAGGACCCGGTGCCTTCCACCCCCACGCGCAGGAGCGTCCCGAACGAGACGAGGAAACCGATCAGCGCGACGTATCCGGCCTCGGTGGTCGGGAACTGCCGGTCCGCGAGTTGCCGACCGGCCGTGTCAACGACGGCCGCGTGGTGGGTGTCCGCGTGCGTGTCGACACCCCCAACGACTTCGAGGGTCACGTTTGTCATGATGGTCTTGCCTTCCTTAGCGGGATCGCGAAGACCGGTCAGGCGGGCAGACAAGACGTTGAGGGGGCCTCTGGCCAGGCTCCTATGAGGTCATGCCTGCCTGGCCAGTCCTCTGAAGAACACCTCGCCCGAGCCGACCGATCATTACAAAGACACAAAGTCAGTCGGTGGCTGAGTCAGACCCGAACGAAGCACTATCAGTCTCAACGTCGGTGGTCATCCCTAGACTCGACGTATGCCCGGTCTGTCGCTCGCCTCCCGTCTCGACGGAGCGATCGGCGGCAAGACGGCAGCGGCGTTCGACCGCGCCTTCGGCGTGAAGACCGTCGGCGAGCTCCTCGAGCACTACCCTCGGCGGTACGCGCGGCGCGGTGAGCTGACCCCCATCTCGACCCTGCCCCTGGGCGAACCGGTCACGATCGTGGCCGAGGTGGTGAGCGCGAGCGAGCGGCGCATGCAGAATCGCCGGGGGTCGCTCCTCGAAGTGGTGATCAGCGACGGCGACGGCCGCCTGTCGCTGACGTTCTTCAACCAGCCGTGGCGGCTCAAAGACCTCACGCCGGGCCGCCGGGGGATCTTCTCGGGCAAGGTCGGCGAGTATCGTCGGCAGACGCAGTTGACGAATCCCGACTACGAGCTGTTCGACGACATCGCCGAGGCACGGGCCGAGGCCGAGGTCAGCGCGAAGCGTCCGATCCCGATCTACCCGGCCACGGCGACCGTTCCGAGTCCCCTCGTGCAGAAGACGATCTCGCTCGTCCTCGACTCGCTCGGCGACATCGACGATCCCCTCCCCGCCGACCTTCGCGCGCGGCGCGGTCTGCTCCCGGCTCGCGCCGCCCTCGAGCAGATCCACCGTCCCGAAAACGACGACGACATCCCGCCCGCCGTGGCGACGCTGCGGATGCAGGAGGCGTTCGTGCTGCAGACGGCGTTGCTGCAGCAGCGCCAGTTCGTTCGCGCGCTCTCGGCGACGAAGCGCCCCGCGCATCCCGGCGGGCTCCTCGAACGTTTCGACCGCATCCTGCCGTTCGAGCTCACCCCCGATCAGCAGAGCGTGGGTGCCCAGATCCAGTCCGACATGGTGGGCGACTGGCCCATGAACCGTCTCGTGCAGGGCGAGGTCGGCTCGGGCAAGACCCTCGTGGCCCTGCGCGCCATGTTGCAGGTCGCCGAGTCGGGCGGGCAGTCGGCCCTGATCGCCCCGACCGAAGTGCTCGCGGCACAGCACCTGCGCTCGATCGCGCGGATGCTCGGCCCCGAACTCGCCCCCGAACTCATGCCGACCCTGCTCACCGGTCAGCTTCCCGCTGCGGAGCGGCGCAAGGCCGCGCTGCGCGTCGCATCCGGTCAGGCACAGATCGTCGTCGGTACCCACGCCCTCCTGAGCTCCACGACGACGTTCGCCGACCTCGGGTTCGTCGTGGTCGACGAGCAGCACCGCTTCGGCGTCGACCAGCGAGAGGCCCTTCGCGCGAAGGGCGATTCTCCGCACACCCTGGTGCTGACGGCGACGCCGATTCCGCGCACCGTGGCGATGACGGTGTTCGGCGATCTCGACGTCTCGACGATCCGGACGATGCCGGCCGGGCGTGCCGGCATCCAATCGTTCGTCGCGCCCCTCGCTGAGAAGCCGAGCTGGTTCGCGCGCGTGTGGGATCGCGTGGCCGAGGAGGTCGCGCAGGGACGCCAGGCCTTCGTCGTCTGTGCCGCGATCGACGCCGAGCAGCTCACGGCCGACGAGAAGACCGACGAGCCGGCCGATGCGCCCGACGGTGCGCCCGACGGTGCCGCGACCGCCGCTCCGAACGAGACCAATCGAACGCGGTGGGGCGTCGTCCAGGTCGAGGCCCTGCTGTCGCGCCTGCCGGCTTTCGCCGACATCCGGGTCGAGATCCTGCACGGCAAGATGCCGTCCGATGAGAAGGATGCCGTGATGCAGGCGTTCGCGCGCGGCGACATCGACGTGCTCGTCGCCACCACGGTCATCGAGGTCGGTGTCGACGTGCCCAACGCGTCGACGATGGTCATCCTCGAGGCCGACCGTTTCGGCGTCTCGCAGCTTCACCAGCTGCGCGGTCGTGTCGGTCGTGGCGGCCTCCCGGGCCTCTGCCTGCTCGTCACCGAGGCGGCGCCGGGCACCTCGTCGCGCGCGCGGGTCGACGCGGTGGCGGCGACGCTCGACGGCTTCGCGCTGGCCGAGGTCGACCTCGAACTGCGCGGCGAGGGCGACGTGCTCGGCGGTGCCCAGTCGGGCGTGCGTTCGTCCCTCCGCCTGCTGCGTGTCGTCACCGACGCCGACCTCATCACCGAGGCGCGCGCCGAGGGCGAGCAGCTTCTCGCCGACGATCCGGCGCTGCAACGGCATCCGGGGCTGGCGGCTGCGCTCGAGCGTCGTCTCGGTGTCGAAGAACGTGCGGCGCTCGCGAAGTCCTGAACGAGCAGCCGTCGGTAGGCTGGCGGCATGGACCCCCGGATCGCCGTTGTTCCCGGCTCGTTCGACCCGCCCACGCTGGGACATCTCGACGTGATCCGCCGAGCGGCCGGTCTCTTCGACCAGCTGCACGTCCTCGTGGTGCACAATCCCGGCAAAGAAGCGATGCTGCCGATCGCCCAGCGCCAGTCGCTGCTCGAGCAGTCGATCGCCGAGGCGGGTGTCGACGGCGACGTGGTCGTTGCGGCGTGGAGCATGGGGCTCCTCGTCGACTACGCGACCGAGGTCGGCGCGAAGGTGCTGGTCAAAGGCATCCGATCGCAGGTCGACGTGGCCTACGAGACGCCGATGGCGATCGTGAACCGGGATCTCGCGCACGTCGAGACGGTCTTCCTGCTGCCCGATCCCTCGCACGCGCTCGTGTCGAGTTCTCTGGTGCGCCAGGTCGCCGGTCTTGGAGGCGACGTGTCGCCGTACGTGCCTCCCGCGGTCGCGCGGTTCCTCGACACCGGCGCTCGCGGGATCTGACCGCCGCGATTCTCGGCGGGGCGGTTTCGCGGCGCGTTCTGCCAAGCGCGTGCTCGGCGCTCGCGCATAAACGCGATTCGCTCACGGAAACACGTGCAGCACGCGTTTCTGTGAGCGGATCGCGTTTATGGGTATGCCCGCGGGCGTTTCTGCGGCTCCGCCCGCACAACCGCGGCACCGACCGCGCGGACGCGGCTCCGACCGCATGGCCGTGGCTCCGACCGCATGGCCGTGGCTCCGACCGCGCGGACGCGGCTCCGACCGCACGGCCGTTGCGCCGACCGCGTGCGCGCGGCCGCGTCGTCCGGCCCCTCCCCGGGGGCGCCCGGGTAGCATGGACCCCCGTGAGAACCCACCGCCCCGGACCTTTCCAGCTCCCCGTGCGCGACATCGAGCACAAGCCGGGCGAGATGCGCGAGCACAGCCTCGAGATCCCCGCGCCCGAGAAATGGGGCGAGGGTCTCGTCTCCGTTCCCGAGGCGGAGCCGCTCGAGCTCGAGGTGCGTCTCGAGTCGGTCCACGAGGGAATCCTCGTGTCGGGAACCGTCGACACCACCGCCACCGGGGTCTGCGGACGCTGCCTGATCGACATCGAGGAGCCTGTCGAAGTCGAGTTCCAGGAACTTTTCGCGTATCCTGGGGATGAAGCGAGTGACTTCGACGTTCAAGACGACCACGTGGATCTTGAAAATCTGGTCCGGGATGCCATTGTCCTGTCGCTTCCGTTCCAGCCGGTGTGTCAGCCGGATTGCCTCGGGCTCGACCCGGTCACGGGCGAGAAGCTGACGGAAAGCCCCGGCGACACGGAGCAGTCGTCCGTTGATCCTCGATGGGCTGCGCTCCAGCAGTACACCCCAGACGACGGCGATGCGCTCCGCGCCGCCCCCAAGACAGAGAAGAGCTAGACATGGCAGGTAACCCCCCGAAGCGGAAGGTCTCCCGCTCCAACACCCGTTCGCGTCGCGCGCAGTGGAAGGCCGAAGCCCCCGCGCTCGTCAAGACCATCGAGAACGGCAAGGTCGTCTACAGCCGCCCCCACCAGGCGAAGGTCGTCACCGACTCGCAGGGCACCGAGCTCTTCCTCGAGTACAAGGGCCGCAAGGTCGCCGACGTCTGATCGGCGATTCGTGACGCGTAACAACGTCGAGCGCTCCGCGCTCACCGAGAAGCTCGGGGTCGACATCGACCCCGAGCTTCTTTCGCTCGCGCTGACACATCGCTCGTTCGCCTACGAGAACGGCGGCATCCCGCACAACGAGCGCCTCGAGTTCCTCGGCGACTCCGTGCTCGGTCAGGCCGTGACCGTGCGCCTTTTCACACGGCATCCGGATCTCGACGAGGGTCAGCTCGCCAAGCGGCGCGCCGGCGTCGTCTCGACGATCGCCCTCGCCGAGGTCGCTCGCGGTATCGGGCTCGGGCAGCACGTCCGGCTCGGCCGGGGCGAGATCCTCACCGGCGGCAACGACAAGGACTCGATCCTCGCCGACACGATGGAAGCGCTCATCGGCGCCACGTATCTGTCGGCCGGTCCGGATGCCGCGACGGCGATGGTGCTGCGACTCGTCGAGCCCCTGATGGCCGACCCGGCCCGTTACGGCGCGGCGATGGACCCCAAGACCAGCCTGCAAGAGATCGCGGCTCGCCTCTCACTGCCCGCACCCACCTACGCCGTCGAAGCGTCCGGCCCCGATCACGATCGGCGCTTCACGGCGACCGTCACGGTCGGCGACGTGGTGACCACGGGAACCGGGTCGAGCAAGAAGCAGGCCGAGATGGCCGCGGCGCTCACGGCCTGGCGCGAGCTCGACGCGCGTGCCTGAGCTTCCCGAGGTCGAGGTCGTCCGCGCCGGTCTCGAACCCGCCGTCACCGGCGCGCTCATCGCGTCGGTCGACGTTCGCGACGAACGAGCGCTCACCCGTCACACCGGCGGAGCGGCGCACTTCGAGGCGGCGCTCACCGGGCAGCGGATCAGCGCCGCCGTCCGGCGGGGCAAGTTCCTCTGGATGCCGTTCTCCGGCGACGAGGCGATCGTCACCCACCTGGGCATGAGCGGGCAGATGCTGCTCCGGGTCCCGGGTGCCCCCGAGGAGCGCCATGAGCGTATCCGCATCGAGCTCGAGCACCCCGTCCACGGCCCGCTCTCGGTCGTGTTCGCCGATCAGCGGACGTTCGGTTCGCTGGCCGTGGACCAGCTCGTCGACACTCCCGACGGCGCGGCGGCTGGACGGGGGTCGGATCTCGCTCGCGTGCCCACGCAGGTCGCGCACATCGCGCGCGATCCGCTCGACCCCGCTTTCGACGTCGCGCGCTTCCGGGCGCGACTCGCGCGCACGTCCTCGGGGATCAAGCGCGTGCTGCTCGACCAGACCGTCGCGAGCGGCATCGGCAACATCTACGCGGACGAGTCGCTGTGGGCGGCACGCATCCACCCCGAGACCTCGGCATCCGTTCTTCCGACCCGGGCCGTGAATCGTCTGCTCGGGGAGGTCCGCGCGGTGCTCGACAAGGCACTGGCGGAGGGCGGAACGAGCTTCGACGCCCAGTACGTGAACGTGAACGGTCAGGCCGGCTACTTCGCGCACTCGCTCAACGCGTACGGGCGCACCGGTCAGCCGTGTCCCCGGTGCGCCCGTCCCATCGTCCGCGTGTCTTTCATGAACCGTTCGAGTCACTTCTGCCCGCACTGTCAGCGCGTGCGCTGATCGACCATCGTCAGTCGAGCACCTTCTTCCACGCCCCCTCGTAAGCCACGGGCACGAAGCCGATCGCCTCGTTGATTGAGAGCATGGGGCGGTTCTCTTCGGCGTTGTAGGTGAGCACGCGCGGCGAGGCGGGCGCGATGTCGCGCCACGCGAGCAGTCCTGCGCATTTCACGAGCATGCCCAGGCGGTGCCCGCGGTGCGCGCTCACGACGAGGGTGTCGTGCTGAGAGGTGGCGGCCGTGCGGTCCTTACCGATCGCGAGCTCGTTGAAGGCCACGAGGTCCCCGCTGTCGATGTGTTGCGCGGCCGTAATCAGCAGCAGACGCCCCGCATCGAGGTAGGTGCGCTCGTAGCGGCGGACGCGCTCGGCATCCCACTTCTCCTCGTCGAACTCGAGGCCCGCCGCAGGCGCGTCGGTCACCATTCGTTCTTTCATGAGGGCCATTCCGTCGACGAATTCGTCGGGGGTCGGCAGGACCCACTGCACGATCCGGTATCCGGCGGAGGCCGACTCGGCTTCGGCGAGGAGCGCGCGAAGGCGGGGCTCCGCGGTCGTCAGGTCGAGAGCGCTGTTGCGTTCGACCTGTTCCAGAGCGTGCCCGGATGCCAGGAAGTACCGCGCGATGTGATCGTGCGGCACCGAACCGAAGCCGGTGGGAGCCTCGAGGTGAGGCCCGTCGGCGGCGGGGTGTTCCGCCCAGGACTGGAGCACGGTTCGACCGTGCTCTCGAGCGGTCTGTTCCACGAGCGCGTAGCCGGCGCGACCGATGCCGCGTCCCCAGACCGATCGAAGAAGCTCGACGAGCCAGTAGCCCGAACGGGCCCCGTCTTCCTGGGGGAGGTCGAGACCGATACGACCCACCGCCTCGCCGTCGAGAAGCACGAGCCACGAGAGACGCACCTGCGCGGGGTCAGGCTGGAAGTTCGGCAGAAGCTCGTCCGCCGGCATGGAGTGATCGTCGTGACCCGAGATCTCGGCGTACACGAGGTTGCGCACGCGGGTCATTTCGCGGAAGTCCGCGGCGTCATCGTCGTCGATGGAGGCGGGGATGTGCAGGCGTCGGAACTCGACGCCGTCGGGGAGCGAAGTCATCAGGTGTCTTTCGTGAGGGGATGGGACGGTGTGCGCCGCCCGCGCGGGGCGGCGCACACCATTCAGATGGTCGGACGCATCAGTGACGCCGTCCGGTACCAGTCGCGTTCACGCTGGCTCCGTTCGGCGTACTGCACCCGAGCGCGGTGCGCGCTCGTCGTGCGCAGCTCGATGACGTGCACGCGAGCCGCGTGGCGCGTCAACAGCCACAGGCCGAGGCGCAGGGTGAGACGGTCGAGGAGACCGACAGGTCGGTCGACGATCGTGGGAAGAGAGACGGTGGGCGTGGCCGCGGTGTGCTGCGGCGCGCGCGTGGGCAGAGTGCTCATGCGGAGGCTCCGGTGAAAAGAGGTGAAGAAAGGAGACGGCGAGCGGTGCTCGCGAGGGATCGAACGATCCTTGACGCTCGGCATCCGACGGATGCGGCGCGAGAAGCGGAGACGGCAGGCGTCTCGACGCGACGGGTCAGCCCAGGAAGACGGGCATTCCGACGAAGGTGGTCACTCCGGCAAAGGATGCGGACAGCACGGGAGCGGCGGTGAAGCCGGTGGCGGTGAAGCCGGTGGTGTTGCGAATCATGGGAGGACCTCCTTTCGTCGTCGGTTGCGACCCCCGACGCTAGCGAAGGCTGTCAGCGAATGTCAAGCTCGCGCTCAGATTCCGTGGGATCCCGGGCGCGTCCTCGGGGAGCGAGCGGCTCGCCGCCCCGGAATTCCGCGGGTTCTCCGGTAGCGTGAGGCGTCGACGATCAGACGGGAGGCGCGGCGACATGCACTTGAAAAGCGTGACGCTCAAGGGCTTCAAGTCGTTCGCGCAGTCGACGACGTTCGCGCTCGAGCCCGGTGTCACCTGCATCGTCGGTCCGAACGGATCCGGCAAGTCCAATGTCGTCGACGCTCTCGCCTGGGTCATGGGGGAGCAGGGGGCGAAGACGCTCCGCGGCGGAAAGATGGAGGACGTCATCTTCGCCGGCACCTCGACACGGGGCCCGCTGGGGCGCGCCGAGGTGCAGCTGACGATCGACAACTCCGACGGCGCCCTCCCGATCGACTACAGCGAGGTGACGATCAGCCGGACGCTGTTCCGCACCGGCGCCAGCGAGTACGCGATCAACGGTCAGACGAGTCGCCTCCTCGACGTCCAGGAGCTGCTGAGCGACTCGGGTCTCGGCCGCGAGATGCACGTGATCATCGGTCAGGGGCGCCTCGACACGGTTCTGCAAGCCACTGCCGAGGATCGTCGGGGCTTCATCGAGGAGGCGGCGGGGATCCTCAAGCATCGCCGCCGCAAAGAGAAGACCGTCCGCAAGCTCGAGGCGATGGAGACGAACCTCACGCGTCTCAGCGATCTCGCCGGGGAGCTCCGCCGGCAGTTGAAGCCGCTCGGGAAACAGGCCGAGATCGCCCGAGAGGCGGCCACGATCGCCGCCGTCGTGCGAGACGCGAAGGCCCGCCTGTTCGCGGACGACCTGGTGCGCCTTCGCAGTCAGCTCGCGGATGCCGCGCGGGCCGAGACCGAACGGCACACCGAGCGTCTGGTCCTGCAGGAGCAGGCGGAGGGCTTGCGTCATCGCGTCGAACGGCTGGAAGAAGAGCAGCGTTCCGAGGCGGTCGACCAGGCCCGTCGCGTGGCGTTCGCGCTCGAGCAGGTGCAGGAGCGTCTCCGTGGGTTGTACACGCTCGCGGGCCAACGCCTCGCCCTGCTCTCCGACGACGACCGCGACGCGGGTGCGTTCTCGCCCACCGTGTCGCAGTCGACGATCGATGACGTCCGGAGCGAGATCGACGACATCTCCGCCGGCCTGGGGGACGCGCAAGATGCTGCCGCGGATGCCGCCCGAGCGGTGGCGCGGGCCCGAGCTGATCTCGACGCCCTCGACGTCGACATCGCCGCACAGAGCGCGCTCGTCTCGGAGCACGACATGAGGCTCACGGCGCTGCGGGGGGCGGCAGCCTCCGCCGCATCGACGAGGGACGCCGTGCTTGCGGGCGTCGAGCGCCAACAGCGTGCCCTGGACGCCGCGCTGGTCCGCCGGGCGGAGGCCGAGGAGGCCCTCGCCGCTCTGGATCCGACGATCGCGCCCGAAGCGGATTCCGCGGAGCACGCGGCGGCCTACGAGCGTGCTCAGCGCGATGCGAACGACGCGGAGGCGGCAGTGGCGCAGTTGCGCGAGCGCCTACACGCCGCGGAACGCGAGCGTGACGCCCTGTCCGCGCAGACCACCGCGCTGGGTCGCGCGCTGGACGTGCGCAATGCCGCCGCCGACCTCGTCGCCTCGGGTCAGCCGGGGGTACGTGGACTGGTGGGCGACAGCGTCAAGGTGACGTCGGGTTACGAGGCGGCCGTGGCGGCCGCCTTGGGCTCGCTCGCCGAGGGTGTGCTCGTCGACGATTCCGCCGCGGCGTTCGCGACGGCCCGCGTCGCCGCCGAGGACGACCTCGGCGTGGTCGAGATCGCCCTCGCCGACGCATCGGTCGACACCCCCGCGGTGAGCGTTCCGGCGGGGGGCGTTCGAGCGGTGGACGTGGTGACCGCACCGCCGGGGATCCTCGGCATCCTGGCCCGGGTCGTCGTCATCGACGACCTGGATGCCGCGCGGGCGGCCCTTGCGTCCCTCGACGACCGCACGACCCTCGTCACGCGTGCCGGCGAGGTCCTGACCGTTCACACGCTGCGAGCGGGCTCGGGCGCCGGACGTTCGCGGCTGGAACTCGCCGCGGAGCGCGATGCCGCTGCCGAACGACTCGCCGAGATCGTCGTCGTCGCGGATTCGCTGCGCGAAGCGCTGAGCGACGCTCAACGGGCGCTCTCCGACGCGCGACAGCGAACGAAAGACTCGCTCGCCACGCTCCGCGCGCACGACGCCGCGCTGGCGGCGCAGGCCGAGAAGGTGAATCGCGTCACCGTGCGGCACGAGGCGGCGGTCGCGGAGTGCGAGCGCCTGGAGGCGGGCCTCGCGCAGGCCTCCGCCGCGGTCGCGGAGGCCGAGGATGCGGCCGCCGCAGCCGAAGCCGCTCTGGCCCGAGCCCTCGAGGCCCCGCGACCGATCCTGGACGCATCCGCGCGAGACGGAATGGTCGCCGAGCTCGAGGCGGCGCGAGAGACGGAGATGCGCGCGCGCCTCGACATCGAGACGCTGAAGGAGCGGGTGCGTGCGGGTGAGGCGCGCATCGTCCAGCTCGAGAACCAGCGGGAGCGCGAGCGCGCGGCCGCCGAGGAGGCCGCGCGCCGCGCGGTGATCCGTCGCGCGCAGCGCGAGATCGCGGCCGAGGTCGCGGCTCAGCTCCCCGCGCTCCTCGACTCGGTCGACCGTTCCGTGAGCCACGCCCGTGTGGAACTCGCCGCGGCAGAGGCGACCCGCACCGCGGTCTCGGCGGATCTGGCCCGCGCGCGCGCCGAAGAGGCGGACGTGCGCGAGCGGCTCGCGCGTCTCACGGAGAGCGTTCACGGGCTCGAACTCCAGATGCACGAGAAGCGACTGCACGTCACGAGTCTGCTGGAGCGCGTCCAGTCCGAGCTCGCCCTCGACGAAGACATTCTCGTTTCGGAATATGGTCCCGACCAGCTGGTTCCGGGGGACTCTGACGGCGAGGGCGTTGCTTTCGACCGGGCCGGGCAGAAGCGCCGGCTGCAGGAGGCGGAGCGGAAGCTCGGCCAACTCGGCCGCGTCAATCCGCTCGCCCTCGAGGAGTTCGCCGCTCTCGAGCAACGCCACGCATTCCTCACCGAGCAGCTCGCCGATCTGCAGCAGACGCGCGCGGACCTTCAGACGATCATCGCCGAGCTCGACGAGCGGATGCAGACGATCTTCGTCGCCGCGTTCGAAGACACCCGCGCCGCGTTCACCGAGATCTTCCCCATCCTGTTCCCGGGCGGATCGGGGAGCATCTCGCTCACCGATCCGGAGCACCCGCTGACGACGGGGATCGAGGTCTCCGTCCGCCCGGTGGGGAAGAAGATCGAACGGCTCTCGCTCCTGTCGGGCGGGGAGCGCTCGCTCGCGGCCGTCGCCTTCCTGACGTCGATCTTCACAGCCCGGCCGAGCCCGTTCTACATCCTGGACGAGGTCGAGGCAGCCCTCGACGACGCCAACCTCGGACGGCTCCTCGGGGTCTTCGAGAAGCTGCGCTCGAGCAGTCAGTTGATCGTCATCACACATCAGAAGCGCACGATGGAGATCGCTGACGCGCTCTACGGCGTGTCGATGCGACAGGACGGGGTCTCGGCGGTCGTCGGTCAGCGCATCGGCGATCGGGCAGCGGCCGCACGCGAAGCCGCCCCCGTAAGCTGAAGCAATGGCTGAGAACTCCTGGTCGCTCGGGCGCGCGCTGCGCGGCCTGTTCGTCAAACCCACGATCGACGAGACGACGTGGGAAGACCTCGAGACGGCCCTCCTGACGGCCGACTTCGGACCCGACGTGACCGAGCGCCTCGTCGACGAGCTGCGCGAGAAGGTCGAGCGCTTCCGCACGACCGACCCGCGCGACCTGCAGCGCATGCTGAAGGAGACGCTGGAGGAGCATTTCGCGAAGTTCGACACGACCCTGCGGCTCACCGAGCGTCCGGCCGTCGTCCTCGTCGTCGGCGTGAACGGTGTGGGCAAGACGACGACCATCGGTAAGTTCGCGAAGTTCCTGCAGCGGTACGGTCGCAGCGTCGTCGTCGGAGCGGCCGACACCTTCCGTGCCGCGGCGGTCGACCAGCTCGCGACCTGGGCGGAGCGCGGGGGAGCCGCGATCGTGCGTCCGCAGCACGAGGGTCAGGATCCGGCATCCGTCGCTTTCCAGACGGTCGCGCACGCGAAAGAGACGGGGACTGAGATCGTCCTCGTCGACACCGCCGGCCGTCTGCACACCAAGGGCGGGCTCATGGACGAGCTCGGCAAGATCAAGCGGGTGATCGAGAAGCAGGCGCCGATCGCCGAGGTGCTCCTCGTGCTCGATGCCACCACCGGCCAGAACGGGCTCATGCAGGCCCAGGCGTTCCTCGACAGCGCCGGGGTCACCGGTCTCGTGCTGACCAAGCTCGACGGCTCGGCGAAGGGCGGGTTCGTGCTGGCCGTGCAGGAACGCACGGGCATTCCGGTCAAGCTGCTCGGCCAGGGTGAGGGCATCAACGACCTCACCGGTTTCACGCCGCACGTTTTCGCCGCATCGCTCGTCGACTGACCCGGGCGGGTCGCCTTCCCGAAGCGCGTGCCGCCTGGTTTCATGGGGGTATGGCGATCGAGCACGATTTCTTCGGACTCCTCGAGTCCGGGCCCGACGGGTCGATCTTCTGGTCGGAGAACGTCGAGTTCGGCGATCAGAGTGTGACCGTCGATCTCACGGCCCCCGACCAGGATGACGTGTCCGTCGAGGCCCTCGATGTCGCGGCCGCCATGATCTCGGCGCTCGAAGCCATCGACCTGGCTGCGCGCAACGCCATGGTGGGTGAGCTGGACTCCCGCACCAGCGAGGTCACCGAGTACATCCTCCAGCAGCAGGCGACGCTCGGCGAGGAGATCGACGATCTGCTCATCGACCCGTCCGGCGATACGCACATCGATGTGATCAAGTCGATGCAGTTGATGAGCGTGACGATCCTCGCGGATGAGCACGGTGGGACCGATCCGTTCGCGGTTCTCGAGTACGCCCTCGATCCGGATGCCACGGACGACGTGCTGCTGGTGAACCTCGCGTCCGACGGCTCGGTGCAGTCGGTTACGAGCGCTGACTGACCTCGTGCAGACGTTCCTCCCGTATGCATCTTTCGTCGAGTCGGCCCTCGTCCTCGACACGAAGCGTCTGGGTAAGCAGCGCGTCGAAACCTTCCAGCTGCTGCGGGCTCTGACCGTCCCCGGCCACGGGTTCCGCAACCACCCGGCCGCCAGAATGTGGGCTGAACACCTGCCGGCACTGGTGTCCTATGGCCTCGTCATGACCGACGAATGGATCGGACGAGGGCATTCGGACACCGTGCGCGAGAAGATCCTCGCCTTCGCTCCGGAGGTCGACGGCGCGCGACAAGCTGACCTCGACCTCCCGCCGTGGCTCGCCGACGAGTCGTTCCACCTCGCGCACCGCTCGAACCTGGTGCGCAAGGACGCGGCGTTCTACGTGCCCCGCTTCGGCGACGTCCCCGACGACCTGCCCTACATCTGGCCGGTCTGATCGACGCTCAAGATCCGTGGAACGCGGGGATCACGAGGTAGACCCCGTAGATCACCGCCGCCGCGACTCCGGCGAAGCAGGCGAGGCCCGCGACGGTGGCGGGCAGGGGACGCCGGCGCTCACGCGGGAACGCGACAGCGGTCGGGCCCTCCGGATCCTCTCCGGCCGCCACCCTCAGGTCGGGCGCACCCACCGCCAGCAACCGGATGCCGAGGGCGAAAAGCCCGACGATCAGGAGTGTGACACCTAGTCCGACGAGGAAGACGAGGAGGATGGCTCCTCCCTCGTCGCTGAGCCATTCGTTCATGCTCGTTCTCCTTCGGGCTGACGCCGGCCGAGCGCGTCGGCGCTCACGGACTCATCGTTGACGTTGTTCGCGGACACGGGACGTCGACGCGCGAGCACGAACAGGCCCGCGCACGCCGCGAGGCCGAGGATCAGCACGATCATCAGTCCGGCAAGGCCCGTGGATGCCGCCCACGCGGCGCCCCCGCCCACGATGGCGGCGGCGGGCAGCGTCACCACCCAGGCGAAAGCGATGCGCGTCACAACGTTCCAGTGCACGGAGGCGAGGCGCTTGCCGAGGCCCGAGCCGATCACGGCTCCCGAGGTCACCTGCGTGGTCGACAGCGGGAAGCCGAGGGTCGAGGAGATGAGGATCGTCGAGGCCGCGCTCGTTTCCGCCGCGAAGCCCTGGGGTGGCTTCACGTCGGTGATCCGCTTCCCGACCGTCCGCATGATGCGCCATCCGCCGAGGTAGGTGCCGAGCGCGATGGCGCCGCCCGCGCTGAGGATCACCCACAGCTGCGGACCGGTGCCGGCCTCCTGCGCTCCGGCGACGATCAGGGTGAGCGTGATCACGCCCATCGTCTTCTGGGCATCGTTCGTGCCGTGGGCGAGTGAGACGAGGGAGGCGGAGATGGTCTGGCCGTGGCGGAATGCGGTCGTGGATCCGGCCACTGTCGCCATTCTCGTGATGCGGTAGACGAGGTAGGTCGCAGCGAGCGCCACCGTGCCGGCGATGAACGGTGACAGCAGGGCGGGCAGCACGATCTTGGACAGCACTCCGCCCCACTCCACCGCTTGGAAGCCGGCGCCGATCACGGCGGCGCCGATGAGGCCCCCGAAGAGCGCGTGCGTCGAGCTGGACGGGAGGCCGAGCCACCAGGTGAGCAGGTTCCAGACAACGGCGCCCATGAGGCCGGCGAAGATCATCGGAACCGTGATCTGCGAAAGACCCCGGTCGTCCTGGGCGAGGATGCCCTCCGACACCGTCTTCGCGACAGCCGTCGACAGGAACGCGCCGACGAGGTTCAGGACAGCGGAGATGAGGACGGCGACTCTGGGCTGCAAAGCGCCTGTGGCGACCGAGGTGGCCATGGCGTTGGCGGTGTCATGGAAGCCGTTGGTGAAGTCGAAGAAGATCGCCAGGGCGATGACGAGAAGGACGGGCAGGACGACGGCGAGATCCACCGCAGCTCCGTTCGCAAGGGTGATGTCGAGGTGGGTCGGTCGACCCGGCGACACGGTAGACCCCGCGGGTGACCACGGGGTTCC
Source organism: Microbacterium sp. SORGH_AS_0969 (assembly GCF_030818255.1). Taxonomy (NCBI): domain Bacteria; kingdom Bacillati; phylum Actinomycetota; class Actinomycetes; order Micrococcales; family Microbacteriaceae; genus Microbacterium; species Microbacterium sp. SORGH_AS_0969. Next base: position 3,147,866 of record NZ_JAUTAG010000001.1, read on the forward strand.
CTTCCCTCACGGCGCGAGAAGGCGTAGCCTCCGCACCGCACGTCACACTGCTTGAGCGAAGTCCACGCCGTCTGCCGCGATGTCCTTCGCGAGGTGAGCGAGGTGCGGCGGAATCTCGCGCCCCTTCGACACCATGGACTGCGCCCACAGCCGCCCGGCGCGGTAGGACGAACGCACGAGGGGCCCCGCGAGAACGCCGAGGAAACCGATGCGTTCCGCCTCCTCCTTGAAGGCGACGAACTCGGCGGGCTTGACCCACCGCTGCACGGGGAGGTGGCGCGGGGTCGGGCGCAGGTACTGGGTGATGGTGATGATGTCGGTCCCGGCCTCGTGCAGGTCGTTCAGTGCCTGCACCACCTCTTCGGGCTCCTCGCCCATCCCGAGGATCAGGTTCGACTTCGTGATGAGCCCGGCGTCGCGCGCCGCGGTCAGCACGCCCAGGGAGCGCTCGTAGCGGAAGGCGGGACGGATGCGCTTGAAGATGCGCGGCACCGTCTCGACGTTGTGTGCGAAGACCTCGGGCCGTGAGGAGAAGACCTCCTCGAGGAGTGCGGGGTTCCCCGAGAAGTCCGTCGCGAGGATCTCGACGCCGGTGCCGGGGTTCTCGGCGTGGATGCGCCGCACCGTCTCGGCGTGGAGCCACGCGCCCTCATCCGGTAGGTCGTCGCGGGCGACGCCCGTGACCGTGGCGTACCGCAGTTGCATCCGGGTCACGCTCTCGGCCACGCGACGCGGCTCGTCGGTGTCGTAATCCGCGGGTTTGCCGGTGTCGATCTGGCAGAAGTCGCACCGACGGGTGCACTGCGAGCCCCCGATGAGGAAGGTGGCCTCGCGGTCCTCCCAGCACTCGAAGATGTTGGGGCATCCGGCCTCCTGGCAGACGGTGTGAAGCTCCTCGGTCTTCACGAGGTTCTGCAGCGCCGTGTATTCGGGCCCCATCTTGGCCTTGGTCTTGATCCACTCGGGCTTGCGCTCGATCGGCGTCTCGGCGTTGCGCACTTCGAGGCGCAGCAGCTTCCGTCCGTTCGGAGCGGTGGATGCCGGGACTCCGGCCGTTCCGGTGCCACAGGTGCTCATGCCGCCACCCCCGCGTACTCGGAGTGGAAGACGTCGACGATGCGGGGCACGAGGTCGCCGGGGGAGACGTCTGCTCCGATCACCTCGCTCACTGTCGTCACGCCGGCATCCGAGATCCCGCACGGGACGATCCGCCGGAAGGCGGCCAACGAGTTGTCGCAGTTGACGGCGAAGCCGTGCATGGTCACTCCTCTTTCGACGCGGACTCCGATCGCCGCGACCTTGTCGAGGCCGAGCGGGCGCTGCACCCAGACGCCGCTGCGGCCCTCCACGCGGATGCCGTCGACGCCGATCGGGGCGAGAGCGGCGATGATCAGCGACTCGAGGCGGCGCACGTGCGCGACGACGTCCACCGGCTCGGGCAGACGCACGATCGGGTAGCCGACGAGTTGGCCCGGACCGTGCCAGGTGATCTTTCCCCCGCGGTCGACGTCGATGACCGGCGTCCCGTCGTCGGGCCGTTCGTGATCCTCGGTGCGCTTGCCCGCGGTGTACACGGCTTCGTGTTCGAGGAGGAGCAGCGTGTCGGGGCGACGCCCGGCGACCACGTCCGCGTGGACGCGCCGTTGCTGCGCCCAGCCGTCGAGGTAGGGCACGTAGTCGGGGGCGAACCCCACGTGGTCGATGTCGAGCATCTCGGCTCCCGCCGTTGTTGGATTGCGTCTAACAATACACGCGGCCCCGTCTTCTAGGCTGGCGGCATGACCTCGCCGAGCCGCAGTGGACGCCCTCGCGCCTCGTCACGCGAGGTCCTCGCCGAGGCGGCGTGCGAGCTGTTCCTCGAGCGCGGATACGAGGCGACATCGGTATCCGACATCACGCGCCGCGCCGGCGTGAGCCGTTCCAGCTTCTTCAACTACTTCTCGGCCAAGAGCGACGTGCTGTGGTCGGGGTTCGACGAGCAGTCGGCGCGTGGCGTCGCCCTCTTGCGCGACGGCGTCGGCACGAGCGAGGCGCTCACGTCGATCGGCGAGGGATTGACCCCCGATGCGCTCGCCCTCGCGATCACGAACGCGGATGCCATGGGGATCGCCGCCGAACTCGACCGCGACCGCGCGGTGCGCCAGTTCCAGCTGCAGCGCGAGATAGCGGCGCGCCTGGTCCGCGACGGCGCGGCGCCGCTCGTCGCTCAGGTGAAGGCGGGAGCGCTGTCGGCGGCGGTCCTGGCTTCTGTCTGGGCCTGGGCCGACCGCACCGCGGCGGGTCGGTCGCTTCCCGACACGCTCGCCGAAGCCCTCGCCGAGGCCTGACCGCCTCGCCGGAGCGGCACGGTTCCCGCGCCCCGCGTAAACTCGACTCATCATGGCGACTTTCGGCACCCTCTCCGACCGGCTCACAGAGACCTTCCGCAATCTCCGGAAGAAGGGCCAGCTCACGCCCGCAGACGTCGACGGGACGGTGCGCGAGATCCGCCGTGCCCTCCTCGACGCCGACGTCGCGCTGCCCGTGGTCAAGGAGTTCACCGCGGCCGTCCGCGAGCGCGCCCTCGGCGACGAGGTCAACCGTGCGCTGAACCCCGCGCAGCAGGTCGTGCAGATCGTCAACGACGAGCTCATCGGCATCCTGGGCGGCCAGCAGCGCCGTCTGCAGTTCGCGAAGAACCCGCCCACGGTCATCATGCTCGCGGGGCTCCAGGGTTCGGGTAAGACGACCTTCGCCGGCAAGCTCGCGAAGATGCTCGAGAAGGACGGCCACACGCCGCTCCTCGTCGCCTGCGACCTCCAGCGACCGAACGCCGTGAACCAGCTGCAGGTCGTCGCGGAGCGCGCGGGGGCCGCGATCTACGCTCCGGAGCCCGGCAACGGCGTCGGCGACCCGGTGAAGGTCGCGCGCGACGGCGTCGCCTACGCCACGCGCCAGCAACACGACATCGTCATCATCGACACGGCCGGCCGGCTCGGCGTCGACGCCGAGCTGATGAAGCAGGCGTCCGACATCCGCAAGGCGACCGAGCCCGATGAGGTGCTCTTCGTCATCGACGCGATGATCGGTCAGGATGCCGTGAACACGGCCAAGGCCTTCCAGGACGGCGTCGATTTCACCGGCGTCGTGCTCTCCAAGCTCGATGGCGATGCCCGCGGTGGTGCCGCGCTGTCGGTCGCGTCCGTTACCGGTCGCCCCATCATCTTCGCCTCGACGGGTGAAGGACTCGACGATGTCGAGCCGTTCCACCCCGACCGCATGGCATCCCGCATCCTCGACCTCGGTGACATCCTCACCCTGATCGAGCAGGCGCAGAACGCGTTCGACGAGGCCGAGGCGATGAAGGTCGCCGAGAAGCTCGCGACCGAGACGTTCACGCTCGAGGACTTCCTCGAGCAGATGCAGCAGATGAAGAAGATGGGCTCCATGAAGAAGATGCTCGGGATGCTCCCGGGCATGGGAAACATGAAGCAGCAGCTCGAGGACTTCGACGAGCGCGAGATCGACCGCACCGAGGCCATCATCCGCTCGATGACCCCGGGCGAGCGTCGCAACCCGAAGGTCCTCAACGGCTCGCGCCGTCTGCGCATCGCGCGCGGTTCCGGCATGACCGTCACCGACGTCAACCAGCTCGTCCAGCGCTTCGAGCAGGCCGCCAAGATGATGAAGACCGTCGCTCGCGGTGGAGTGCCCAACATCCCCGGCATGGGCCCCGTCGGCGGCAAGCCCGGCGCCTCGTCGAAGCGCGGCAAGCAGCAGAAGGCGAAGGGGTCGCGCTCGGGCAACCCGGCCAAGCGCGCGGCCGAGAACGCCGGGATCGCGGCATCCACGGCTCCGACCGGCTCGGGCTTCGGGCTGGGCGGTCAGAAGGCGCCGACGGAGGCGGACCTCGCCGAACTGCAGAAGATGCTCGGCCGCGGCTGACGTCGACGGAGCGTCTCGGTCGGCCTCAGGGCAGGACGTCCGCGTCCTGCAGGGCCGACACGATCGTCTGCTCGATCGCCTTCTGGCCGCGAGCCGTCGGGTGCACGTCGTCGTCCTGCAGCCACTCGGGGTGTCCGAGCAGGGGCTGGCCGATGTCGATGTACGTTCCGCCGACCGCGTCGATCGCATCGTGGAGCGCGTCGGACGTGACCGCGTTGTCGTCCGGGATGTCGGACTCGTCGTTCCAGATCGTGCTCAAACCGACGATGCGTGCGGTGGGCACGGCTTGGTGGAGCTCGTCCACCGTGGCGGTCGTGTCCGCGCGGATCTCGTCGGGGTCCTGCCAGAAGTCGTTACTCGACGACTCCACGATGAGCAGATCCGGCTGCAGGGCAGCGACGGCGGGCGCGAAGCCCGCATAGGCGGTTCCGCACTCACCCTCGACGACGAATCCCATCCCTCCGCAGGCGAGGTTCGTCAGCGCGAGGTGGGCTCGGGATGCCATGAGATCGGGCCATGCCTCACCGATGGCCAATCCCGCACCCGACATGAGCGAGTCGCCCACCGTGACCACGCGCAGGCGCGGGGGAGTGGTGGTGGCCGGAGCGGCAGCAGGAGACTCGACGCCGAAGGTCAGTTCGGGCTGCGGCGCGGCCGGTTCGGGCGCGCACGCGGTCAAGGTCGCGACCAGACCCGCGAGGAGCACGGCCACGGAGCGAGCCGAGCGGGAACGAACGGGGGTCATGGCGCGATCCTAGAGGCGCGGCCATGAGAATCCGCCGAGCGCCCGATCGCCGGATCGGTCACGCGCGGAGCGCCGCCAGATGCTCTCGCAGCGTCGGGCCCGCGCGGAACTCCCGGATGAGATGCTGCACGACCTCGCGCAGATCGCCGTCGGCGGCTTCGGCCACGGCGAGCTGCCGCGCGGAACTGCCGCCGGTCGCGAGGATCGTCTCGAGGCCCGCGAATTCCCGCGCGCACTTCAGCTCGACGGCGATGTCGGCGAGCTCCTCCAACGTCTCCCGCAAGTGCTCCACCACCGGTCGTTGCGTGCCGTCCCGGTCGACGATGACCCGCGCGTCGAGCCCGTATCGCGCGGAACGCCACTTGTTCTCGCGGGCGAACCACGGGGAGATCCCGGGGAGCTTCTTGCCCTCGTCGATGAGTCGGGAGAAGTGTTCCACGAGGGTCTGGGCGAGAGCGGCCACCGCGGCCAGCTCGGGAAGAGTGGACATGCCGTCGCACGCGCGGATCTCAACGGTGCCCCAGCGCGGGGCCGGACGGATGTCCCACCGCACCTCGGTGGCATCCGCCATCACGCCCGTGCGGACCATGTCGTCGAGATAGGCCTCGAACTGGTCCCACGTCTCCAGCTGCCAGGGGAGCCCCGCCGTCGGCAGTTGCTGGAAGACGAGGGAGCGGTTGGAGACGTATCCGGTCCGCTCACCGGCCCAGAAGGGACTGGATGCCGAGAGCGCCTGCAGGTGAGGCAGATAGACGGTCAGGGCGTTCACGATCGGTAGCACCTTGTCCACGCTGTCGACGCCGACGTGGACGTGCACGCCCCAGATCATCATGTTGCGGCCCCACCACTGGGTCCGCTCGATGAGGGTGTGGTACCTCGTCTTGTCGGTGACCTGCTGGTCGTACCACTGAGCGAAGGGGTGGCTGCCGGCGCAGAGCAGCTCGATGCCACGCGGCTCTGTCTCTTCGCGCAGCGCACAGATGGCGTCGCCGATGTCGTCGACGGCGGCGGCGACCGTGTCCCCGACGCCACTCGTCACCTCGACGGTGTTGGTGAGCAGTTCGCCCGTCACCGTGAAGCGTTCGAGCGCGGTGCGCTCCTCGACGAGCTCCAGGATCTCGGGGGCTCGGGGAACGAGATCGCCCGTGTCGCGGTCGGCGAGCATCAGCTCCCACTCCAGCCCCACGGACGAGCGCGTCGAGGAAGCGAACTGCAGCGTCATTCGGTCAGTCTGACACGGGACACGCGCGACGTTCTGTTTCGCGCCTCGCCGTGTCATCTGGCAGAATAGAGGGTCGGACCAGGCACTCGACCCTCTATCCAGTGTCGGCCCGCCTTTTTGAGCTTCCGCCGGGTGTGCACCCCACGCTCCAGGCGATCGGTTCGTTCGCTTTTCACCATCCAGGAGAAAATTCGTGGCTGTCAAGATCCGTCTCAAGCGTCTCGGTAAGATCCGTGCGCCCTACTACCGCATCGTCGTCGCCGACTCGCGCACCAAGCGCGACGGCCGCGTGATCGAGGAGATCGGTAAGTACCACCCCACCGAGGAGCCCTCGTTCATCGAGGTCGACTCGGACCGCGCGCAGTACTGGCTCTCGGTCGGCGCTCAGCCCACCGAGCAGGTTGCTGCGATCCTCAAGCTCACGGGCGACTGGGGCAAGTTCAAGGGCGACAAGGACGCCGTGTCCACCGTCAAGGTGCGCGAGCCCAAGGCCGCTTTCGAGGCTGAGGCCGGCAAGAAGTCGGTCGTCAAGCCCAAGGCCGAGAAGAAGGCCGAGGCTCCCGCAGCCGACGCTCCGGCCGACGACACCGCCGAGACCTCGGCCGAGTAAGTCCCGTGCTGTCTGCCGCGCTCGAACACGTCGTCAAGGGGATCGTCGATCACCCCGACGACGTGACCATCCGTTCCAGCACCTCGCCCCGCGGCGACGTACTGGAGGTTCGCGTGCACCCCGATGATCGGGGTCGCGTGATCGGGCGCGGCGGACGCACCGCCAAGGCTCTGCGTACGGTCGTGTCCGCCCTCGCCGACGGGCGCCGCGTGCGCGTCGACGTGGCCGACGACTGATGGCGGCCGGCGAACCCGCGGGCGGTCAGCCCGCCAAGACTCAGCTCCGCGTGGGGCGGCTCGTCAAGGCCCACGGCCTCAAGGGCGCCTTCAAGCTCGAGCTCTACACCGATGACCCCGAGGGGCGCTTCGTCCCGGGTAACACGTTCACGCTGCAGGTGCCGGAGTCGTCGCCGTGGCACGGTCGTCCGTTGACGGTCCGCGAGTTCCGGTGGATGAACTCGCACCCGGTCGCGTTCTTCGAGGGCGTGGACGACCGCACGGCCGCCGAAGAGCTCGTCAAGGCGATCCTGTGGATCGACCAGGACACCGCCGACGCTCCCGCCGAAGACGACGCGTGGTACGACCACCAGCTCGTCGGGCTCGATGTCGTGCGTGATGGCGAGACCGTCGGACGTGTCGTCCGGGTCGACCACTTCCCCGCGCAGGACCTGCTGATCGTGCGCCCCTCCGGCGAGGACCGCGAGGTTCTCGTCCCGTTCGTGAGCGCCATCGTGCCCGAGGTCGACATCGCGGGGGGGCGCGTGGTCGTCACGCCCCCGGCCGGTCTCTTCGAGGACCTTCCGAGCGACGAGGGCGACGAGCACGAGCCGACCGATGCCGAAGGTCCCGAGTCCGAGGACGCCCCGAGCGAGGACGCCGCGAGCGCCGACGAACCCCGCCGCGAGGACTGACGTGCGTATCGACGTCGTCTCGATCTTCCCGACGATCTTCGACGCCCTCGAGGTGTCGCTGCTCGGGAAAGCCCGGACGACGGGCCTTCTCGACGTCCGCGTGCACGACCTGCGCGACTACACGCACGACCGCCATCGCACGGTCGACGACACCCCCTACGGCGGGGGAGCGGGCATGGTCATGAAGCCCGAACCGTGGGGCGAAGCCCTCGACGACGTCACACGTGACGCCGAGTCCCGACCCGTCATCATCTTCCCGTCGCCCGCCGGTGAGCGGTTCACCCAGGCGACCGCGCGCGAGCTTTCCACGGCGTCGCACCTCGTTTTCGGTTGCGGTCGCTACGAGGGGATCGACGAGCGCGTCTTCGACTACGCCGCGGAGCTCGGCGATGTGCGACTCCTCTCGCTGGGCGACTACGTGCTGAACGGCGGCGAGGTCGCCGTCATGGCGATGGTCGAGGCCATCGGCCGTCTCATCCCCGGCGTCGTCGGCAATCCCGAGAGCCTCGTCGAGGAGTCGCACGAAGACGGGCTCCTGGAGTACCCCTCGTTCACCAAGCCGGCCGTGTGGCGCGAGCGCGAGGTGCCGCCGGTGCTTCTCAGCGGAAATCACGGTGCCGTGGCGACCTGGCGGCGTGAGCAGCAGCTCGAACGCACGCGGGAACGTCGGCCCGACCTGCTCGCCGACTGAGATCTCGCACGAATGACGGATGCCGCGGCCTCGAGGCCGCGGCATCCGTCATTCGTCTGTCAGTCGACGCCGAGGAACGACCGGTCGGTGAGCACGATCGGTCCGTCTGCGGTGATCGCGACGGTGTGCTCCGAGTGCGCGCCGCGGGAACCGTCGGCGCTGCGGAGGGTCCAGCCGTCCGGATCCGTCACGAGCTCGTCGGTCGTCTGGAGGAACCACGGCTCGAGCGCGACGACCAGGCCGGCGCGCAGGGGGTAACCCCGCCCGGCCTTGCCGTCGTTGGCGACGTGCGGGTCGCCGTGCATCGTGCGGCCGACGCCGTGACCGCCGAAGTCGGTGTTGATGCTGAGCCCCTCGGCGTGGGCGACGGCAGCGATCGCCGCGGAGATGTCGCCGATCTTGTGGCCGACGGTCGCCGCGTCGATCGCGGCGACCAGGGCGCGCTCGGTGGTGTCGATGAGAGCGAGGTCCTCGTCGCGGGGAGTGCCGACCACGAACGAGACGGCCGAGTCGGCGACCCATCCGTCGACGGATGCCGCGAAGTCGAGCGACACGAGGTCACCGTCGCGCAGCACGTAGTCGTGGGGGAGGCCGTGGAGCACCGCATCGTTGATCGAGGTGCACAGCACCTTTCCGAACGGGCTCGCCCCGAAGGACGGGTGGTAGTCGATGTAGCAGGACTCCGCTCCGGCGGTGCGGATCATGTCGTGCGCGCGGCGATCGAGGTGGAGGAGATTGGTGCCCACCTTGGTCTCGTCGCGCAACGTCGCCAGCACCTCGGCGACGAATCGGCCGGCCGGGCGCATCGCCTCGATCTCGGCAGGGGTGCGCAGTTCGATCATCGGTGGTTCCCTTCGTCACCGACCATTCTCCCCGATCCCGCCCGTCCGCCCGTCGCACGCCTTCCTCACTCATAGGCGCTGCACAGTGTGGGTGCGTAGCCTCGCTCCATGGTGCTTCGCCGAGTGTTCCTCCGATGGCTGTTCCCTGCCGCCTTCGTTCTGCCGCTGTGGCTTTTCGTCGGGTGGATCGTGTTCGCCGGCGGAAGCGGGTGGGCGTTGCTCTGGCTGCTGATCGCGGCCCCGACCGTGTTCGTCTCGGAGATCCTCCTCACGCTGCTGGTCCGCGCGCGGGCCAGCGTGAGGCTGACCGGCGCCGCCGGCTGGCGCGACATCGCCGGGCTCGGTCTCTGGCACCTCGTCATCGTCGCGTTGGGCTTCTACGACGCGCGGCTGTTCTTCGCTCTGCTGGCCCTCAGCGTGGTCGGTGCGCTCGTGCTCTTCTGGTCGTCGCTGTCGCAGCTGTGGAACGAAGCGCGCGGTTCGGTGACCGTTCTGCACGCGCAGGACGGCACCGCGTACATTCCCCCGACGCCCGACCCGCCGCACCCGCGGACCGCCGCCGACGTGATCGTGGTGCCGGAGAACCGACCGGGGCACTGAGCCGGTTTGGCGCGGCTCGCGGGGCATGGCAGAATAGGTGTTTGTGCCCTGACCGGCTCTGCCTCAGGGGAGTCCCGCCGCATCCGCGGCCTCGGGCACGCCTCACCTTTTCCCTCTTTATCGTGCGATCGACCTGTGGCGGTCGCAGGAAGTGATGATCATGCAGATCCTCGACTCCGTCGACGCGGCTTCGCTCCGCTCCGACATCCCCGCCTTCGCCCCCGGCGACACCGTCAAGGTGCACGTCAACATCACCGAAGGCAGCCGCTCGCGTATCCAGGTGTTCCAGGGCGTCGTCATCGGCCGCTCGGGCGACGGCGTGCGCGAGACCTTCTGCGTCCGCAAGGTCAGCTTCCAGGTCGGCGTCGAGCGCACTTTCCCGGTCCACAGCCCCGTGATCGACCACATCGAGGTCGTCACGCGCGGCGACGTGCGCCGCGCCAAGCTGTACTACCTGCGGAACCTCCGCGGCAAGAAGGCCAAGATCAAGGAGAAGCGCGACCGCTGAGTCGACTCTCTCGAACGCCCCGTGGCTCCGTCACGGGGCGTTCGGCGTTTTCATGGCCACGCCGTCCGGCGCAGGGCGTGCGATGTGCGACCCTTGTTGCTGCGGGTTCTCCGGTGTGCGGCGAGCCCGGTGAAGGATCTTGCATGAGCGACCAGACCGCGTCGACCCCGGATGCCACGGCATCCGCTTCTCCGGACCGTCGACGACGGGGATGGGGCGCCTTCCTGCGCGACATCGTCGTGATCATCCTGATCGCCCTGGTCGTCTCGTTCCTCGTCAAGACGTTCGTGGTGCGCTCGTTCTACATTCCCTCCGCGTCGATGAACAACACGCTGATCGAGCAGGACCGGATCCTCGTCGACGAGCTCACGCCGCGTTTCGGGCAGTACTCGCGAGGCGACGTGGTGGTCTTCCGCGATCCGGGTGGCTGGCTGCCCGTGAACACCGAACCCGCGCGTCCACCGCTGGAAGAGGGCGCGGATTGGGTGCTGTCGCTGTTCGGCCTCTCGGCGCCCGACAGCGATGACCACCTCATCAAGCGGGTGATCGGAACGCCCGGCGACCATGTCGTCTGCTGCAACGCCCTGGGGCAGACCTCGGTCAACGGCGTCCCCCTCGACGAGCCGTACGTGAAGCTCGCGCCCGGGGCTACGGCCCCCAATCCCGTTCCGTACGACATCACCGTTCCCCCCGGTTCGCTGTGGGTGCTCGGCGACAACCGGAACAGCTCGAAGGACTCCCGCTTCAACCAGGATCAGCCCGGACAGGGGTTCGTGCCGATCGACAACGTGGTCGGACGTGCCTTCCTGATCACGTGGCCGTTCTCGCGCTTCGGGCTCATCGACTTCCACCACAACGTCTTCGCGGGGGTGCCCGCCCCGGAGGCCACCCCGTGATCGAACCCACGCTGACGCTCGAACGGCGCCTGCTCAAAGAGCACGCGCTGATCATCGCGTGCGACGAGGTCGGACGCGGAGCGCTCGCGGGGCCGGTGGCTGTGGGCGCCGCCGTGATCGATCCCGCGCGATCGCGCAAGCGCGTTCCGGCCGGGCTGCGCGATTCGAAGCTCGTCCCGGAGGCGCGCCGGCCCGAGGTGGCAGCCCGCGCGGCGGCCTTCGTCCAGCACAGTGCCGTCGGGTGGGCGAGCTCTGACGAGATCGATGAGATCGGCATCATCCGCGCCCTCGGGCTCGCCGCCGTCCGGGCGATAGCGGACCTTCGCGCGCACGGTGTCGTCCCCGAAGACGCGCTGGTGATCCTCGACGGCAACCACGACTACATCACCCCGGCGGGGGAGCGCGGCCTGCGCGTTCAGCCCATCGTCAAGGCCGACCGTGACTGCGCGAGCGCCGCGGCGGCATCCGTCATCGCCAAGGTCGCCCGTGACACCGTCATGACCTATCTGCACGACGACCTGCCCGCGTACGGCTGGGCGCGCAACAAGGGCTACGCGAGCCTCGATCACCGCGAGGCGATCTCGGCGCACGGCATGAGCGTGCACCACCGGCACTCCTGGGCGATCGCCGCAGCCCCCACGCTGTTCTGACTGCTCCGCCTCGCGGACGAGACGAGGCTGGACGTCGGCTGCGGGCCAGGACGCGCCCGGGCCGTCGACGCCGTGCGACCTGCGCGACCATGCGCGCCTAGGATGGAGAGACCATGGATGACGACGTCTTCGAGGATTACGACCGCGAACTCGAACTGGCCCTGTACCGCGAGTATCGCGACGTCGTGCAGCAGTTCCAGTACGTGATCGAGACTGAACGCCGGTTCTATCTGGCCAACGATGTCAACGTCGTCCGCCGCGACACCGAGCACGACTTCTACTTCGAGATCTCGATGTCGGACGTCTGGGTGTGGGACATCTACCGGGCCGATAGGTTCGTGAAGTCCGTGCGGGTGCTGACGTTCAAGGACGTGAACGTCGAAGAGCTCTCGCGTCGCGACTTCCAGCTGCCCGAAGAGCTCTCGCTCGACAACTGAGGATCGCGGCGGGGCTCTCCTCCCCAATACGGTGAATCGCTGACTCCTCCACCGAAAGCGCCTTCCACCCTCACGGCGACCGGCCGCGGCTGTCACGCTCTCGGGCATGGCAGCGAAAGACGAACTCGGACGAGCCGGTGAGAACCGCGCCGTCGCGCACCTCAGCAGTAGCGGCTATCTCATCCTCGATCGCAATTGGCGATGTCCGCAGGGCGAAATCGACATCGTCGCGGATCACCACGGGGCGCTCGTGGTCATCGAGGTCAAGACACGGACGAGTGAGGCGTTCGGTCACCCTTTCGACGCCATCGACGCGCGCAAGGCCGCTCGACTCTGGCGCCTCGCGATGGCGTGGATGGCGGAGCACCCCGAGGAGGCACGCGGTCGTCGATTGCGGCTCGACGCGATCGCGGTGACGGGGCCGGATCCGTCGACCGCGCGGCTCGAGCATCTCGAGGATGCCCTGTGACCGTCGCCCGCACCTGGGCGGTCGCCCTGTCAGGCCTACGGGGCGACCTCGTCGAGGTCGAAGCCGACCTGTCACAGCAGACCCCGGAGTTCTCGATCATCGGTCTCCCCGACAAGGCGCTGGGCGAAGCCGGTCGCCGGGTCCGCAACGCGTGTGCGAACCGCGGACTCGACCTTCCCAAGCGTCGGATCACCGTCAACCTCTCCCCGGCCAGCCTGCCCAAGCGCGGCTCGGGTTTCGATGTCGCCATCGCGGTGGCCGCGCTCGCGACGACGGGATCGATGGATGCCGCCCGCGTCTCCGCGACCGTGCACATCGGCGAGCTGGGGCTCGACGGGCGTCTTCGCCCGGTGCCCGGCGTGCTTCCCTCGGTGATGGCCGCCCGCAGGGCCGGTCATCGGCGCGTGGTGGTCCCCGCCGCGAACGCGGGCGAGGCGGACCTCGTCGAGGGAATGGAGGTCTGTGCCGCCGGCTGTCTCGCCGAGGTCGTGCGGTGGCACGGCGGCTCGTGCGACGCCGCGGACCTCGAGCCGGTCCTTCCTACGGTGCCGCCGGCCCGCGACGCTCCGGCGCTCGAACTCGCCGACGTCGTCGGACAAACCGACGCGGTGGACGCGCTGGTGGTCGCTGCCGCCGGCGGGCACCACATGTTGATGAGCGGTCCACCGGGGGCAGGCAAGACGATGTTGGCGCGCAGACTCCCCGGCATCCTTCCCGACCTGGACGACCAGGCAGCGCTATCGGTGGCCTCCGTTCGCTCGCTCTCGGGTGAGACCGTCGTACGCCTGTCTCGGACCCCGCCGTTCGAGAGCCCCCACCATGGCGCGAGCGCTGCGGCACTGATCGGGGGCGGGTCCGGCATCGTGCGGCCGGGGGCCATCGCCCGTGCGAGCGAGGGCGTGCTGTTTCTCGATGAGGGCGGAGAGTTCCCCGCCTCGGTCCTCGATGCCCTGCGCCAGCCGCTCGAGAGTGGGGAGATCCACCTTCATCGCTCGGGTGTGGCGGCGACCTACCCCGCGCGATTCCAACTCGTGGTCGCGACCAACCCCTGCCCGTGCGGGCAGTACGGCGTTCCCGGCGGTTCCTGCGAATGCCCGCCCCAGGCGATCCGTCGGTACACGCGCCGCCTTTCCGGCCCTCTGCTCGATCGGATCGACATCGATCTGCGCCTCCAACGGGTGTCCGCCGCGAGGCGCGGCACCGAGACCGCGACCATCACGACTCGTGAGGCGAGGGCCATCGTCGCCGACGCGCGGGAGCGCGCTGCCCGACGCTGGGCGGACACCCCCTGGTCGCGGAATGCGGACGCTCCCGGGACGTGGCTGAGAGGACCCGCGTCTCCATCCGTCGACGTGCTCCGCCCGCTCGATACCGCGCTGCGGCGCGGCGCACTGACCCTGCGCGGGTACGACCGCCTGCTCCGCGTCGCGTGGACCGTCGCCGACATCGCTGGTCACGACGCAATCACGGTGGACGACATCGGGCGGGCGCTGTACCTCCGGCGGGGGATGAGCGCGTGAGCCTGCCCGATCTGTCTCCCGAGGCAGCTCGTGCTGCGCTCACCGGCATCTCGGGTGTGGTGGCCGGGATGGAATGCGAGGCATATGCACGCACGATCTGGAACGTCATCGCCGAGCCGGGGGACGGCGCAGCGGGGGCGCTGATCACCGCCGTCGGCGCCGTGGAGGCTCTGCGGACGGCCGCGACGCCGACGGACGACGAGTGGGCGGCGGCCCGCGCGCGGTGGTCGCCGAGGTTGCGCCCCGCGGCCGTCCGATCCGCTCTCGACGGCGCTCGACGAGCGGGGGCCCGCCTGGTGGTGCCCGGCGATCCCGACTGGCCGTCGCGTGTCGACGACCTCGGCTTCCACGCTCCCGTCGCACTGTGGGTGCGGGGGAGCGTCGGAGACCCCCTCGCACCGGCCGTATCGATCGTGGGTGCGCGCGCGGCGACGCCGTACGGCGAGGGCGTGACCGCAGATCTCGCCGCCGAACTCGGCGCATCCGGGGTCGCGATCGTCTCCGGGGCGGCCTATGGGATCGATGGGGCCGCTCATCGGGCGGCGCTGTCGACGGGCGCGACGACGGTCGCCTTCCTCGCGGGGGGAGTTGATCGGGCGTACCCGCGCGGGCACGAAGGGCTGCTCGAACGGATCGCCGTATCCGGCGCGGTCTGGAGCGAGACCCCGTGCGGATCGAGCCCCACGAAATGGAGGTTCCTCGCACGAAATCGCCTCATCGCCGCGATGGCGGACGCCGTGGTCGTGGTGGAGGCCGGGTGGAGGAGCGGCTCACTGAACACCGCGGCGCACGCGGCGACTCTGGGCCGAGCGTTGGGGGCGGTTCCGGGGCCCGTCACCTCGGCGGCGTCAGCGGGGTGCCATCGCATCCTGCGGGAGTACGGCGGCGTGTGCGTGACCTCGGCTGAGGACGTTCGCGAGATGCTCGGCGACGTGTCGATGACACAGGTTCCCGGGGGGTCTCCGGACGAGGGGCGGACGGACGAGACAACTCGCATCTTCGACGCTCTCTCCCCGCGCGTCGGGCGGCGGACGGACGACATCGCGCGCCGCAGCGGACTTTCGGTGGCAGAGGCGCAGACTCACCTCGGACTCGCCGAGCTCGAGGGGCGGGTGGTGCGGGACGACGACGGAGGCTGGCGTGCGGTGCGCGAGTGACGCGAGTCCGTGCGGCGTCGGTGTGCACTTGCCCACGACGCGGGCCGCCGGGAATCACCGTTCGACGAGGAGTCCGCGCGCGCCCTGTCACCCCTCGGCAGCGATCGGGGGCAATCTGGAGTCATGCGCTCTTCCGCCGCCGCAGAGGCGTTCCTGTCGCACCTTGCGACCGTGCGCCGACTCTCACCGGCCACCGTTCGCGCGTACCGATCCGACCTCGCAGACCTGGTGCGCTCGACGCGCGACCCTGAGCTGGCCGACCTCGACATCGAGATGCTCCGCGAATGGCAGTGGGAGGCGACGACCACCGGCCTGTCCAAAGCAACCGCCGCTCGACGGACGTCGTCCGTCCGTGCCTTCTTCTCGTGGGCGCGAGACGAGGGCCTCATCGACTTCGACCCGTCGGCTCGCCTCGTCGCCCCGAAACGGGGGCGGACCCTGCCCGTCGTCGCGACGAGTTCGGCTCTCGACGAGGTTCTCGCGAGCGCCGCAACCCGCGCCGAGACCGGCGATCCTCTCGAGCTTCGCGATCACGCCGTCCTGGAGATGCTGTACGGGTCTGGCGCGCGCGTGTCGGAGCTGTGCGGACTCGACCTCGACGACGTGGACCGTGACAATCGCACCCTGCGCCTGCGCGGCAAAGGAGACAAAGAGCGAGTCGTTCCGTACGGCCTCCCCGCCGCGCGCGCACTGGATGCCTACCTCGTGCGCGGTCGGCCCGTGTTGAGCGCGCGCGACGATGGCGGGGCCGGACGCGCCGTGTTCATCGGTGCGAGGGGCGCGCGGCTCGGCCCGCGTGCCGTCCATGCGCTCGTGTCACGGGTCGTCGGCCCTGCAGTGGGAGCCGAGGCGCTCGGTCCGCACGCCTTGAGACATTCCGCGGCCACCCACCTTCTCGACGGCGGCGCAGATCTGCGGACCGTCCAGGAGATCCTCGGGCACGCGAGTCTCGGGACGACGCAGATCTACACCCACGTCTCGGGTGAGCGACTACGCGAGGCCTACCGGCTCGCGCACCCGCGCGCCTGACCTCTCGACGAGACGTCGCCGCTCGTTGTCCGCCGTTCGCCGCGCGCGGACTCGCGTCCTGCATGCGCCCAGGACCTCCCGATCGAGAGACACCCGCGCGTCAGCTGCCACGGCCACGACCGCTGTCGAATCCGGTGAAGGCGAACAGCTAGCGCCCCTCCCTCCGCGAGCCCTACCGTGGAAGGGTGAATCGGCGAGGACGTAGGCGAAGTGTCGCTCTGGCGGCAGGGGTTCTCGTCGCGCTGCTGACGGGCTGCGCGCTCGCGCCACAGCCGACCGTCACTCGCCTGCCCCCGGGGATGGGGGCAGGCGCGACACACCCCGCGGGGACCGTTCCGTCCCCGTCGGTGGTCCCCGCGAGCCCGTCGTTCACTGCGTCGACCCCGGTGCCCGCGGAATCCGCGTCCTCGAACAACGGGACCGGTAACGGCGACACGGGCAATGGCGGCACGACGGACGGTGACGGGGTGACCTGCGCCGACGGAGAGTCCGCATCGATTTCGGGGAGCGAGAAGACCGTGCGTGTCGAGGGGGCGTGCGCCGCGCTATCGGTCTCGGGAAGCGCGCTGACCGTCGATGCGACGGCTGCGCGTATCGGCTCCCTCATGATCGCGGGGGACCGCGTCCGGGTGGACGCCGCCGAGATCGGCGCGGTCTCGGTGCAGGGCAACGACGGTGCGATCAGTTCAGCGGGGGCGATCGGCAGCGTCGATTTGAGCGGTGACAGAACCCGGGTCACCGCGGGGGGCGCGATTTCGTCCGTCGCGGTCCGCGGTCAGAACAATACCGTGACCGCCGGCGGGGGCGTCGGCGACCGCGTGGTCGAGGGTCGCGACAACCAGATCGGTTGAGACGAGCTCCGCGTCGGGCTTCAGCAGCACGGCAGGAGCACCGCTCGCGGGACGCCACCCAAGAGGCGCAGGGGATTGATGTACTGCCCATGGAGCCGTACGCCGAAGTGCACGATCCCCGGCGCGGTGTGGCCACCCGCCACGACGGCACCCACCGGCGATCCCCGCGAAACGGCGTCTCCGGCAGCCAGCTCCGTCGTGACCGGTTCGAGAGTCGTCACCAGACCGTCGCCGTGGTCGATCGTGACGACGGGTCGGCCCGCGACCATTCCGGCGAACGCGATGCGGCCGGCCGCCGGTGCTCGAACGGACGAGCCCGCCGCAAGGTCCACACCGCGATGACCCGGTCCGTACGCGTGGGCGGGTGCCTCGTAACGACGGACGAGCTGCACCTCGTCGACCGGCCACACCCAGCCGCGCTGCGCGAGATCATCCGTCGCCGAGACCGCAGCCGCCGGACAGATCACGGACACGACGATCGCGATCGCCGCGAAGACCGAGCGGAGAGGTGAACGCCACATGGGGTCAGTGTCGCCGGGGCGGCGGTCGTCGATGGCGCGGAGGCCGCGGAATGGGGACGAATCGGCGAAACACGCCGTGGGGGAGGAGCTGCCAGGGCGAGCGGTCCCCGATGCCCGTCCTGTACACTGGCAGACGCATCTCGTGTATTCGGGATGACTCCGCGTGCCCAGAGCGCAGCGCGCCGTCCTTCGGGACAGCGCATCGCGTGGCATCCACACCCCATGGTCCTCCGCTCCGGCGGTTGGCGGGTGTGCGCCGGGCACCAGGCTCGTCGGACGACTCGTCCGGCGCGATCAACCACAACCACGGCGCGCGAGCGCCCAGAAACAGGAGTACGACCATGGCCGTCGTCACCATCCGCCAGCTGCTCGACAGCGGCGTTCACTTCGGACACCAGACCCGCCGGTGGAACCCGAAGGTGAAGCGCTTCATCCTGACCGAGCGTTCCGGCATCCACATCATCGACCTGCAGCAGTCGCTCGGCTACATCGACAAGGCGTACGAGTTCGTCAAGGAGACGGTCGCGCACGGCGGCACCATCCTCTTCGTCGGCACCAAGAAGCAGGCGCAGGAAGTCCTCGCCGAGCAGGCGACCCGCGTGGGCCAGCCCTACGTGAACCAGCGCTGGCTCGGTGGCCTCCTCACCAACTTCCAGACGGTGTCGAAGCGCCTCGCCCGCATGAAGGAGCTCGAGGAGCTCGACTACGAGACCCCGGCGGAGAGCGGCTTCACCAAGAAGGAGCTCCTCCTCAAGAAGCGCGAGCTCGACAAGCTGCACAAGTCGCTCGGTGGTATCCGCAACCTGCAGAAGACCCCCTCGGCCATCTGGGTCGTCGACGCCAAGCGCGAGCACCTCGCGGTCGACGAGGCCAAGAAGCTCGGCATCCCCGTCATCGGCATCCTCGACACGAACGCCGACCCCGACGAGTTCCAGTACCCGATCCCCGGCAACGACGACGCGATCCGTTCGGTCAGCCTGCTGACGCGCATCATCGCCGACGCCGCCGCCGAGGGCCTCATCCAGCGTCACCAGCCCGCCGGTGAAGACGAGGCCGCCGAGCCCCTCGCCGAGTGGGAGCGCGAGCTCCTCGAGACCAACGCCGAGACCACCGAGGCCGCGACCGAGTCGGCTGCCGACGAGGCCGGTGCCGAGGCTCACGACGAGACCGTCGCCGCCGAGGCGGGCGAGTCCGCCGCCGAGGTCGCCGACGCCGAGGCCGCCGACAGCAAGTAAGCAGCGCGACGTTCGCGTCACCGCGACGTCACCCGCACAGGCTACGATCCGGCGGGGTCGTGACCGTACCTCCTGTGGAGGTGCGGCGCCACGGCCCCGCCGAGCTCTTATCAAGAACGCATACGACAAGGAGACGCCACACCATGGCAAACTTCACGATCGCCGACATCAAGGCGCTGCGCGAGCAGCTCGGCACCGGCATGGTCGACACCAAGAAGGCTCTCGAAGAGGCCGACGGCGACGTCGAGAAGGCCGTCGAGATCCTGCGCCTCAAGGGTGCGAAGGGCAACGCCAAGCGCGCTGACCGCTCCACGAGCGAGGGCCTCGTCGTCGCTCGCGAGAACAACGGTTCCGTGACGCTGCTCGAGCTCGCCTGCGAGACCGACTTCGTCGCCAAGAACGAGCGCTTCATCGCTCTCGCCGACAAGGTCGTCGACGCGGCCGCCGCCGCGGGCGCCGACTCGGTCGAGGCCGCCCTCGCCGCCGACGCCGACGGCCAGACCGTCGAGCAGCTGATCTCCGACGAGGCCGCGATCATCGGCGAGAAGGTCGAACTGCGTCGCGTCCGCACCATCTCGGGCGACAAGTTCGAGGTCTACCTGCACAAGACCAGCAAGGACCTTCCCCCGCAGGTCGGCGTGGTGCTCGCCTACACCGGTGACGACGCCGAAACGGCTCGCTCCATCGCGCAGCACATCTCGTTCGCCAACCCCTCGTACCTCACTCGCGATGCCGTGCCCGAGGCCGACGTCGAGAAGGAGCGCGAGATCGTCACCGAGATCTCCCGCAACGAGGGCAAGCCCGAGGCCGCCCTGCCGAAGATCGTCGAAGGCCGTGTCAACGCCTTCTTCAAGCAGGTCGCCCTGCTCGACCAGGACTACGCGAAGGACAACAAGCTGTCCGTCGCCAAGGTCGCGTCCGACGCCGGTCTGACCCTGACCGACTTCGCCCGCTTCAAGGTCGGCGCGTAACACCTCGACAGGCTGACGGCGCGTCACAAGGCCCGGGATGCCATGGCATCCCGGGCCTTTTTCCTGCGCGCGCGACGTTTCGAGTCCGCCCGCCAGGCAGATAGTTTGGATGGAACGAGAGGACATGACACGTGATCGATGAAGCGACCAAGCGCCGCCGGGTGCTCCTGAAGCTGTCGGGTGAGGCATTCGGCGGAGGCCAGCTCGGGGTCAACCCCGACGTGGTCAGCCAGATCGCACGAGAGATCGCCGAGGCGGTCGATCGTGTCGAGATCGCGATCGTCGTGGGCGGGGGGAACTTCTTCCGCGGCGCCGAGCTCAGCCAGCGCGGAATGGACCGCGGCCGTGCCGACTACATGGGCATGCTCGGGACCGTGATGAACGCCCTCGCCCTCCAGGACTTCCTCGAGCAGGCCGGCGCCGCCACACGCGTGCAGTCCGCCATCTCGATGACACAGGTCGCGGAGCCCTACATCCCGCGTCGCGCCGTGCGCCACCTCGAGAAGGGTCGCGTCGTCATCTTCGGCGCCGGTGCGGGCCTGCCGTACTTCTCCACCGACACGGTCGCGGCGCAGCGCGCGCTCGAGATCGGGGCCGTCGAGGTCCTGGTGGCCAAGAACGGCGTCGACGGCGTCTACACGGCCGATCCTCGCCTCGATCCGTCCGCGACGAAGCTCGACCACCTGACGTACAACGACGCGCTGCAGAAGGGGCTGAAGGTCGTGGACTCGACCGCCTTCAGCCTGTGCATGGACAACGGCATCGACATGCGCGTGTTCGGGATGGAACCCGAGGGCAACGTCACGCGCGCGCTCCTCGGCGAGACGATGGGGACGCTCGTCACCGCGTGACCCGCCGCGTGGGCCCGGGGTGCCGGGCCCACGCGCGACTAGACTGAGACGTCAGTCCCAACGAATGGAGTCACCGTGATCGCCGATGTGCTCGCCGATGCCGGAACGCGCATGGATCGCGCCGTGGAGGCCGCCAAGGAGGACTTCGCGACCGTCCGCACCGGGCGCGCGAACCCCCAGATGTTCCAGAAGGTCCTGGTCGACTACTACGGCTCGCCGACGCCGCTCGCCCAGCTCGCCTCGCTGAACAACCCCGAGGCGCGCACGCTCGTCATCAACCCGTACGACAAGTCGGCGCTGAAGGCGATCGAGCAGGCCATCCGCGACATGCCGAACCTGGGCGTGAACCCCACGAACGACGGCAACATCGTGCGCATCACGATGCCCGAGCTCACCGAGGAGCGCCGTAAAGAGTACGTCAAGCTCGTCCGCGGCAAGGGCGAAGACGCGAAGGTCCAGATCCGCAACCTGCGCCGCAAGGCGAAGGACGACCTCGATGCCCTGAAGAGCGACGTCGGTGAGGACGAGCTGGTCCGCGCCGAGAAAGAGCTCGACGGCGTGACGCGCGGGCACGTCGACCAGATCGACGAGGCCCTCAAGCGCAAAGAGGCCGAACTCCTCGAGGTCTGACGTCGATGACCGATGAGTCCGAACGCGACGACGCGGAGCCGCACACCGGTGCGGCCGGTCGTCGTCGTGCCGACGGACCGCGCCGATTGCCCGCCACCGGCGAAGGCGTGACGGCGATCGAATCGCAGTTGCGCGCGATGCGATCGGATGCCGAGCAGCACATCGCGCAGGCCCGCGCCGAGTTCGATCAGGCCAACGAGCGGATCAAGCAGCGCACGGGCCGCGACCTGATCCTCGCAACCCTCATCGGCGTTTTGATCGGGGCGGTCGTCATCGCGTCGCTGATCTTCTTCAAGTGGCTGTTCGTCCTCTTCGCGGCGGCGGCCGTGGGGCTGGCGATCTTCGAGTTCTCGCGCGCCCTCCAGGCATCCGGCCGACGCGTCGACATCGGCCCGCAGCTCGGACTCGGTCTCCTGCTCCTGCTGAGCGGATTCTTCGCCGGACTGTGGGTGCACTGGGTCGCTGCGCTGGCTGCGGTCGTCATCGTCATCGTCTGGCGTCTGGTCGGCCAGATGTTCGCTCGCGACGGGCGCACGCGCGCCGCCGTGCTCGGCGATGTCCTCGTGGCGGGATTCATCCAGCTCTACCTCCCGTTCCTCGGCAGTTTCGCGACGATCCTGCTCTCGGAGGATCGGGGCGAGTGGTGGGTGCTCGCCTTCCTCATCGTGGCGGTCGTCTCCGACACCGGTGCCTATGTCTCGGGCTTGACCTTCGGACGCGGCGGACGCCATCCGATGGCACCGCGCATCAGCCCCAAGAAGACCTGGGAAGGCTTCGCGGGGGCGTGCGTCGCCGCTCTGGTCGCCGGTGTGCTCCTCGCGGCGTTCATGCTCCACATCCCGTGGTGGGCCGGGCTGATCTTCGGTGCCGTCGTGCTGGCGACCGCGACGGTCGGCGACCTCGGCGAGTCGATGGTCAAGCGCGACCTCGGCATCAAGGACATGAGCTCGTGGCTTCCGGGCCACGGGGGAGTCCTCGACCGCCTCGACTCGATCCTCCCGTCGGCGATCGCCGCCCTCGCGATGTTCTATCTGCTCGCCCCGCTGGGAGTGTCATGACCGAAACGACGACCGAAGACCGCCGCACGAGCGAGCCGTTCCCGGACGCTCCCGGCCGGACGAAGGGATACGAGAAGCGCGCCGTCGACCAGTTCCTCGCCCGCGCGCGAGAGGCCTTCGAGTCCGACGCAGACGGCACACTGCGCTCGACAGAGGTTCGAGCGATGGCGTTCCCGCTCGTCCGCGGCGGGTACGCCATCGGACCGGTCGATGCCGCGCTCGGACGGGTCGAAGACGCCTTCGCCGCGCGCGAGCGCGAACATGCGCTGTCTCGTCTGGGCGCGCGGGCGTGGGTGGCGGAGACCCGCGACACGGCTCAGGTCGTCCTCGACCGGCTTCAGCGGCCGCGCGGGCACCGGTTCGATCGCGTCGGCTTCATGCGTTACGGCTACCGCGTCGAAGAGGTCGACGTCGCCGCCGACCGCATCGCGCGATACCTCGCCACGGGTGACCCGATCACCGCGGAGCAGGTGCGTTCGGTGGCGTTCCGCATGGAACGCGGCGGTTATCGGGAGCAGCAGGTGGATGCCGTTCTCGACGCGGTCGTCGAAGTGATGCTCGCGATCGGTTGATGCGCACGTCGCCGCCCTTGCGCGGCATCGGTAGACTCGAGGAACTGTGACTTCCGGATCCGACCTCACACGTGCGTCTTCGCGCCACGTCTCGCGCCGTGGCGCGAACTCGGCCGACGTCATTCCCCCCGCCCTCCCTCGCCGCGGCGCGCCTCGGTGGTCTCGCCGCCGTGGTGTGGTCGGTGTCTTCGCCGGCTGCGCCGCCCTTCTCTTCGCGGCGGCCTACGTCGGACCCATGGGGGCCGTGATATCGAGCGCGAAGGCCGAGGAGCCAAAGGCGGTGACGCTCTTCGCCGAGGGGCTGAACGACACGCAGGTCGTCGCCACGTCGGGCGAGCGTGAATCGCCGCAGCTCGACCGTGCGAGCTACAACGTCTACGTCAAGCCGAAGCCGACGCCGACTCCCACTCCCTCCCCGGCAGACCAGGGGTCTTCGGGAGGCGGGGGTGGCCCGCTGTTCTACACGGGCGGCGGTGCGCCCGCCGAGTGGATGGCGGCCGCCGGCATCGCCGAGTCCGACATGGGCTACGTCGATTACATCGTGAGCCGCGAGAGCGGCTGGAACCCGAACGCGACGAACCGCTCCTCGGGGGCGTGTGGGCTCGTGCAAGCGCTGCCGTGCAGCAAGGTTCCCGGTAACGGGTACGACCCGGTCGACAACCTGCGGTGGGCGACCGGGTACGCGACGGGCCGCTACGGCAGCTGGGCCGGTGCGTACGCGTTCTGGACCAGCAACCACTGGTGGTGAGTGGCATCCATGCCCCGCTCACGCAAGCGCCGGCCGGATCCCCGTCGCGGCGATGACTCGCTCGACCGGTTGATCGCCGGCTGGAAGCGCAGCGAGATCAAGCGCGGTATCGAATGGACCGTTCAGCCCATCTCGGCCCCTCAGGCGCAGAAGGAGTATCGCTGCCCGGGATGCGGTCGGGCTGTCGAGCCGGGCGTGGCGCACGTGGTGGTGTGGCGCGCGGACGGTGTTCTCGGCGACGCGGCCGACCTGGCCGCGCGTCGCCACTGGCACACACCCTGTTGGAGGATTGCGTGATGGAGATTCGCGGACCCGTCCTGCTCCCGGCACGACGAGAAGACATCGATCTGCAGACCGTCGACGGTCTCACCCTGGTGGGTGAGCTCGCCCTCCCGGCCGAGCGCGAGCCCGTCGCGACGCTCGTCACCCTGCACCCCCTGCCCACCGCCGGCGGGTTCATGGATTCGCACATCCTGCGTAAGGCGGCCGGCCGCCTCCCGGCGCTGGCGGACCTGGCCGTCCTGCGATTCAACACACGGGGGACGACCTCTCCTCGCGGTACGAGTGAGGGCTCGTTCGACGGGGGAGCGGCCGAGGCTTTCGACGTCGCCGCGGCCATGGACGTCGTCCGAGAGCGCGGGCTGCCGCGCCCCTGGCTCGTCGGTTGGTCGTTCGGCACGGAGCTCGCGTTGAAGTACGGACGCGACCACGACATCGAAGGCGTCATCCTGCTCTCTCCGCCCCTACATCGCGCGACCGCCGAGGAGGTCGCCGCGTGGGGTGACGATGACCGTCGTGTGGTGGTGCTCGTGCCGGAGTTCGACGATTACCTGCGCCCTGACGAGGCTCGCGAGCGATTCGCGTCGATCCCGCACGCGACGCTCATCGCGGTGGACGGCGGCAAGCACCTCTGGGTCGGCGAGACGCAGACCCGCCGTGTCCTGACCGAGATCGTCGCCGCGGTGAACCCCGACGCGTTGCCGCTCGCCGTCGAATGGGACGACGACGTCACGGAGTGACCGTCGTCAGCGCTCGTTCTGGCGCGGGATGATGACCTCGCGATAGATGATCAGGATGCTGGCCGCCACAGGGATGGCGATCAGCGCGCCGAGCAGGTTCAGCAGCGCCCCGCCCGCGAGCGCCGCGATGACGACGACCGCTCCCGGGACCGACACCGCGCGGTTCATGATGCGCGGTGAGATGACGTAGGCCTCGATCTGCATGTACACGAGGTAGTAGATGAGGGCGATGAGGGCCATCGTCGGCGAGCCGAGACCGGGGATCAGACACGTGAGGACGATGATCGTCGATCCGGTCAGGGTTCCCACGAGCGGGATGAGCGAGAAGAAGAAGGCCACGACCGCGAGGACCGCCGGGAAGGGCGCGTTGATGATGCTCAGGAAGATCGCGCTCAGGATGCCGTTGATCACGCCCAGACTGACCTGGCCCATCACGTAGTACCCCACCGAATCCGTGATCTTCTCGGCCAGTTCGATGAAGCGGGCGCGCTTCGAGGCGGGAACCAGCTGGTAGACCGCCGACTTGAGCGACGGCGTGGATGCCGTGAAGTA
The DNA here is from genome assembly GCF_030818255.1 of Microbacterium sp. SORGH_AS_0969. Lineage (NCBI taxonomy): Bacteria > Bacillati > Actinomycetota > Actinomycetes > Micrococcales > Microbacteriaceae > Microbacterium > Microbacterium sp. SORGH_AS_0969. The sequence continues at coordinate 3,173,084 of NZ_JAUTAG010000001.1, forward strand.
GATCGTCAGGATCAGCACGATGAAGGCGCCACCGAGGCCCGCCGCGACCGCCCCGCCGATCGTCAAGAGGCTGTTGCCGACCATGGTCGAGATCGAGCCGACGTCGAGCGTCGAGAACCAGTGCTGGATGCCGGCCCACACCTGATCGAGCGGGAGCCATGGAAGCGTCGACGAGGCCCACTCCTGCGCGCCGGAGACGATCTCATTCCACCGACCGGGTCGGAGGAGCTCCTCGATCTGCGCGACGAGCTGCGCGATCTGGCTCACGATGATCGGGACGACCATCAGGATGATGCCCGCGAAGATGCCGAGAACACCGAGGATCGTCGCGAGAACGGCAGCCCAGCGCGGGAGCCCCCGTCGTTCGAGGAAGGAGACCACCGGGTCGAGACCGAGCGAGAGGAACAGCGCGGTCCCCACGTAGAGGAGGATCGTCGACAGATTCTCGACACTGCCGATGAGCAGCAGCCCGACGCCGACACCGAGGGTCGCGAGCAGCGCCACCCGGAAGGGGTTGTGGATCTTCATGCCGGGGACTCCCGTCTCCTGCGGCCGTGGCCGCGTCCATTCCGCAAGAATACTGAGCGCGCCGGCGGTGCGGCCCGCACGGTCCTCGCCGCGAACTTTCAGGAGTCCTCCGATAGTCTGAAACGTCGATTCTTCGGCGACCACCCGAGTCGCCGATTGAGGATGGTGCATAGCGTGAGATTCGTCTGGGCCGTGGTGGCGTTCATCATCGCCGCCGTCATGATCGGTGCGGGCATTGCCCAGCGCACCGTGTTCCAAGGGCCGGCGGAGACATCGCAGACGATCCAGACGGATCAGTCGACCGCCTACACGATGATCGACGGCGCGGTCCTCGGCAGCCTTCCGGGGGCTCAGACGCTGCGCGTCGACGGGGACTCGAATGTCTTCGTGTCCTACGGCCGCACCGAGGACATGCGAGCGTGGCTCTCGGACGCCGAGTACACGTCGGTCACGATGGGCGACCAGAACACCGTCGAGACCTCCGTCGTCGAACCGACCGTGGAGTCCACGCCCGCGGATTCGACGACCGCGACGGATGCGACCGGGGGCACGGATGCCACGGGAACGGCCGACACCACGACCGGAACGCAGACGGCCGGTGCGCGTTCACCGGTCGGTTCCGACCTCTGGCTCGACGAGTTCGAGCAGACCGGCACCCTCACCCAGACTCTGCAGCTTCCCGCCGATATGAGTGTCCTCGTCGCCTCGGACGGGCAGGCCCCCGCCCCCTCCACGATCACGGTGACGTGGCCGGTCGACAACTCCACTCCGTGGGCGGGCCCGCTCATCGTGGGTGGGGGAGTCGTGCTGCTGATCGGGCTCGTGCTCTACGTCCTCGGCATCCGTCATGTCCGTCGCTCGCGGCGGCCCCGTCGCAAGGGGCTTCCGCTGCCGGTGACGGAACCCATTTCGATCGCCGACGCCGACGACAAAGGGGTGATCAGCGAGTCGACCCGCCGTCGGGGGAACGGCCGGACGCGCGGTGTGCTCGGGTCGGGTCGTCGCGCGCTCGTCGCTCTTCCCGCCCTCGGGGTGTCCGCCGCCCTCTTCGCGGGCTGCTCCGCCGACGCTTGGCCGCAGATCGCCGCGTCGGATTCGCCGAGCCCGTCCGCAACGGTCATCGTGCCCGAGGGGCAGTTCCCCCCGGCGGTGACCGAGGCGCAGGCGCAGCGCATCGTCTCGCGGATCTCGCAGACGGTCGCTCAGGCCGATGCGGCGATGGACGCCACCGCCGCGGAGACGCGCCTGACGGGTCCGGCGCTCGCCGAGCGCAAGACCAACTACACACTTCGTGCGGCCATCCCCGATCGTCCGGCGCTGCCCGCCATCCCCGCCGAGCCGGTGCAGATCACGCTTCCCCAGACCACGAACGCGTGGCCGCGTACCGTGATGACCGTCGTCGAGTCCGCGGACGCGAGCGCCCCCACGACGACCATCATGATGATGACGCAGGACAACCCCTGGTCGGAGTACCGGGCGTCCTACGTCGGCAACCTCGAGGCATCCACCAACCTGCCCGAACTCGCCGCACCGTACGTCGGCGCGACCCAGGTGCCGCCGGACTCCTCGTTCCTGGTGATGCCGCCGAACGAGCTCGCCACCGCTTACGCGGACCTCATCAACAACGGCCAGAACAGCGCGTCGTGGTCGAAGTTCGACACGGCCAACGACCTGCTCCTGCCGGCGATCGAGGACAACAAGAAGAAGCGCACCGACGAGCTCAACCAGACCGGAGCGGGCACGGCGGAGATCAGCTTCACGGCGTCGGCCGGTCCCACGGATCCGATCGCGCTCGCCACTCTCGACACCGGCGCGATCGTCGCTGTGAACGTCTACGAGAGCGACACGGCGAAGCCGACCAACGCGGACGCCGTCATCAAGCTCGACAACAACCCCGCGGTCAAGGCTCTCACCGGCGTCGACCAGTCGGCGACGGGCTTCACCACGACCTACTCCGACCAGATCTTCTTCTACGTCCCCAGCCAGGGGTCGGACGATCCGATCCGTCTCCTCGGCTACCGATCCAGCCTCCTCGAAGCGAAGGTGTCCCCGTGAGCACTCCCGCCCCCGGTTCCGTCATGCGCGGTGCGGTCGATCTGTCGTCGCTGCGCAACCGTCCCACGCCGCCCGCGTCGGGTGGCGCTCCCGCGCAGGCCGCGGATGCCACGACGGCGAAGCTGATCTTCGACGTCACCGATGCGACCTTCGGCGACGTGCTCGAGCTGTCGCGCACGGTTCCCGTTGTCGTCGACCTGTGGGCGGAGTGGTGCGGGCCCTGCAAGCAGCTCAGCCCCGTGCTCGAGAAGGTCGTGACCGAACTCGGCGGACGGGTCGTGCTCGCGAAAGTCGACGTCGATGCCAATCCTCAGCTCGCACAGGGCTTCCGCGCGCAATCGATCCCGATGGTGGTCGCCCTCGTCGCGGGCCAGCCGGTTCCCCTCTTCAACGGTGCGGTTCCCGAGCAGCAGGTGCGCGACGTCTTCGCGCAGCTCCTGCAGCTGGCGGCGCAGCACGGCGTGACCGGAACGGTGCCGACGGCGGACGGAGCCGCGGATGCCGACGAGCCCGCCGAGGCTCCGCTGCCGCCGCTGCACGCCGAGGCCTTCGCAGCGATCGAAGAAGGCGACTATCCGCGCGCCATCTCGGCGTACGAGCGCGCTCTCGCGGAGAACCCGCGCGACGCCGAGGCTGCCGCCGGTCTCGGGCAGGTTCGTCTTCTGAACCGGGTCCAGGGCGCAGACCTGCAGCAGGCACGCGCGGCTGCTGCTGCCGCTCCCACCGACGTCGAGGCGCAGTTCCTCGTCGCCGATCTCGATCTCGCCGGCGGCCACGTCGACGACGCGTTCGGACGCCTGCTCGACCTGTTCGCAACCCTTCCGGCGGAGGAGCGCGCTCCGGTGCGTGCGCGTCTCCTGGAGCTGTTCGGCATCGTCGGCGACGATGACGCGCGCGTCCTCCGCGCGCGCGGGCGCTTGGCATCCCTGCTCTTCTGACGCTCACGACGAAGGCCCCGTCCGCGGACGGGGCCTTCGTCGTTGTCGTGCCCGGTCAGGCGCCGGCCGAGTGCTGGAGCCAGAGGACCCCGAGGGGCGGCAGAGTGAGAACGGCGCTTCCGCGCGCGTCCGTCGTCACGGCGCCGAAGTTGCCCTGACCCGAGCCGCCGAAGGCTTCGGCGTCGCTGTTGAGGACCTCGGTCCACGTCCCCGCCTCGGGGAGGTCGATCGGGAAGTCGCCGAGGGGCACGCCCGAGAAGTTGCACAGCACGGCGATCGTGTTGCCGTGGTGATCGCGACGGGCGAAAGCCAGCACGTTCGGGTTCCAGGCAGGTGCGCCCAGGCGCGAGAACGCCGCTCCGTCGTGATCGCGAGACCACAGCGGAGCGTGCTCCTTGTAGACGCGGTTGAGCTCGGCCACGAAGTCGTGCAACTGCGCGTGAGACGGCTGGTCGAGCATCCACCAGTCCAAGCCGCGGCCCTCGGACCACTCGGACATCTGGCCGAACTCCTGGCCCATGAACAGCAGCTGCTTGCCGGGGTGGCCCCACATGTACGCCAGGAACGCGCGCATGTTCGCGAGCTTCTGCCAGTGGTCTCCCGGCATCCGTCCGAAGAGGCTGCCCTTGCCGTGCACAACCTCGTCGTGGCTGATCGGAAGGATGAAGTTCTCACTGAACGCGTACACGAACGAGAACGACAGCTCTCCCTCGTGGTGCGAGCGGTACATCGGGTCACGCGCGATGTACTGCAGGGAGTCGTTCATCCACCCCATGTTCCACTTGAAGCCGAAACCGAGGCCGGCGTGGGACGTGGGCGCGGTGACACCCGGGAAGCTCGTGGACTCCTCGGCGATCATCGCGATACCGGGGTAGCGCTTGTACGAGGTCGCGTTGACCTCCTGCAGGAAGCGGATCGCCTCGAGGTTCTCGCGCCCGCCGAACTGGTTGGGGGCCCACTCGCCGTCGTTGCGGGAGTAGTCGAGATAGAGCATGGAGGCGACGGCATCCACTCTCAAACCATCGACGTGGAACTCTTCGAACCAGTAGAGCGCGTTCGCGACGAGGAAGTTGCGCACCTCGTTGCGGCCGTAGTCGAAGATGAGCGTTCCCCAGTCCTTGTGCTCACCGCGGCGGGGGTCGGGGTGCTCGTAGAGCGCCTCCCCGTCGAAGCGCGCGAGCGCGAACTCATCCTTGGGGAAGTGACCGGGGACCCAGTCCATGATCACGCCGATGCCCGCCTGGTGCAGGCGGTCGATCAGGTAGCGCAGGTCGTCGGGGTCGCCGAAGCGGCTCGTCGGGGCGTAGTAGCCCGAGACCTGGTAGCCCCAGGAGCCGCCGAACGGGTGTTCGGCGAGCGGCAGGAACTCGACGTGTGTGAAGCCCTGAGCACCCACGTAGGCGATGATCTCGTCCGCGGCGTCGCGATACGACAGCCCCTGCTTCCATGAGCCGAGGTGGAGCTCGTAGACCGACATCGGACGGTCGATGGGAGCGCTGTTCGAGCGCTCCGCGATCCAGCTGTCGTCCGACCAGGTGTAGGCCGAATCCGTGACGACCGAAGCAGTCGCCGGCGGAACTTCGGCGAGGCGCGCCATCGGGTCGGCTTTCTGCACCCACGCGCCACTGCGAGCGAGGATCTCGAACTTGTAGCGTGCGCCGACGCCCACGCCCGGCACGAAGAGCTCCCAGATCCCGCTGGACCCCATGGAGCGCATCGCGCTGCCCTGTCCGTCCCAGCCGTTGAAGTCGCCGATCACGCGCTGCGCCCGTGCATTGGGAGCCCAGACGGTGAAGGCGGTGCCGGAGATTCCGTCGATCTCGCGCACGTGCGCTCCGAGGACGCGCCACAGTTCCTCGTGTCGGCCCTCGGCGATGAGGTGCAGGTCGAGCTCGCCGACCGATGGTGGGAAGCGGTACGGATCGTCGGCGACGTGACCGACGCCGTCGTCATAGGTCGAGCGGACGCGGTAGGCACCGGGGTGACCTGGGACGGATCCCTCCCAGATGCCGCCGCGCACGTGCGACAGAACGGCCGTCGTGCCGTCGTCGAGTTCGGCGACCACGTCCTTGGCGAGGGGGCGACGAACGCGGATCACCCACCCCTCCGCGGTCTCGTGCGCACCGAGGACGCTGTGCGGATCGTGATGCGTGCCGTAGGCGACGGCATCCAGGAGCTCGGCGGGAAGCGTGCTCATCGGACCTCCTTCACGTGCAGGATGTGCACGGGTTCGTCGAACGCGTCCAAGCGCACGAAGTTGTGATCGGCCCAGGTCCACACCTGACCGGTCACGAGGTCTTCGACCTCGTAAGGGGTGCCGGGCTCGACGCCCCACACCGTGGTGTCGAGGTGCACCGTGCTCTGCCGCGCCGAGTGCGGGTCGACATTGGCGACCACGATGATCGTGTCGCTCTCACCGGTGGGGGAGAGCGCCGCGTCGAGGTGCTTCGAATAGACCAGGATCGCGTCGTCGTCGCTCCAGTGCACGTCGAGATTGCGAAGCTGGCGCAGAGCGGGGTGGTCGCGGCGCGCCTGGTTCAGCATGCGCAGGTAGGGAGCGAGGGAATCGCCCGCCGCCTCGGCACCCGCCCAATCGCGGAACTTGTACTCGTACTTCTCGTTGTCGATGTTCTCTTCCGACCCCGGACGAGCCACGTTCTCATAGAGCTCGTAACCGGCGTAGACGCCATAGGTCGGCGCGGCCGTCGCCGCCAGCGCCGCGCGGATCTTGTAGGCCGGACGGCCGCCGAACTGCAGGTACTCGGTGAGGATGTCGGGGGTGTTGACGAAGAGATTGGGGCGCAGGAAGTCGGAGGTCTCGTGCGCGAGGCCCGAGAAGAACTCCTCGAGCTCCTCCTTCTTGTTCCGCCACGTGAAGTAGGTGTAGCTCTGCTGGAACCCGGCCATGGCGAGTCCCTGCAGCGGGGCGGGGCGCGTGAACGCCTCGGCGAGGAAGACGACGTCGGGCTCTTCGGCGCTGACGGTCGCGATCAGCCACTCCCAGAACTGCAGGGGCTTGGTGTGCGGGTTGTCGACGCGGAAGATGCGGACGCCCTGGGCGATCCAGTGCCGCACGATCCGCAAGACCTCGGCGCGGATGCCGTCGGGGTCGTTGTCGAAGTTGACCGGGTAGATGTCCTGGTACTTCTTCGGCGGATTCTCCGCATAGGCGATCGAGCCGTCGGGCAGCGTCGTGAACCACTCGGGATGCTCCGTCACCCACGGGTGGTCGGGCGAGGCCTGGAGGGCCAGGTCGAGGGCGACCTCGATGCCCTGGGCGCGTGCGGCCGAGACGAAGTCGCGGAAGTCGTCGAGAGTCCCGAGGTCGGGGTGCACGGCGTCGTGTCCGCCCGCCGGACCGCCGATGGCCCACGGCGAGCCGGGGTCGCCGGGCGACGTGACGAGGGTGTTGTTCGGGCCCTTGCGATTGCTCTCGCCGATGGGGTGGATCGGCGGCAGGTACAGCACGTCGAAGCCCATGCCGGCGACCCCCGGTAGACGGTCCGTCGCGGTGCGGAAGGTTCCGCTCACGACGGTTCCGTCTTCGGCGCGCGTCGCGCCCTCGGATCGGGGGAAGAACTCGTACCACGCGCCGACGCCGGCGCGCTCACGCTCGACGAGCAGCTCCGTCTCACGCCCCACCGAGACCAAGCCCATCACGGGCCTGGCCGCGAAGATGGCGGCGATCTCTGGGCTGCGGACGATCTCGAGGGCGACGTCATCGTGCGTGTCCGGGTCGCGCAGCGCGCGCGCTGCCTCGTACAGCACGTCCTTGTCGCTGCCGGGGCGCTTCTTCTCTCCGCGCGCGCGGTCGAACAGCCGGGCACCGATCTCGCGCATGAGAGCGGAGTCGACCCCCGCGGCGATCTTGACGTCGGCCGCGTGCTCCCACGTCGCGAACTCGTCGGCGAAAGCTTCGAAACGGAATCGCCAAATGCCCTGCTCGAGCGGAGCGACGAGCGTGGACCACCGGTCGAACCCGTCGTTCAGGGGGCTGAGCCGGTGCAGCGACTCGTCGCCGGAGGGCGAGAACAACCTCACGTGCACGCCGATGCGGTCATGCCCTTCGCGGAATGCGGTCACCGTGAAGGGGACGGCTTCGCCGACGTACGCCGACGGGCGGAATCGTCCGCCCGGCACGCTGGGGTGGGGGAGCGCGAGCGGGATACGCGGCGTCACCACGCCCTTCGCGGTCGGCGTCGGTTTGACCGGGCGCTCGGGAATCGAGGCGCCGCTGCGCCAGGGACGTACGGGCGTAGGAGTCGTCGTGGTGGCCACGATCCGAACCTATCGCGGCCCGCCGACCTCACGGCATCCATTCTGCCGGCCTTGACACGGCGGCACGGTTACTCGACGCGGAACAGTCTCATCGAGGTTCCCGCAACGGCGAGCACATCTCCCGGGGCGAAGCGTTCGCCGTGCTCGGTCGGGGCCTCTTCCTCGCTCGACCAGAGCGAGACGAACGAGACGCCCGGCTCCAGCGTCGGCAGCGTCACGTCGATCGCGCGCTCGTTGCCGTGCACGATGAGCAGGATGCGATTGAGTTGCTCTTCCTCGGGCGTCGAGGTCGCCAGGTACTGCAGAGTCCGGTGCGACGGGTCCGTCCACCGCTCGCCCGACATGGTCTCGCCCCGCTCGTCGAACCACTCCATCACCGAGGCCGAAGGGATGCTCTCTCCCGCCCGGGCGAAACGCTTCGGGCGCAGCGCCGGGTTCTCGCGCCGCAGCTGCAGGAGGCGCTGCGTGTGCGCGAACAGGTCGCGTTGCCAGGGCGCGAGGTCCCACGACAGCCACGTGAGGGTCGAGTCGTGACAGTAGGCGTTGTTGTTGCCGCGTTGGGTGCGACCCATCTCGTCGCCCGCGGTGATCATCGGGACGCCCGCAGACAGCAGGAGGGTGCCCATGAGGTTGCGCATCGCTTTGCGGCGCGTGGCGAGCACCTGTTCGTCGTCGGTGCGACCCTCGGCACCGTGGTTGAACGAGCGGTTCGTGTCGGCGCCGTCGCGGTTCTGCTCGCCGTTGCCGAGATTGTGCTTGACGTCGTACGAGACCAAGTCGCGGAGCGTGAATCCGTCGTGGGCGGTCACGAAGTTGATGCTCGCGAGAGGTCCGCGCTCTTCGCTGAACGTGTTGGACGAACCGGCGAGTCGCGTCGCGAAACCCCCGATGCCGACCGGGGCGGTGTCGGCCCGGCGGGCGTAGTCGATGTCGCTCAGCCAGAAGTTGCGCACTCGATCGCGGTAGCGGTCGTTCCACTCGTGCCAGCCCTCACCGAAGGCGCCCGTCTGCCACCCGCCCATGCCCACGTCCCACGGCTCGGCGATGAGCTTGGTCCCGGCCAGGTGCTCGTCGTCGCGGATAGCCTGCAGCAGCGGATGGTCGGGCGTGAAGGAATGGTTCGCGTCGCGCCCGAGCGTCACCGCGAGGTCGAAGCGGAAGCCGTCGATCTGCACCTCGTTCGTCCAGTACCGCAACGAGTCCAGGACGAGGCGCGCAGCGGCATCCGTCGACGTGTTCACCGCATTGCCGCATCCGGTCTCGTCGATGTAGACGCCGTCGTCGGTCTGTCGGTAATAGGAGCGGTTGTCGATGCCGCGCAGGCTCGTCCGTGGACCGCCGATACTCTCTTCCGCCGTGTGGTTGTAGACCACGTCGAGGATCACCTCGAGGCCGGCCTCGTGCAGGAGCTTGACCATTCCCTTGAACTCGCGCAGGACGGCCTCGGGCCCCTCGGCGCGGCTTGCGGCCGTGGCGTACGCGGCGTGCGGGGTGAAGAAGTTCAGCGAGTTGTAGCCCCAGTAATTGGTGAGGCCGAGCTGGAGCAGGCGCGGCTCGGTCGCGAAAGCGTGCACGGGAAGCAGTTCGACGCTCGTGATACCGAGCGACTGGAAGTGCTCGATCATCGCGGGGTGCGCGAGGCCGGCGTACGTGCCGTGCAGGGCGGGCGGGATGAACGGATGCCGCTTCGTCAGGCCTTTGACATGGCCCTCGTAGATGACGGTGCGGTCCATCGGCACCTGCGGCTTGGTGGACGCGCCCCAGTCGAAGGCGCCGTCGACGACGACGGAGCGCCAGTCGCCGAAGGATCCGGAGACGAGTCCGCGCGAGTAGGGCTCGATGAGGAGCGTCTGCGGGTTGAAGGTGTTGCCCGGGCCGTGCGGCCCCCCGACGCGGATCGCGTAGCGCGCACCCGGGCGCAGCAGGGGAGTCGTGACCTCGAACCCCCCGCCACCCGTCGGCGCCATCGTGAGCGTCTCGGTCGCCCAGTCGAGATCGACGTCGTCGAACACGAGGAGCTGCATCGCATCGGCGTGAGCCGACCACACGCGCAGGGTGCCTCCGTCGGGACCGAGCGTCACGCCGAGGTTGTCGAAAGCGTCGTCGAGCAGGCCGGCGTGCGGGGAAAGGACAGGCTCGGGTCGGACCATGAGATCTAGGGTAGTGAAGGCGGCGCGCGTCGTCGGGAGGGAAAGCGGGATGCAGGTCTACCTCGATCACGCAGCGACCACTCCACTGCGCGCAGAAGCCCGTGATGCCTGGCTGGCCGCCCACGAGGTGCTGGGCAACCCGTCCTCGATCCACGGTGCCGGCCAAGCTGCGCGGCGCCTGCTCGAGGACGCCCGCGACGAGCTCGCGCGCGTCCTGCGGTGCCAACCGATCGAGATCGTCTTCACCTCCGGAGGTACCGAGGCGGCGAACCTCGCCCTGAAGGGACTGTGGTGGGCGCGTCCTCACGGAGCCGACACCGTGGTCCTCCCCGACGGAGAGCACCACGCCACGCTCGACGTCATCGGCTGGCTCGCGTCCGCTGAGGGCGCCGACGTCCGGGCGGTAGCTCTGGACCATGCGGGACGCATCGGCACCGACGCCTTCGCCGCCGCCCTCCCCGGCGCGGCGCTCGCGACGGCCCTCGTGGCGAACAACGAGGTCGGGACGGTGCAGGATGCCGCAAACCTGGCGTCCGTGGCATCCGCGGCCGGAGTGCCCCTCCATCTCGACGCGGTCTCGGCCCTCGGACAGGTCCCGATCGATTTCGCCGGCTGGCGGGGGGCGGGCACGGCGAGCGGCGGCCTGGCCGCGCTGTCGGTGTCGGCGCACAAGGTCGGTGGTCCCGTCGGCGTCGGAGCGGCCGTGGTGTCGCGCCACGCGACCCTGACGCCTCTGGTGCACGGCGGGGGACAACAGCGGGGGCTCCGCGCCGGTACCCAGGACGTCGCCGGGGCGGCCGCCTTCGCGGCGGCGGCCACCGCCGCCGAGGCCGAACGTGAGAGCGAGACGCGGCGACTGAGCGCCCTGCGCGATCGGCTGATCGACGGCATCAGTCGTTCGATTCCCGAGGCTCGGCTGCTGGGCGACCCCGTCAACCGGCTTCCCGGGAATGCGCACGTCCTGTTTCCGGATGCCGCGGGCGAGACGCTGCTGTTCCTCCTCGACATGGCGGGGGTCGCGGTTTCCACCGGGTCGGCGTGCCAGGCCGGAGTCGCCGAGCGGTCTCACGTCGTCCTGGCGCTGGGGCTGGGGGAGCGCGCGGCGCGTTCGGTGCTTCGTTTCACCCTTGGACGCACCTCCACCGCGGCGGACGTCGATGCGGTCCTCACCCTGCTTCCGGACGCCTACGCCCGGGCTGTGGCATCCGGAGCCCGTTCAGGTCAGGCTTCGTAGACTGGGACGATGCGAGTTCTGGCGGCGATGAGCGGTGGCGTCGATTCCGCGGTGGCGGCGGCGCGTGCCGTCGACGCGGGCCACGACGTCGTCGGCGTGCACCTGGCGCTCTCGCGCGCGGGCGGCACGCTCCGTGCGGGGAGCCGCGGATGCTGCACGATCGAGGACGCGATGGACGCGCGACGCGCGGCAGACAGGCTCGGGATGCCGTTCTACGTCTGGGACTTCTCCGAGCGGTTCCGCGACGACGTGATCGACGATTTCGTCGCGGAGTACCGTGCGGGTCGGACACCCAACCCCTGCATGCGATGCAACGAGAAGATCAAGTTCGCCGCGCTCCTCGAGCGCGCGATCGAGCTCGGGTTCGACGCCGTCTGCACCGGGCACTACGCCACCCTCGTCGACACGCCGGAAGGACGCGAGCTGCACCGGGCATCGGACAACGCCAAGGACCAGTCGTACGTCCTGGGCGTGCTGACGGCCGAACAGCTCGCTCACACCTACTTCCCGCTGGGCTCGACCCCGTCGAAGGCGCTCGTGCGCGCCGAGGCGGAGGAGCGCGGCCTGACGGTGGCGCAGAAGCCCGACAGCCACGACATCTGCTTCATCCCCGACGGTGACACCCGCGGCTGGCTCGCTGACAAGGTCGGCGCCGAGAAGGGCGAGATCCTCGACCGTTCGGGAGCCGTGGTGGGCACTCACGACGGAGCTCACGCGTTCACCGTCGGCCAGCGCCGAGGGCTGCAGCTGGGCGTTCCCGCCGCCGACGGCAAGCCGAGGTTCGTGCTCGAGGTGCGTCCGGTGAACAACACCGTGGTGGTCGGCCCGAAGGAGGCGCTGGCCTGCGCCGAGATCGCGGGGGAGCGTTTCACGTGGGCGGGGCGCGCGCCGTCGGCGACGTCGTTCTCGTGCGACGTGCAGATCCGCGCCCACGCCGATCCGGTTCCCGCTCTCGCGTCGCTGGAGGACGGGATGCTGACGGTGCGGCCCGCGGTTCCGTTCGACGGGGTGGCGCCGGGTCAGACGGCGGTGCTCTACGACGGCACGCGCGTGATCGGGCAGTTCACGATCGACCGGACCGTGTCGGCGGTGCCGGTCGAGGTCTGAGCGCTGTCGCGAAGGCGCGGCGTCGGGACAGGCGGAGGGCGCTGCGCGCGGGTGGCGTGACGGGCGGAGGACGAGGGACGAGCGGAGGATTGCCGCGTCGGAATCTCCCTCCCGTCGTCCCTCATCCTCCGCTTGACACGCTCCCGCAAGGCCCGCGCTCGATGTCGGAGCCTCTCCCTAAGCTGGATCCGTGACCGAGCACGATCAACTTCCCGACCTCACCCTCGACGACGCGCGCACGGAGGCGGCCGACCTGACCCAGCGCATCGTCGACGCCCGGGAGGCGTACTACGGTCGCGATGCTGAGCTGGTCGACGACGCGACGTACGACGGCTGGATGCATCGGCTCGAGGCGCTCGAGCGGCTTCACCCCGAGCTGCAGGGGCAGGACAGCCCGACGCTGTCGGTCGGTGCGGCCGGCGCCACGGATCTCGCGACGATCGAGCACGCCGAGCGCATGCTCAGTCTCGACAACGTGTTCTCGCCCGACGAGCTGCGCGATTGGGCGGTCAAGACCGAAGCCGCCGCGGGGCGAAAGGTGCACTGGCTCAGCGAGCTCAAGATCGACGGCCTGGCGATCAGCCTGAGGTACGAGAACGGCGTGCTGACCTCGGCGGCGACGCGCGGCGACGGGCGCGTGGGCGAGATCGTCACCGAGAACGCGCTGCGCCTCGCGGGTGTGCCGCGCGAGCTCTCGGGAGAGGGCCATCCGGCCCTCGTGGAGGTGCGCGGAGAGGTCTTCATCCCCGTCGCGAAGTTCGAGAACCTCAACCGCCTCCAGGGGGAGTTCCGGGAGCGCGCCGTCGCTGAGGCGCGAGAGCGTGCCGCCGGTCGACGTGGTGCGCGCGCGTTCGACGAAGAGAAGGCGGAGCAGGCCGCGGCGCGCCGGTTCCCCGCCTTCGCCAACCCGCGGAACGCGGCCAGCGGAGGTCTCCGTCAACAGATCGAGAAGAAGAGCGGTCTCGAACTCGAAGCGGGTCTTGCGCGGATCGAGTCCCTGTCGCTGTACGTGCACGGGATCGGCGCGTGGCCGGATCCGCCCGTTGCAGCGCAGAGCGAGATCTACGAACTCCTCGCGTCGTGGGGACTCCCCACGTCGCCCTACAGCCGCGTCGAGTCGAGCATCGACGGCGTGCTGTCGTTCGTCGCGCACTACGGCGAACACCGACACGACGTCGAGCACGAGATCGACGGCGTGGTGGTCAAGGTCGACGAGCTCGCCTTGCACGACGAGCTCGGCGCGACCAGCCGTGCCCCGCGGTGGGCGATCGCATACAAGTACCCGCCCGAGCAGGTGAACACGAAGCTGCTCGACATCGTCGTCTCGGTCGGTCGCACCGGCCGCGCGACGCCGTTCGCGGTGATGGAACCGGCGAAGGTCGCAGGCAGCGTGGTGCGCCAGGCGACCCTGCACAATCAAGACGTGGTCAAGGTCAAGGGTGTCCTCATCGGCGACACCGTGGTCTTGCGAAAGGCCGGCGACGTCATCCCCGAGGTGCTCGGCCCCGTGGTCGAGCTGCGCGACGGGACCGAGAGAGCCTTCGTGATGCCGGCGGATTGTCCCGAGTGCGGCACGCCTCTTCGGCCCGCGAAAGAGGGCGACATCGACCTGCGGTGTCCCAATGCGCGCTCGTGCCCCGCGCAGGTGCGAGGCCGCGTCGAGCACATCGGCTCGCGCGGTGCTCTCGACATCGAGGCTCTCGGTGAGGTCACGGCGGCCGCGCTCACGCAGCCGGACGTGCCCGAGCGTCCGCCGCTCGACACCGAGGCCGGGTTGTTCGACCTGACCGTCGAAGAGCTGGTTCCGATCGAGGTCGTCGTCCGCGATTCCGAAACGGGTGAGCGCAAGGTCGACCCGGACACCGGAGAACTCGTGCGTCGCGCGCCGTTTCAGAAGCTTGGTCCCGCTTCGTACCCACCCGGGGCGGAAGACCTCGATCCGGCCGAGCGTCGGCGCCGCGGTATCCGTAAGGACTACCGCGAGGTCCTGCCCTCCGAGCAGGCGGTCAAGCTGGTCGCCGAACTCGAGAAAGCCAAGACGAAAGACCTGTGGCGTCTGCTCGTCTCGCTGAACATCCGCCATGTCGGCCCCGTCGCCGCGCGGGCACTCGCGCAGTGGTTCGGATCTCTGGATGCCATCCGCGCAGCGTCGCGCGAAGAGCTCGCCGCGGTCGAGGGGGTCGGCGGCATCATCGCCGACGCCGTGATCGACTGGTTCGAGGTCGACTGGCATCGAGAGATCGTCGATCGGTGGGCGGCTGCCGGGGTGCGGTTCTCGGTGCCGGGGCACCCCGGGCCCGGGGCCGCCGCCGCGGCGGGTGGGGTTCTCGCCGGCCTCACCGTGGTCGCGACGGGCTCGCTCGACGGCTATACGCGTGAAGGCGCGCAAGAAGCGATCCTCGCCGCAGGCGGGAAGGCCGCCTCGAGCGTGTCGAAGAAGACCGACTTCGTCGCGGCGGGGCCGGGTGCTGGATCCAAGCTCGCGAAGGCCGAGGAGCTCGGGCTGCGCATCCTGGATGCCGCGCAGTTCCGCATCCTGGTCGAGCAGGGACCGGCAGCGCTCGATGGCGGTGCGGCCGAAGACTCGGACGCGGTCGCCGACGAGCATTAGGCCGCACGGAGGTGCGATCGGCGAGTCGGCACCGGCGACCCGCGGCAGGCGACGACGTCATCGCTCAGGCGACGATCACTCCTTCGGGAGGAGCTGCTCCCGTACCTGGCGGCGCAGCACCTTGCCGATGAGTGACTTCGGCAGTTCGTCGACGACGACGATGCGACGCGGAACCTTGTACGGCGTCAGGATGCCGCGCGCGAACGCCCGCACCGCCTCAGCGTCGAACGCGCCGGGCGTCGTCGGGACCACCGCGGCGACGACCTCCTCACCGGAGTGCTCATTCGGCAGGCCGACGACGGCGACGTCAGCCACGTCGGGGTGCTGGCGCAGCACGTTCTCGACCTCGGTCGGTGCGACGTTGAAACCGCCCGTGATGATCAGTTCTTTGATCCGGTCGACGATGCGGACGAACCCGGCGTCATCGATCGTGACGATGTCCCCCGTGCGGAACCACCCGTCGACGAAGACTTCGTCGGTCGCTTCGGGCTTGCCGTAGTAGCCGGAGAACACCTGCGGTCCTCGAACCAGCAGTTCGCCGCGTTCGACGTCGCGGCGCGGGTCGTCGGGGTCGACGACACGACACTCGGTGCCGGGGAGCGGAAGACCGACCGTCCCGGCGACGCGGTTGTCGGCGACGGGGTTCGCCATGAGGACGGGGGAGCATTCGCTCAGACCGTATCCCTCGACCAGATACCCACCCGTGGCCTTCTCGAAGGGGACGACCAGATCGTGCGGCAAGGCCATGGCGCCGGAGATCGCCACGTCGGTGCCCTGGAGCGAGATGCCATTCGCCTGCGCCGCGGCGAGGAGCCGTTCCGCGATCGGCGGTACCAGAGGAAGGAACGTCGCGGGGTGCTTCTTCGTCACGGCCAGAACCAGGTCGGGATCGAACTTGGGGAACAGCACCAGTCGCGCGCCCATCGACATGGCGAACGTCAGGCACAGAGTGAGCCCGTAGGCGTGGAACATCGGCAGAACGGCATAGACGATGCATCCTTCACCACGCACAATCTGCGGCACCCACGCGCGCGCTTGCGCGGCGTTGGCGAGGAGATTCGCGTGCGTCAGCATGGCGCCCTTGGGGGTTCCGGTGGTGCCGCTCGTGTACTGGATGATCGCCAGGTCGGCCGACGAGGGACGCGGGTGCGTCTCGGGCAGCGGCGCGTGACGCGAGAGCTCGGCCCAGGGGGTGGCATCCCGCGTCTTCTCGGTGAGCGCCGCCCGCGACTCTCGAGCCTTCGCGATCGGCAGGCGAAGCGCGAGGCGCATGCGGAACGGCATCGCTTCGGTTACGTCGACCGACACGAGGGTCGTCAGCCGCAGGTCGGCGGGGAAGTCCTGCACCGTGCGCACGACCTTGCTCAAGACGATGGCGTGCTTCGCGCCGTGGTCTTCGAACTGCTTCCGCAGCTCGCGAGCGGTGTAAAGCGGATTGTGTTCGACGACGACGGCGCCGAGTCGCAGGACGGCGTAGAACGCCACGATGTGCTGCGGGCAGTTCGGGAGCACGATCGCAACCGGGTCGCCGGCGCGCACGCCGTGAGCGGCCAGCGCGCCTGCGACGCGCGCGATCTCGGTGGACATCTCGGCGTACGTCGTCTCCCGTCCGAAGAACTGGAGCGCCGGAGCGTCGGGATAGTCGCGGGCCGAGGCATCGACGATGTCGACGAGTGACCCGGTCTGGGGCTCGAGGTCCTCGGAGACGCCGGCGGCATAGCTGTGGGTCCAGGGACGGGGCGGATCGAAGCTGGTCACCGGGCCAGCCTAGGGCGAGGTACGTCTCGAGGGGGCGTCGTGCACAACCACGACTCGTGTCCACAGGTCTCGGAGGTGAGTCGACCGTTCCTCCACAGCCGCGGCCCCCTCGCGACGATCCCGACCACGTCGGACGCGAGCTCGGGGCGAAGGCAACGCGAACTAGGATCGGAGGGTGTCTGAAATCACTCCTGATCTCGTGCGCCATCTCGGTGTGCTCGCCCGGATCCAGTTGAGCGACGAGGAGGTCCAGAGCCTCACCGGCCAGCTGGACGCCATCGTCGACAACATCGCGAAGGTGTCCGAGGTGGCGACCCCCGAGGTCGTCGCGACGAGCCACCCGATCCCGCTCGAGAACGTCTTCCGCCCCGACGCCGTGCAGCCGCAGCTGACGCGCGAGCAGGTGCTGCAGAACGCCCCCGACCAGGCAGACGGGCGATTCCGCGTGACCGCGATCCTGGGAGAAGAGCAGTGACCGATCTCACCCGCCTGACCGCGGCCGACTTGGCCGCGAAGATCTCGTCGTCCGAGGTGTCCAGCGTCGAAGCCACGCAGGCGCACCTCGACCGCATCGCCGCCGTCGACGGCGACGTCCACGCGTTCCTGCACGTCAGCGACCACGCCCTCGACGTCGCGGCTGACATCGACCGCCGTCGCGCCGCAGGTGAGCAGCTGCACGAGCTGGCCGGAGTGCCGCTCGCGGTGAAGGACGTGCTCGTCACGACCGACATGCCCTCCACCAGCGGTTCCAAGATCCTCGAGGGCTACATGTCGCCCTACGACGCCACGGTCGTCGCTCGTTCCCGTGCCGCTGGTCTCGTGCCGCTCGGGAAGACCAACATGGACGAGTTCGCGATGGGCTCGTCCACCGAGTTCTCCGCCTACGGTCCCACCCGTAACCCCTGGGATCTCGACCGCATTCCGGGTGGTTCCGGCGGTGGCTCGGCGGCAGCCGTCGCCGCCTTCGAGGCACCCCTGGCCCTCGGCTCCGACACCGGCGGGTCGATCCGTCAGCCCGCCCACGTCACCGGCACGGTCGGCGTCAAGCCCACCTACGGCGGGGTCAGCCGCTACGGCGCGATCGCCCTGGCCTCGAGCCTCGACCAGGTCGGTCCGGTCACCCGCACCGTGCTCGACGCGGGCCTGCTGCACGACGTGATCGGCGGGCATGACGCGAACGATTCCACTTCGCTGTCGGACGCGTGGCCCTCATTCGCCGCGGCCGCCCGAGAGGGGGGCGACCGGTGAGGTCCTGAAGGGCCTGAGAGTGGGCGTCATCCGCGAGCTCGACGACCGCGGCTTCCAGAAGGGCGTGTCGGACTCGTTCCGCGCCTCGCTCGCCGCCATGGAGGCGCAGGGCGCCGAGATCATCGAGATCAGCGCTCCGCACTTCGAGTACGGCGTCGCCGCGTACTACCTGATCCTCCCCGCCGAGGCATCGAGCAACCTGGCGAAGTTCGATTCGGTGCGCTTCGGCCTCCGTGTCACCCCGCAGGGTGCACCGACGGTGGAGAACGTCATGGCCGCCACGCGCGACGCCGGCTTCGGTCCCGAGGTCAAGCGCCGCATCATCCTCGGAACGTACGCGCTCTCGGCCGGCTACTACGACGCCTACTACGGCAGCGCGCAGAAAGTCCGCACGCTCATCCAGCAGGACTTCGACGCCGCTTTCGCGCAGGTCGACGTCATCGCGACGCCCTCGGCGCCGACCACGGCGTTCCGACTGGGTGAGAAGATCGACGACCCCCTGCAGATGTACCTCAACGACATCACCACGATCCCCGCCAACCTCGCGGGCGTCCCGGGTATCTCGATCCCCAGCGGACTGGCCGAAGAAGACGGGCTGCCCGTCGGCATCCAGTTCCTCGCCCCGGCGCGGGAAGACGCGCGCCTGTACCGCGTCGGCGCGGCGCTCGAGGCGCTGCTCGTCGACCAGTGGGGCGCACCGCTCCTCGACAAGGCCCCCTCTCTCACCCTTCGACAGGCTCAGGGACCGAAAGCAGGAATGATCTGATGGCGAAAGATGCCCTGATGGACTTCGACGAGGCGCTCGAGATGTTCGAGCCCGTCCTCGGTTTCGAGGTGCACGTCGAGCTGAACACCGCGACCAAGATGTTCTCGTCCGCGCCGAACCCGGCGAACGAGGCGAACCACGGCGCCGAGCCGAACACGCTCGTCGCGCCGGTCGACATGGGGCTCCCCGGTGCCCTGCCGGTCGTCAACGCCGAAGCGATCCGTTCGTCGATCAGCCTGGGCCTCGCCCTCGGCTGCTCGATCGCACCCTCGAGCCGCTTCGCGCGAAAGAACTACTTCTACCCCGACCTCGGCAAGAACTATCAGATCTCGCAGTACGACGAGCCGATCGCGTTCGAGGGATCGGTCGAGGTCGAGCTCGAAGACGGCACGATCGTCACCGTGCCGATCGAGCGCGCGCACATGGAGGAAGACGCGGGCAAACTCACCCACATGGGCGGCGCGACCGGTCGCATCCAGGGCGCCGAGTACTCGCTCGTCGACTACAACCGCGCCGGTGTGCCGCTCGTCGAGATCGTCACCAAGCCGATCTTCGGTGCGGAGCACTCCGCCCCCGCCCTCGCCAAGGCGTACGTCGCGACGATTCGCGACATCGTTCGCGGTCTCGGCATCTCGGAGGCGCGTCTGGAGCGCGGAAACCTCCGCTGCGATGCGAACGTGTCGCTGCGGCCGCGCGGCCAGGAAAAGCTCGGCACCCGCACCGAGACGAAGAACGTGAACTCGATGCGCTCTGTCGAGCGCGCCGTGCGGTACGAGATCCAGCGCCAGGCCGCGATCCTCGCCAAGGGTGGCACCATCACGCAAGAGACGCGGCACTGGCATGAAGACACCGGACGTACCTCTCCCGGTCGACCGAAGTCGGATGCCGACGACTACCGCTACTTCCCGGAGCCCGACCTGCTCCCCGTGGTGCCTGCGCCCGAACTGATCGAGGAGCTTCGAGCGGCGCTCCCCGAGCCTCCCGCCGCGCGTCGGCGTCGGCTCAAGGCCGAGTGGGGCTTCACCGACCTGGAGTTCCAGGACGTCGCCAACGGCGGGCTCCTCGACGCGGTGGCCGACACGATCGCCGCAGGGGCCGCCCCCGCGGCCGCGCGCAAGTGGTGGACGGGCGAGATCACCCGCGTCGCCAACGCGCAGGAGCGCGATGCGGCCGACCTCGTCTCGCCGGCGAACGTCGCGGCCCTTCAAAAGCTCGTGGATGCGGGGACGCTCACTGACAAGCTCGCCCGTCAGGTGCTCGAAGGCGTCATCGCCGGTGAGGGGACACCCGAAGAGGTCGTCGATGCGCGCGGGCTCGCCGTGGTCTCCGATGACGGTGCGTTGATCGCGGCGATCGACGATGCGCTTGCGGCACAGCCCGATGTCCTCGCGAAGATCCGTGATGGCAAGGTGCAGGCCGCCGGCGCTGTCATCGGTGCGGTCATGAAGGCGATGAAGGGGCAGGCCGACGCCGCCCGCGTGCGAGAGCTCGTGCTAGAGCGCGCGGCCGCGCAGTAGGACCCCTCGCAGGACCCCGGATGCCACGATCCCGGCCGCGCACGCGCGGCGGGCCGTGGCATCCGTCGTTCTCCCGGTGTTGAGGCATCGCCAGCGTGACCGTCTCGATGTCGGAGGCCCGGGAGAGAATGGACGTATGGGACGCGGGGACGGCACGGGGCGCATCGTCTCGCCCCCCGACGCGGATGACACCGGCACCGGCATCCTGCACGTCGACATGGATGCGTTCTTCGCCTCGGTCGCTGTGCTCGACGACCCGTCCCTCGCCGGAAAGCCGCTCATCATCGGCGGATCCGAGGGTCGCGGCGTGGTGTCGAGCGCGTCCTACGAGGCTCGCCGCTATGGGGTGAAGTCGGCCATGCCGGTCGCTGTCGCGCTGAGACTGTGCCCGACCGCGATCGTCGTCAATCCTCCGTATCACCGGTACACCGAGATGTCGCGGCAGGTCATGGCGATCTTCCACGACGTCACGCCCCTCGTCGAGCCCCTCTCGATCGACGAGGCCTTCCTCGACGTGCGAGGAGCTCGACGCCTATGGGGGAGTCCGGGGCGGATCGCGCGCGATCTCCGCGCTCGGGTCCAGGCCGAGACCGGACTCACGTGCAGCATCGGCGTCGCCGCGACGAAGCACGTGGCGAAGATGGCGTCGACGATCTCCAAACCCGACGGGCTGCTCGTCGTCGCGGCGAGTCAGACCGAGGCCTTCCTGCGGCCGCGGTCCGTGCGCGCCCTCTGGGGAGTGGGCCCCAAGGCGGCCGAGTCTCTCGAGGCGCGCGGCATCCGTCTCGTCTCCGACATCCTGGACGCGCCACGGGCCGTGCTCGAGCAGGCACTGGGATCGGCGATGGCAGAGCGGGTCTGGCACCTCTCGCGCGGAATCGACGCCCGCGCGGTGCACACGGGGCGCACGGAGAAGAGCATCGGTCACGAAGAGACGTTCCACGCCGACATCTCCGACACCCGCACGCTCCACGTCGAGCTGCGCCGTCTCGCGGATCGGGTCGGCGCACGTCTGCGCGCGCAGCAGTACGAGGCGGGCACCGTGGCCATCAAGGTGCGCTTCAGCGACTTCACCACGGTGAGTCGCTCGCGCACCCTGTCCGAAGCGACCTCCGTCGGTCAACGCATCGGCGATGCGGCGATCGAGCTGTTCGACGCGATCGACCGTCGACAAGCGGTGCGACTCGTGGGCGTGCGCGGCGAGAAGCTCGCGCCGGCGACCATGGCCGCGACCCTGTGGGACGACGACGCCGAATGGCGCCGTGTCGAGGGCACGCTCGACAGCGCCGTCGCCCGTTTCGGTCGCGGCGCCGTGACCCGCGGCTCGTTGCTCGGCCCCACCCGCGGCGGCGGGGCACTCCCGACCAACCCCCGCCCGACGTACGACCACTGACACGGTCCGCGCGACGGCGCAACACCCCTGGGCTCCGATGGACGTCGCGGGTACGGTGGGGACATGCCCAACATCGCATTGGAACTCGGCAAGCAGTCCACCAACTTCGGCGTCACGGCCGCGTACGGCGAGCAGCAGGACGTCGACGGCGTCCGTATCGTCCCGGTCGCGCTCACGTGGGCCGGTTTCGGCGGCGGATCCGATGAGCAGGGCAACGGCGGCGGTGGCGGTGGCGGCTACACCCTGCCGCTCGGCGCGTACATCCGTCGCGGCGACGACCTCCGCTTCGACCCGAACATCGTGTCGCTGCTCGCCGTCGCCGTTCCGTTCGTGTGGGTCGCGGGTCGCGCGCTCAGCCGTGTCATCCGCGCCCTCAAGAAGTAACGCGGACGACGTCGACGAGGCTCTCGCCGCGGCCACGTCCGCGGTGTTCGAGCGCGTGCGCGCGGTCGCCGCAACCAACCCGGTGATCGTCATCGATGGGCGCAGCGGAGCAGGGAAGAGCTCTCTCGCACGCCGTCTCGTCTCGGCCTGGCCGCTGAGAGGACGCGTGCAGCTCGTCGCGCTCGACGATGTCTATCCCGGTTGGGACGGTCTCGCCGCCGGCTCGACGTACGCGTGCGAGATGATCTTGACCCCGCACGCGAAAGGCGCTGTGGGGGTGTGGCAACGCTGGAACTGGGATGCCGGCGAGCGTGCGGAAGCCTACGCCGTCGATCCGTCCCTCCCGCTCGTCGTCGAAGGAGCGGGCGCTTTGACGCCGGAGACCGCGCGATTGGCGGACGTCGCCGTGTGGGTCGATGCGCCGTCGCCCTCGCGTAAACATCGAGCTCTCGAGCGAGACGGCGATACGTATCGTCCGCACTGGGAGCGTTGGGCGGCGCAAGAGGACCGGCACATCGAGCAGAACGGCCCGGTGTCGCTCGCGACCCTGTTCGTGCGGGTGCCGTAAACCGGACGCGCTGACCCCGACGTTTGCAAGCGCTTGGACAGTGGCGCGTCCGGTGGCTTCGACGAGCTCAGCCACCTCGGTAATGTCGCGTCCGGAAGCTTCGACGAACTCAGCCACCCGGGCTGACGCCCCGGTGTCTGAGTCGTCAGGTCCCTGAGCTCGTCGGAGGGACCGGGTCGCGCGACGACGCTCAGCGGCGGTCGAGTGCGGTGACGAGACCGTCGAGGCGATAGCCGATCCAGTCGTAGATCCCGAAGCGCGGATCATCGGGCTGATGATCGTCTTCGCTGTGGATGCCGAGGCGTGTCGCCATCACGAGACGCACCGCCGACAGGGTCCGCATCCACGACAGGGCCTCGTCTTCGCCGAGAGCGATGGTCAGGGTGGCATCCGGGTCGCCGTGGTCATGCGCCCCGCCGTCCATGCCGAGGGTGCGGAGGACGACCTCCGCGTCGGCGGCACGTCGACCGAGCAGGTCGTCGCCGGTCAGCCGACGGAACTCCCGTGTCGCTTCCTCATCATCGGGATACGCATCCGGCAGAAGGCGTGCGACGGCAGGGTCGTCACTGCGCTGCGTGTCCGTCACGACGTCACGGAACTGCCCGACGATGCCGGCGAGGTGAAGGGCCTCGAGACCGCTGATCTCGAGGACGACGATCTTGTCGCTCACGCGGGTTCCTTCCGAACTGTCGCCCACAGGCCGTAATCGTGCATCGCGTGCGCGTGCGCTTCCATCACCTCGCGCGGGCCGCGGGCAACGACCGCGTGACCGTCGTTGTGGACGGCGAGCATGAGCCGCTCGGCCGTCGCGGCGTCGAAGCCGAAGTAGGTGCGGAACACGTGGCTGACATAGCTCATGAGGTTCACGGGGTCGTTCCACACCACCGTCTGCCACGACGAGGGCGGAACGGCAGTGAGCTCGGTGGCGTCGACGAGGTCGAGATCGGGGGTGGCCACCGTCGGCATCACGCCCACCCCAATTCGTGCAGGCGTGCGTCGTCGATGCCGTAGAAGTGGGCGATCTCGTGGACCAGGGTCGTGTGGATCTCGTCGCGGAGCTCCTGCTCGTCGGAGCAGGCTGCGAGGTGCGGCTCGCGGTAGAGGATGATGCGGTCGGGAAGCTCGCCTACGCCGTATCGGTCGCGCTCCGTCAACGCCCAACCGTCATACAGCCCGAGAAGATCGAGCGATCCGTCCTCAGGCCGGTCTTCCACGACGAACACGACGTTGTCCAAGCCCTCGACCATGTCGTCGGGGAGCTGGTCGAGCTCGTTGACGACCAACGCCTCGAACTGTTCGGCGTCGAGACGGAGCGCGACGCCGGAACCCGCGTCTTCGCTCATGTCATCTCCTGAAAGTCGCCGCTCGGGCAATTCTACGGTCGATCGGCTCGAGCCCCGACGAAAGACGAAGGCCCGTCGAGGTTCTCGACGGGCCTTCGGGGGAGTGGGGTGGCTAACGGGACTTGAACCCGCGACCCCCGCGACCACAACGCGGTGCTCTACCAACTGAGCTATAGCCACCATGTGTCTGCCGCAGCGGACAACTGAACAATTATGTCACACGTGGTGAGCGAACGACGACACGGCCGAGGACGCGATCGTCTTCGCCTCGTCGCTCGTGGGACCTGGCTGAGGGACGAACACGGCCTCGCGATAGTAGGCGAGCTCACGGATGGACTCGAGGATGTCGGCGAGCGCCCGGTGTCCGCCGTTCTTCGCCGGTGCGTGGATGTACGCCCGCGGATACCACCGGCGGGACAGCTCTTTGATGCTCGAGACGTCGACGTTTCGATAGTGCAGCCAGCGATCGACGCGCGGCATGTACTTGGCCAGGAACATGCGGTCGGTGCCGATGGTGTTGCCCGCGAGGGGGGCCTTTCCCTCGACCGGCGCGAACCGCTGGATGTACTCCAACGCCTGGAACTCGGCATCCGCGAGGCTCACCCCGTGGGGGATCTCTTCGAGGAGTCCGGACGAACGGTGCATCTCGGTGACGAACTCGCCCATGTTCTCCATCGCCGAAGCGTCGGGCTTGATCACGATGTGGAAGCCGGGGTCGAGCACGTTGAGCTCGAAGTCGGTGACGACGACGGCGATCTCGACCAGCTCATCGACCGCGAGGTCGAGGCCCGTCATCTCGCAGTCGATCCAGACGAGCCGGTCATTCGTGGAGGCGCCTACCATCCCTCCAGTCTAGTGAGGGGGTCCGACACCGGAGCCGAGTCCCCCAGACACGATTCGAACGTGTGACCGGCGGATTAGAAGGCCGCTGCTCTATCCACTGAGCTACTGGGGGTCGTGCACCAGGATATCTCCGCCGTCCGGCCCCATCGCACCGACTTGCGTCGATGCCCTGGCCGCGGGCGGCGGACAGAGGTACTCTGCCGCCATCGAGAGCAAAGGAGCACTCATGTCCGAAACGGTGACGCGACGCCTCTGGGTCGCATACGGGCCCGCGGGTGTCGTCGGCAAGATCCAGAAGGATGCCGATGGCTACGGCGTGCATATGGCGGGGAAGGACGAGCCGCTGGGCGTCTACCCCACGATGGAGATCGCGAAGAACGCTCTGCACTCGCACCTGAAGCCCGGCAGCGACCGGCCAGAGTTCCGCGAGCACTGAGCGCGGGAGACTCCCGCTCCACCTGTGACGTCCCCGTGTACGCGTGCGCGGGGACGTCACGCATGTACGGGCGCGAGGACCTTGTCGCGCGTGGCCAGCAGAGGCAGGGCCACGTGGACCAGTGGCCCGATGCCGAGGGCGAAGACCACGGTTCCGATCCCCACGGTGCCGCCGAGGATCCATCCGAGGACGAGCACGGTTCCCTCGACACCGAGCCGACAGGCCCAGATCGGCCAGCCGAAGCGCGCGTGGAGACCTGTCATGAGCCCGTCGCGCGGGCCGGGACCGAAGCGGGCGCCGATATAGAGACCGGATGCCGCCGCCACGACGACGACACCTGCCACGAGCATGAGTGCTTGGAGCCACCACGCGTCGGGGTGCGGGAGGAATCCCAGAGCGATCTGCATACTCGTGCCGACCAGCAGGATGTTGGCGACCGTACCGACCCCGGGCTTCTGGCGCAGGGGGATCCACAGGAGGAGAACGCCGAGTCCCACGATGTTGGTGATCCATCCGACGCCGATTCCGGTGACGCGCGAGAGTCCCTCCGCGAAGACCGTCCAGGGGTCGACCCCGAGCCCGGCTGCGACCGTGAGCGCACAGCCGAAGCCATAGGCGATCAGGCCGATGAGAAGACGAAGAATGCGCTCGGACATGAGGAAATCCAATCAGGGAATTGGCTTTTGCGCGTAATGCCAATTCGTCTATCGTGGCCTCATGGATTCCCGGATCTCGGCACGCGCTCTGGCGGAAGCCCTGGGCGGCTGGCGGGGCAACGGACCCGCCTACGAAGCTCTCGCGGATGCCGTTCGGCTGCTCTGCCTCGACAACCGCATCGCTCCCCGGACGGCCCTGCCGGCGGAACGTGAACTCGCCGCGGCGCTGTCGCTGAGCCGGACTACCGTCGCGGCCGCGTATCGAAGTCTTCGCGACACGGGCCACATCGAAAGCTTGCGGGGGAGCGGGAGCGTGACACGCCCCCTACCGCGGAACGATCCCGGGGGCCTGGCGGCCGCGACGGACGCGATAGATCTGCAGCAGGCCAGCCCCGCCGCATGGCCCGGTCTGCCCGCGGTCATCAGCGAGGTGCTCCAGGATGCCAGCGCCATCGTCGCCCGTTCCGGATACGACGTGGTCGGGTCGCTCGCTCTCCGTGAGGCGATCGCGGATCGATACCGGCGACGCGGGGTGCCGACCACAGCCGACCAGATCCTCGTCACGACGGGCGCTCAGAGTGCGATCCACCTCGCGGCATCCGTGCTTCTCAATCGCGCGGACCGTGTGTTGATCGAGACGCCGACCTACCCGCACGCAGCGGAGGCTTTCCGATACGTGGGCGCCCGCCTGGTCGGGGTGCCGGTCTCGACGACGGACGGGTGGGACCTCGACCGGGCAGCGCAGACCTTCGCGCGGACTCTGCCCTCTCTCGCGTACCTCATGCCGAACTTCCAGAACCCGACGGGTCGCTCGATGTCTCCCGAGGAAGTGGATGCGTTCGTGGGGGGTGCCGAGATGACCGGCACCTTCCTCGTCCTGGATGAGACCACGGCGGACCTCGACATCGACCGACCGGGTCGTGCCACGCATTTTCCCGAGTCCGATCTGGTGATTCGCATCGGCTCGCTGGGCAAGACGGTCTGGGGCGGGTTGCGCGTCGGGTGGATTCGCGCCGAAACGGACATCGTCCGCCGCTTGGCCAGCGGTCGGCCGGTTCACGATCTGGGCACGCCCGAACTCGAACAGGCCGTCGCCACGCTGCTCGTTCCCCGCCTCGACGAGATCGCCGTCCAGCGGGGAGATCTGCTCCGCGCCGGGCGCGACGCCCTGGTGCGCGCCCTGCGCTCGACCTTCGCCGACTGGGAGATCCCCACCCCGCACGGAGGGGTGTCGCTCTGGCTCGGGATCGGCGAGCCCGTCAGCACGCCCCTCGTCATGAACGCCCGCTCTCGCGGTCTCCTCCTCTCGGCCGGATCGCGGTTCGCAACCGAGGGCGGACACGATCGGCGACTGCGGATGCCGTTCACCGCCCCGCCGGCCACCCTCGACCGCGCAGTCGACCTGCTCGGGGCGGCGTGGGCGGACGTCCGCGCCGAGGGCCGGGCGTCACGCCTCGGCGAGCTCACCGCGCTGGTGTGAGGCGCTCCGCCACCGCCCCGAAAGCAGGTCATCGCGCGTAGCGAAGACATTCGAGAGCCTCGGCCGCGGACCAGAACTCGCCGAGCCGTCGGAAGGCGCCGGACGCGGAGTGGAACCGCTCGGCGGCATATCGCCAGCCGCGCTCGGACGCCGTCGCCCGAACGTGCCCCACAACGACTCCGCGTCGGTCGGCGATGCGCCACAGACCAGCGGCGACATGGGTCGCTGCGCCCCACCCGGCCGGACGCGGTGCCGGAGCGAGGTCGTTCCACAGTGCGGTGCTCATGCGGGGAAATCTACGACCGACCTCCGACATCGGGACGGACGAAGGTCTCCACTCCTCACCCCCACGACGCGAAATGCGCGGATCGTCCACAAAAACGGTCTTCCCCGGCATGACGCACGCGCGGCGACGGGCAATCTGGCCTCGCTCCGGTATCCGTCGGGCACACGGATGCCGGAGCGCACACCCCGAGGAAAGGAATTCACCATGAGCGACCACATCACCCTCGTCGGCAACATCGTCGGCGACCCCGAAGAACGCGCGACCCGCGGAGGCGACTCTATCGCGGCCTTCCGCCTGGCCGTAAGCGAGCGCCGATTCGATCGCGAGCGCGGACAGTGGATCGACGGGCACACCAGCTACTACGCCGTGTCGGCGTTCGGCGAACTCGGACGGAATGCGCTCGCGTCGATCCGAAAGGGCGAGCGCGTCGTGGTCTCGGGACGACTCCGCCTCCGCGAATGGGAGAACGAGACGAAGCGCGGTGTGAGCGCCGACGTGACAGCGGATGCGGTCGGACACGACCTTCGCTGGGGGACCACGCAGTTCCAGCGGACGCCTCGTGGCGAAACAGCGCGTTCCGAGTCCGACGAGACGCCTGCGGCGTCGAGCGATGAATGGGCGGCTCCGACCGCTCCGAGCGAGCCTGTCGCCCCACCGCCGGGTGAGGAAACGGCCGAGCGTGAACGAACCGCGATCGAAGTCGCGGACGCCACGCCCTTTTGACCAGAATGCCGCGAGGCGGCGTGAGCCGTGAGCAGCTGAGCGCACGGTCCAGGGCGATCAGCCCGGGCGGCCGCCCCGAGCGCCCACCAGGGCCCACCCCGGACCGCCCATCATGAGTGCTGGCCGTGGGGTGCGCATCACGGGCGCCCCGCCGTGGGCGTGGGAAGCGCGGTCGGAGGAGGTCCGTAGAATCGAGCACGTGTCTCGCCCCTCTGGTCGTCTTCTCGCTCCCGCAGCGCTCGTCGCTCTCCTGGCCTTGAGTGGATGCACCGGGGCATCGCCCGAGCCCGCTCCGGTTCCGGCGACCACCGCGCCGGTGGACTCGTCGGCGCCCGCCTCGTCGCCGACGGCCGCCCCCGCGCCGACACTGGAACCGAACGGCTCAGTGGTCGACAACCTCCCTTACTTCTCGCAGATTGTCGCGGGCGTCGCGGGGGGTCCGAATCCGGTTTCCGGTCGCGCGTACATCGATGCGCTCGTTCAGGGCGGCTTCGACAAGGCCGCGATGCAGGTGACGCAAGACGAGTCGACGATCGGAAACCCCGCCGAGAGCATCGAGTTCTCGGTGAGGTGGGGAGACCAATGCCTCGTCGGGCAGGTTGGGCCGTCGATCGGCGCTCCCGTGAGCACAGTCCTTCCGGGACTCAGCTCCGGGGGATGTCTGATCGGTCAGACCCGTCCCATCGACTGGTGACGAGCCGTCCCGTCGAGAAGCGTCGCACTGCCGTGCACGCCCTCTCGCGCGGCTCTCTCCACCGCGGGCGCTGATCGACATCGGGGAGGCGAGCAACGGCACGGGCGCCAGATGTCCGTGCGCCCCGTAGACGCGCGGGAGCCCGGCCGCCGCTCCCGCGGGCCATAGACTGGTCAGGTTATGGCGGAATACATCTACTCCATGGTCCGCGCGCGCAAGGCCGTGGGCGACAAGCTGATCCTCGACGACGTCACGATGTCGTTCCTCCCCGGTGCCAAGATCGGCATGGTCGGGCCGAACGGTGCCGGTAAGTCCACGATCCTGAAGATCATGGCCGGTCTCGACACCCCCTCCAACGGAGAGGCCCGGCTGAGCCCGGGCTTCACGGTCGGCATCCTCATGCAGGAGCCCGAACTCGACGACAGCAAGACCGTCCTCGAGAACATCCAGGACGGCGTGGCCATCAAGCCGAAGCTCGACCGGTTCAACGAGATCTCGGCCCTCATGGCCGACCCGGACGCCGATTTCGACGCGCTGCTCGCCGAGATGGGCACGCTGCAGGAAGAGATCGACGCGGCCGACGGCTGGGACCTCGACTCCCAGCTCGAGCAGGCGATGGACGCCCTGCGCACGCCGCCGGCTGACGCGAGCGTCGTCCCCCTCTCGGGTGGCGAGCGTCGCCGCGTCGCTCTGGCGAAGCTTCTGCTGCAGAAGCCCGACCTGCTCCTCCTCGACGAGCCCACCAACCACCTCGACGCCGAGAGCGTGCTCTGGCTCGAGCAGCACCTGAAGGCCTACAAGGGCGCCGTCATCGCGATCACTCACGACCGGTACTTCCTCGACAACGTCGCGGAGTGGATCGCCGAGGTCGACCGCGGTCACCTCTACCCCTACGAGGGCAACTACTCGACCTACCTCGAGAAGAAGGCACAGCGCCTCGACGTCCAGGGCAAGAAGGACGCGAAGCTCCAGAAGCGCCTGAAGGAAGAGCTCGAGTGGGTCCGCTCCAACGCGAAGGGGCGCCAGGTCAAGTCGAAGGCGCGCCTGGCCCGCTACGAGGAGATGGCGGCCGAGGCCGAGCGCACTCGCAAGTTGGACTTCGACGAGATCCAGATCCCCGCGGGGCCGCGCCTGGGCAGCATCGTCATCGACGCCAAGAAGCTCGAGAAGCGGTTCGGCGACCGGTCGCTCATCAGCAACCTGAGCTTCAACCTGCCGCCGAACGGCATCGTCGGCGTCATCGGCCCCAACGGTGTCGGAAAGACGACGCTCTTCAAGACCATCGTGGGCCTCGAGCCCCTCGACGGCGGCACGCTGAAGATGGGCGAGACGGTCAAGATCAGCTACGTCGACCAGTCGCGCGCGAACATCGACCCCGAGAAGACGCTGTGGGAGGTGGTGTCGGACGGTCTCGACATCATCACGGTCGGCAAGACCGAGATCCCCTCGCGCGCGTACGTGTCGAAGTTCGGCTTCAAGGGGCCCGACCAGCAGAAGAAGGCCGGCGTGCTGTCGGGTGGTGAGCGCAATCGCCTGAACCTCGCGCTCACGCTCAAAGAGGGCGGCAACCTGCTCCTCCTCGACGAGCCGACCAACGACCTCGACGTCGAGACCCTGAGCTCGCTCGAGAACGCCCTTCTCGAGTTCCCCGGTTGTGCCGTGGTCATCACGCACGACCGGTGGTTCCTCGACCGCATCGCGACGCACATCCTCGCCTACGAGGGCACCGAGGAGCACCCCGACCAGTGGCACTGGTTCGAGGGCAACTTCGAGGCCTACGAGGCGAACAAGATCGAGCGCCTCGGCGCCGACGCCGCGAACCCGTCGCGCTCCACCTACCGCAAGCTCACGCGTGACTGACGACGTCGCTTCGGTGACCCCCGACGAGGGTCCGGCATCCGCCGGGCCCTCGCGGGTCCACGTCCCCATCCACCTGCGATGGGGCGACCTCGACGCCCTCGGGCACGTCAACAACACCTCGATGCT
Organism: Microbacterium sp. SORGH_AS_0969; assembly: GCF_030818255.1. Classification (NCBI taxonomy): domain Bacteria; kingdom Bacillati; phylum Actinomycetota; class Actinomycetes; order Micrococcales; family Microbacteriaceae; genus Microbacterium; species Microbacterium sp. SORGH_AS_0969. The sequence continues at coordinate 3,204,066 of NZ_JAUTAG010000001.1, forward strand.
CAAGCTCCTCGAAGAGGCGCGTCTGCGGGCGTTCTGGTTCAGCGACGGTGAGGGTGAGCCACTTCCGACAGCGGTGTTCGACATGGACGTGCTCGACAGCGGGGGCGACCGCGCCACGCTCATCGCGCGCCAAGAGATCGAGTACCTCCGCCCGGTCCCGTACAGCCAGCGTCCCCTCGACGTGCGCATGTGGATCGGAGCGATGGGCGGCTCGAGCGCCGACATCTGCTTCGAGGTGTACAGCCCCGTGGGCGATGCCGAGCCCATCCTGTACGCGCGTGCCACGGCGGTCGTCGTCCTCGTCGACACCGCCAGCGGACGACCAATCCGCTGGACCGAGATCGAACGCGCCGCCTGGGCGCCCTACGTCGGTGAGCCCATCGAGTACCGTCGGCGCTCCGGCCGAAGCTGACGACGACCACAACGAGTCGAACGGATGCCGAGGGTCTGGCATCCTGGATCAGTCGCGGGGCACCCGCACCATGACCTCTTGCGCGACGCTCGCGACGAGAATGCCGTCGCGCGTGTAGATCCGCCCCGTCGAGAGGCCGCGCCCGCCGCGCGCGTTCGGCGACTCCTGCACGTACAGGAGCCAGTCGTCGACACGGCCTGGACGGTGCCACCACATCGCGTGATCGAGGCTCGCGACGCGCAGCCCGGGAGTGTTCCACGCGACGCCGTGCGCGCGCATGATCGACTCCTGGATGGTGAGGTCGCTGAGGTAGGCCAGCGCAGCGCGGTGAACGGCGCGATCGTCGCTGATGGGGCGGCGCAGCTTCATCCACACCGCCTGCCGCGGGACGTGCGGACCCTCGGCGGACGAGTACAGCGGCGATGTCACATGGCGTACTTCGACGGGGCTGGAGGACAGCAGGCGTCGGCTGATCGGATGCAGGGCGTCGACCTCGAGAGCAGGGATGGCCTCAGGGGCCGGGATGCCCGCGGGCATCGGCTCGAAGTGCTCGAGTCCCGGGTCGTCGTCTTGGAACGACGCGATCATCGAGAAGATCGGCACCCCGGACTGGAAGGCCTGCGTCCGTCGCGTCGAGAACGATCGACCGTCGTGGATGCGGTCGACCGAGAACGTGATGCCGTCCGTCGGATCGCCCGGCCGGAGGAAGTAACCGTGCATCGAGTGCACCGTCCGCTCGGGCGGAAGCGTGCGAGAGGCGGCCACGATGGTCTGCGCGAGCACCTGTCCGCCGTAGACGCGGCCGGTGGGCATGGCCTGCGACACACCCGTGAAGATGTCCTCGGTCGTCCGGGCGCCGGCGTCGCGGAGGTCGAGCACCGCGAGGAGGGACGCCACGGGATCGTTGGCGTCGGTCACGCTGACTCCCGTTCCGGCGCGGCGTACCCGCGCCGCTTGATAGTTTAGGGCGGGTGTCCGCGCGCCTGTTGTTCCCCGACCCCGCAGGCGGCAGCCGACCTGCTCACCTTCGCCTCCCGGGCCATCCGTCTCGGAGACGGCACGGTGCGCCTCCGCGCCGCCTCCGGCGTCCTCGCCTCGACGGCAGCTCCCCTTGCACCCCGCGGCCTGTTCGATGCGACGCCGACGGTGCTCGGGATGCGCGTCTCCGCGATCGATCCGGAGCTCGAGTGCGACCTCGTCGTCGAGGCATCCGCGCTGCTGCCGGCCCCGGACGACGCGTCCGCCGTCGTTCTGCCCGAGACGGCGACCTCGCCGGCCTGGGCGGGTATCTCGCCTCCGCGGAGCGGATGGGAGCAGACGGATGCCATCGACGCCGCTGTTCTGGCATCCCGCGCCCAGTACGGGGTGGCGGCCGTCGCCGATTCTCTTCCCACGGATGCCGGCGAGGACGTCGTCCGGACGGTTCGCGCGCAGGTATGGGGACAGCCCGACGAGGCCCTCGGGGGACTGCCCCTCGGTACGGCCTTCGCCGCGTTCGCGCTCGGGTTCATCGCCGGAGAAGAGCAGGCGCCCGTGCGCACGAGCGGCACGTGGACGCGCGTGACCCTGACGAGGGGACACGTTCTCGTGCGAGGGCCGGTGCGTTCCGGACTGACCGCGGTGCGCACGACCGGGAGCTGATTCAGGGAACACAAAGGCGGCGTCTCTACCCTGGATGCAGCAGGGGGAGTACTCCCATCGCGATGCATCCGTCATCACGAGGTCACCGTTGGCCTCCGGGTGCGTCGGGCCGATTCCGGTGGAGGAGACCTTGACGTCGCAGCCGCGCGCTGCCCGTCGAGAGGTACCCCCATGGTCTCGTTCTCCCGCCTGTTCGATCTCGCCTCGAAGGCCGTCGACAAAGCGTCGTCGTCCGGCGCCGGTTCCCGCCCCAGCACCGGCGGTGGGCGCGATTGGCGCGACATGGTCCGCTCCGCCGCGGATGCCGTCACCGGCGACCGGCGCGGAGATGCGCCCGCGACGCCCGCGCCCGCCACGACGGGCCGCTACGCACCCCCTCCGGCCGCAGCTGCCTCCGGGGGCAGCGCGCACCCTGGACCCGCTTCCCCCGGAGTCTCGGCTGAGGCGCTGTCAGCCGAGGATCGCGCAGCGATCGCCCGCTACGACTACTTGCTGCGCACGGCCGACCCCGACCGGATCGAGCAGATGCACCGCGAGGCCTTCGCCCGCCTGACACCGGCGCAGCGTGCGCATGTGCGGGCGCGGATGGACGCCGAGCTCGCGCCGCACGAGCGGCCTCGCTCCGACGCTCCGGACGATCTCGCGCGCACGGCGACTCGGACCGAGGCGACCCGGCCGGGACGGATGGCGGGCCTCCTGGCCAAGGCCGGTCGTGGAGGACTCGTCGGGGCCGGCGTCGTGGGCGCAGGAGGACTGCTGGCGGCCGTCGCCGGCGGCGCTGTCGTCAGTGCCGTCGCTGCGCCCCTGCTCGCTCAGGCGGGGCAGATGGGCGTCGACTTCGCGGGGCTCGCGGAGGGCGTCGACGTCGAGGCGCTGGCATCCGGTGTCGACCTCGCCTCGCTCGCCGAGGGATCCGGGATCGGCGAGTGGGCGGGTGGCGCTCAGGACGCCGTGAACGGGTTCGGTGAGCAGCTGTCGGGCTTCCAGCTTCCCGGCCTCGACGACATTCTCTGACGCCGTTCGCTCACCCGCACCGCGCGCGCAGGCTCAGGCGGCGCGCGGAGTGGGTGATCCGCACGGGACGGCCGCGCAGGAGAGGGCAGGTGACGCGCTCAGTCTGCAGCGCGGAGGGGGAGCCCGGTGTCGGGTCGACCGCCCTGCTGAGGCCCGATGCCCCGCGCCTCGAAGGTGTTGACCATCGCATACGCGGCACGCTCGAGGTAGTCCCAGAGGGGCGCCTCGAACGCGGGTGGGAGGGCGATCTCGTCCACCGCGGCACGCATGTGTCGCAACCATCGATCGCGCGCGTCGGGGTCGACGTGGAACGGCATGTGCCGCATGCGCAGGCGCGGGTGTCCGGCGCGCGTCGCGCCATAGGTCGTCGGGCCGCCCCAGTACTGGGCGAGGAAGAGCGTGAGACGTTCGGCCGCGGGCCCGAGGTCTTCCTCGGGGTACATCGGCTTGAGCACCTCGTCGGTGGCGACACCGCGATAGAACGCATCGACCAGGCGGCGGAAGGTGTCCATCCCCCCGACCTGGTCGTAGAAGCTGACCGGCTCGCTCACGGGGTGTCCTTCTCGTCAGCCCGGACAGCGGGCGGGGTCGGCTTGGGCTGGTCGACGCCCGGCGCGTCCGGCAGGTTCACGACGGCCGTCGGGGTGTCGTCCCGCACGGCCTTCTTCTTCTTGACCCGGGGAGGCGCGTCGGACGTGTGGTCCTCGACCGTCTCGGACACCTCGAGCTTCCGACCGCGGGGGCGCCACCGCGGCCGCTCCGCGCCGGGAGCCACCTGCGTCTCCTTGGTCTTCGGCGGGTGCGCGCCCCGAACGCTCTGCGCGCCCTCGGGCCCCGTGAGCATGATCGAGTTCAACTGCGGCAGGGCGATCCCCATCGCATCGATCGCGCGCTTCAGACGGGCGCGCAGCTCGCGGGCCACGTCGTCTTTCGCACTCGATCGGGTCTTCATGACGAGCCGGATGACGAGGGCGTCGCCGCTGATCGACTCCAGCCCCCAGATCTCGGGCTGCTCGATGATGCGCGAGCGCCACTTCGGCTCCTTCGCCATGGCCTTCGCGGCGGTGAGCATCGCGGTCTCGACATCGTCCAGATCGGCGTCCGTTGGAACCGCGAGGTCGATGATGACGCGTGACCACCCCTGTGACATGTTTCCGATGCGCGTGATCTCGCCGTTGCGGACGTACCAGAGGGTGCCGTTCACGTCGCGGACGTGGGTGATGCGCACGCTCACGAACTCGACGATGCCGGTCGCGAGACCGAGGTCGACGACGTCACCGATGCCGATCTGGTCTTCGGCGACGATGAAGATGCCGTTCAACACGTCCTTGACGATGTTCTGGGCACCGAAACCGAGTCCGGCACCGACAGCGGCCGTCAGCAGCGTGAGGGATGCCAGGGCGTCGGGAGCCACGATGGTGGCGATCCACACCAGGGCGACGACGACCAGGATCACGTTGACGATGTTCTGGAGGATCGTGCCCAGGGTGCGCGTGCGCTGGACGAGCCGGACGGCGTTCAGCGGCGACCTGTCGAGCGCTTGGGTGTCGTCGACCCGGGCTTTGCTCTTGGCACCGTTGACGATGCGGTCGACCACCCGGCGGATGACCACGCGCAGAAGCCACGCGGCGACCGCGATACCGACGATGATGCCGAGGATCTGGAGCAGCACGCCTCCGAACGCGAGCAGCTGGCCGCCGATCCAGGTCCAGGTGTCGAGGCTCGTCAGGTTGCTCGGATCGACCGACGGAGAAGGGGTCGGCGTGGGGGACGGTTCGGGGACTTCGGCGAGAAGTGACATCCCTCCCATCGTAACGAGCGGCTCCTCAGCGCGGCCTGGAAACGACGGATGCCCCCGCTCCCGAAGGGGCGGAGGCATCCGAGCTGAGGGCGGACGTTACACCGCGTCGTGCTCCTGAACGGCCAGGGCGCGCTCCACTCCGGCGAGGTTCTCGCTCACCAGTCGGCGGAGCGCCGGCGCGGCGTCCTCGTGCTCGGCGAGCCAGCCACGCGTGGCGTCGCGCAGAGCCGCGCTCGCGAGAGCGGCGGGATACAGACCCACGATGAGGTACTGCGCGATCTGGTAGCTACGCGACTCCCAGATCGGCAGCAGCATCGCGAAGTAGGGCTCGACGAAGTCGGCCAGGACTTCGACGGTCGCCGGGTTGGTGAAGCCCGCAGCGGTGGAGCGCACGATCGTGTTGGGAGCGTCGGTGCGTTCGATGAGCGAGTCCCACGCCTCCTGCTTCGCCTCGTGCGACGGCAGCGACGCCTTGGCCATCGCCGCGAACTCTCCGCCCTTCGCCGTGTTGTCGGCGGCGCGCGCCTCATCGATTTCGGCCGCGGTGACGGCGCCCGCCGAGGCGAGCGACACCAGCAGCTGCCACGACAGGTCTGTGTCGATGGTCAGGCCCTCGAGCGTGATCTCCCCGTCGCGCAGAGCCTTCACGGTCTCGGCGTGAGCGGGAGTGGATGCCGCCGACGCGAACGCCGTGACGAACTGCAGCTGGCTGTCGCTGCCGGCCTCAGCCGCTTGCGCGAGCTGCCACAGACCGTCGGCGACGCGCTCGCGCGACGCCTCTCGCTTCTCGGGCGCGACGTACGAGTTCGCCGCGAGCTGCAGCTGGGCGAGCGTCGTCCGGACGGTGGTCGACTCGGTCTCGGAGCCGATGTTCCGCAGCACGAGGTCGAGGTAGTCGGTCGCGGAGGCCTCGGCATCCCGAGTCTGATCCCACGCGGCGCCCCAGACGAGCGAGCGCGCCAGGGGGTCGGAGATGTCCTTGAGGTGTGCGATGGCCGTGGCGAGCGACCGCTCGTCGAGGCGGATCTTCGCGTAGGCGAGGTCGTTGTCGTTCAGCAGGACGAGGTCGGGACGACGGATGCCGCGCAGTTCGGGCACCTCGGTGCGGTCGCCGTCGACATCGATCTCGACGTGGTGCACCCGCTCGAGGGCGTCGGCATCGTTCAACGAGTAGAAGCCGACACCCAGGCGGTGGGGACGGATGGTGGGGTAGTCCGCGGGGGCGGTCTGCACGATCGCGAAGCGCGAGACGGTGCCGTCCGCGCCTTCCTCGATGAGCGGGGTGAGGGTGTTGACGCCCGCGGTCTCGAGCCACTTCTTCGACCAGTCGCTGAGATCGCGACCACTGGTGGCCTCGAGCTCGACGAGCAGGTCACCCACCTCGGTGTTCGACCACTGGTGCTTCTGGAAGTACGCCGCGACACCGGCGAAGAACTGCTCGATGCCGACCCAGGCGGCGAGCTGCTTGAGCACCGATCCACCCTTCGCGTACGTGATGCCGTCGAAGTTGACCTGCACGTCCTCGAGGTCGTTGATCTCGGCGACGACGGGGTGGGTCGACGGCAGCTGGTCCTGGCGGTAGGCCCAGGTCTTCTCCATCGCGTTGAAGGTCGTCCAGGCGGCCTCCCACTCGGTGGCCTCGGCCGTCGCGATGGTCGACGCCCACTCGGCGAACGACTCGTTCAACCAGAGGTCGTTCCACCACTTCATCGTGACGAGGTCGCCGAACCACATGTGGGCGAGCTCGTGCAGGATCGTGACGACGCGGCGCTCCTTCACGGCATCCGTCACCTTGCTCCGGAAGACGTACGTCTCGGTGAACGTCACCGCACCCGCGTTCTCCATGGCGCCCGCATTGAACTCAGGGACGAACAGCTGGTCGTACTTCGCAAAGGGGTAGGGGAAGCGGAACTTCTCCTCGAAGTACGCGAAGCCCTGGCGGGTCTTCTCGAAGACGTAGTCGGCATCCAGGTACTGCCAGAGGCTCTTGCGCGCGAAGACACCCAGGGGGATGACGCGGCCGTCGGCACTCGTCAGCTCGCTGTAGGTCGCCTCGTAGGGGCCGGCGACGAGCGCGGTGATGTACGACGAGATGCGCGGCGTCGCGGGGAAGTCCCAGCGGGCAACGTCGTCGGAGACAGCCACCGGCTCGGGGGTGGGGGAGTTCGAGACGACCTTCCAACGCGCGGGCGCCGTGACCGAGAACGTGAACTCGGCCTTCAGATCGGGCTGCTCGAACACCGTGTACATGCGGCGGGAGTCGGGCACCTCGAACTGCGAATAGAGGTAGACCTCGCCGTCGACGGGGTCGACGAAGCGGTGCAGACCCTCACCCGTGTTCGTGTACTCGCAATCGGCCTCGACGACGAGCTCGTTCTCGGATGCCAGGTCGTCGAGCGCGATGCGCGAGTCGGCGAACACGACGGCGGGATCGAGGGTGCGACCGTTCAGCGTGACGGAGTGGACCGTTCGCGCGATGAGGTCGATGAACGTCGATGCGCCCTCGGTGGCGGCGAAGGTGACCACGGTGCGCGAGGAGAAGACCTCGTCGCCGCGGGTGAGGTCGAGCTGCACGTCGTAGGCGCGCGTGTCGACGATCGCGCGACGCTCCTGTGCTTCGATGCGGGTGAGGTTCTCTCCTGGCACTGGCGTACTCCCTGGGATGAGGGTGGATCGTCGCAGAAAGCGCTCACGCGGATGACGACGAACGCCGTCGGCGACGATGACAACCAGATAAGCCTAGTCACGAGATAACCCGCATCCTGCCCCGTCGAGCAGGTGGGAGGATGTCACGGTGAGCACGACCGACACGGACACCAACCCTGAGACCGTCCTCTACGCGTCGCCCGCCGCGGCGTCCGGACCCAAGTGGGTCGAGACCCCCGTGGCGTACGACGGTATCCTCCTCGCCGGCTTCGGCGGACCGGAGGGCCAGGACGACGTCATCCCCTTCCTGCGCAATGTCACGCGCGGGCGCGGCATCCCCGATGAGCGCCTCGAAGAGGTCGCCCACCACTACCGCCACTTCGGCGGCGTGAGTCCCATCAACCAGCACAATCGCGAGCTGAAGGCTGCGCTCGAGGCGGAGATCGCGAGGCGCGGCTTGGGCCTCCCCGTCTATTGGGGCAACCGCAACTGGGCGCCGTACCTCGAAGAGGCCGTGACCGAGGCCGCTGAGGCCGGCGACACCACTCTTCTCGCCATCGCGACGAGCGCCTACAGCTCGTTCTCGAGCTGCCGCCAGTACCGCGAGGATTACGCCCGCGTGCTCGAGGCCACCGGTCTCGGCGAGACGGTGACCATCGACAAGGTCCGCCAGTTCTTCGACCACCCGGGCTTCGTCTCGACCTTCGTCGAGGGCGTGAAGGCCGCCGTGTCCGAGTTCGCGGCGGACGGCATCGCCCCCGAGAAGATCCGCGTCCTCTTCTCGACCCACTCGATCCCCACCGCCGACGCGCAGCGCTCCGGCCCGCGCGACGTGGATTTCGGCGAGGGCGGTGCGTACGAGGCCCAGCACAAGGCCGTCGCGGCGTTCGTCATGGCCGAGGTGGCCGCAGCTGTCGCCGACGTCGAGTGGGAACTCGTGTACCAGTCGCGCTCCGGCCCGCCGACGCAGCCGTGGCTCGAGCCCGACGTCAACGATGTGATCGCGGAGCTCCCCGGCCGCGGGGTGAAGGCCGTCGTGATCGTGCCGCTCGGCTTCGTGAGCGACCACATGGAGGTGCTCTGGGACCTCGACACCGAGGCGATGGAGGCCGCCGAGGAAGCCGGCATCCGCGCGGTGCGCACGCCCACTCCGGGGATCGACCCCGCGTATGTGTCGGGCCTGATCGACCTCGTCGAGGAACGCCTCAAAGGCACCCCGAAGGCCGAGCGTCCGCACCTGACGGATCTCGGTCCCTGGTACGACGTGTGCCGCCCGGGGTGCTGCGAGAACATCCGCGCGGGGTTCAAGCCCGTCGCCGCGGGTCTGCGTCCCTGACGATTCCTCCGATGCCGCCGTTCTCCCCGGGGAGCGGCGGCGTCGTCATGTCCGGCGCCAATGTCGTCGGCCCTCAATAGGATGAGCGCATGCGAATCCACCTCGGCACCGACCACGCCGGTCTCGAATTCTCGACCCAGATCCAGCACCACCTCGCCGCGCAGGGGCACGAGGTCGTCGACCACGGTCCGATCGAGTACGACCCGCTCGACGACTACCCCGCGTTCTGCATCCGGGCCGCGCAGGCGGTCGTGCGCGATCAGGCCGACGGTGTCGAAGCGCTCGGCGTCGTGTTCGGCGGATCGGGCAACGGCGAGCAGATCGCGGCCAACAAAGTCCTCGGGGTGCGCGCGGCGCTGGTGTGGAGCATTGCGACGGCGGAGCTCGCTCGCGAACACAACGACGCGAACGTGATCGCGATCGGTGCCCGTCAGCACACGTTCGAAGAAGCGTCCTCGTTCATCGACCGCTTCATCGCCACCCCGTTCTCGGGCGAGGAGCGCCACGCCCGTCGCATCGCGCAGCTCGCGGCGTACGAGCAGGACGGCATCCTGCTGCCCGACCCCCGCGAAGGACGCGCGCAGGCCGACGTCCTCGCGGCGGGCGACTCGTTCGACCCCGAGGCAGGCTGATGCCCGAAGGGCATTCCGTCCATCGCATCGCTCGGCAGTTCGCGCGGAACATCGTCGGCCGCACCGTGTCGGCATCCAGTCCGCAAGGGCGATTCGCCGAGGGCGCGTCGGTGATCGACGGGCGCGAGGCGATCGACGTGCGCGCAGTCGGCAAGCAGATGTTCCTGGCCTTCGACGGCGACGTGTGGCTGCGCGTGCACCTCGGGATGTACGGCGCCTGGGACTTCTCGGGCGAGATCGCCGTCGACGCGACCATCGCCTCGGCCAACGGTCGCATGGGGCACACGAACCAGCGCGGCACCGTTCTCGATGAGGACCCGATCCTGGATGCCGCGGGCGAGAACTCCCTGAGCTCGATCGGGGCTCCGCGGCGGGCACGTGTGCGAATGTCGGAGCAGACCACGGGGCTCGAGGAGCAGGTCGAATGGCCGCCCCCGGTGGTGGGGGCGGTGCGGCTGCGGTTGCTCACCGACACCACGTGCGCTGACCTGCGCGGCCCGACGGCGTGCGTCCTGCAGTCCCCGGACGAGGTCGCCGCGACCATCGCGAAGCTCGGACCGGATCCGCTCGTCGACGACGTGGCCGAGGGTGAGGAGCGTTTCGTCGCGACGGTGAAGAAGAAGCCGACCGCGATCGGTCTGCTGCTGATGGACCAGTCCGTGGTCAGCGGGATCGGCAACGTCTACCGTGCCGAGATCCTCTTCCGCGCGCGGCAGAACCCGCACACGCCGGGGCGCGACGTGCCCGAGGAGGTCGTGCGCGAGATGTGGCGCGACTGGGTGCGGCTCCTCTCGATCGGGGTCGAGACCGGTCAGATGATGACGATGGACGACCTCGACCCCGAGGCGTACCGTCGCGCGATGGCGCACCGCGACGACCGGCACTGGGTGTACCACCGCGCCGGGCTGCCGTGCCGCGTGTGCGGGACGACGGTTCTGATGGAGGAAGCTGCCGGGCGCAAGCTGTACTGGTGTCCGCGGTGTCAGGCGTGACGGGGATTCCGGTCCCTTCGACAGGCTCAGGGACCTGATCCACGGGCTCGGGGACCTGGGCGGCGGCCCCGATGCCTGGGGCATCGCCGGAGACGCGCGGCGGAGGTGGCTGAGCCTGTCGAAGCCACCGGGACCGGCGATCTAGGCTGAAGAACCTCGCGCCGGGCGCAGCGCCCCTCGGTCGTGGCGGGTACGCGCGGCGGAGGTGGCTGAGCCTGTCGAAGCCACCGGGACCGGCGATCTAGGCTGAAACGGTGCGTCAGAACCCCAGCTTCGCGATGACCGATGTCGGCGAGCTCCGCCGTCTCATCGACCGTCACCCCTGGGTCACCCTCGTCAGCCAGGGGGACTCCGGCCTCGTCGCCTCTCACTACGCGGTCCTCCTCGATGACGACCGCGACGATCTCACGATCGTCGGCCATGTCGGCAGGCCCGACGACGCGATCCTCGGCCTGGGCGAAAGGGAGCTGCTCGTCGTCGTCCAGGGACCGCACGGCTACATCACGCCGAGGTGGTACGGCGACGTCCCGGCGGTGCCGACCTGGAACTTCGTGTCGGCGCACCTTTCCGGCATCCCGAAGCTGTTGAGCCCGGCTGAAAACCTGCGCGTTCTCGAGCGACTGGTCGAGCGGTTCGAGGGGACCGGAGACGAGGCGCGCGGCCTGTACACGCTCCCGAACGACGTGGCTTTCGTCGAGCGTCTCGAGCAGGGCACCGTGGGCTTCCGGCTCACGCCCACGCGGGTGACCGCCAAGCGCAAGCTGAGCCAGAACAAGGCTCCCGAGGTCGTCGACACGATCATCGCGGGACTCACGGAGCACAACCCCGACTTGGCGGCCGAGATGAGCCGCGCAGCCTCCGCTCGGGTGCGACCGTGATCGGCGAGAACGTCGGCTTCGTCCGCGCGGTGCGCGTCGCCGGTCCGGGCCGCGAGCTGCTGCCGACCCTCGAGCCCGTCGACCTCGTCATCGATAACGGTGTCATCGCCGACATCGCACCGACCGGCAACCTGAAGCCCACGGGGCTGATCCTCGACGGCGAGGGCGGATCGCTCCTTCCCGGGCTGTGGGATCACCATGTTCATGTGCTGCAGTGGGCACTGTCCGCCGACCGCGTGCCCCTCAGTGAGGTCGCGTCCGCGCACGATGCCGCGACGATCATGGCTCTGGCCCCCGAAATCGACGGCCGCCGAATCGGCTCCGGATTCCGCGACGGGCTCTGGCCCGATGTCCCGAACCTCCGGATGCTGGATGCCACGACCGGCGAGGTTCCGACCTACCTCATCAACGCGGACGTCCACAGCGTCTGGATGAACTCTGCGGCCTTCCGGCGAGAGGGCTTCGAGCCCGTGGCATCCGGGCTCCTCCGCGAGGAGGACGCGTTCGAGATCTCCCGCCGTCTGAACGCGGTGGAGCCCGGAATCGCCGATCGTTCGGTCGAGCGGATGGCGAGCGCGGCCGCCGCCCGCGGGATCGTCGGCCTCGTCGACCTCGACATGACCTGGAACGACGAACCGTGGCAGCGGCGTGTCGCTCGGGGATTCGACACCCTGCGCATCTCGTACGGCACGTACCCGCAGCACCTCGACCGAGCGATCGCCGAGGGCCTGCGCACCGGCGACAGTGTTCGGGGAGCGCCTCACGACCTCGTGCGCGTCGGGCCGTTGAAGGCCATCACCGACGGTTCGCTGGGGACGAGGACGGCGGCCTGCGCTCATCACTACCCCGGCGAGGTCGACAATCACGGCCTGCTGACGATCGCGCCCGACGAACTGGTCGAGATGATGACCAGGGCGACGGCGGCGGGTCTCGAGTGCGCCATCCACGCGATCGGCGACATCGCGAACGCGCACGCGCTCGACGCCTACGCCCTGACGGGCGCTGTGGGCACCATCGAGCACGCCCAGCTCGTCGCGCACAGCGACATTCCACGCTTCGCGCGGCTCGGGGTCGCCGCGAGCGTGCAGCCCGAGCACGCGCTCGATGACCGCGACATGACGGATGCCATCTGGGCCGAGCAGTCCGCTCAGCCCTACCCCCTGCGGGCGCTGGCCGACAGCGGAGCCAACCTGCGCTTCGGATCGGACGCGCCGGTCGCCCCTCTCGACCCGTGGGCGGCCATGGCGTCGGCGGTGTTCCGCACGCGGGACGGCCGCGATGCCTGGCAACCTCACGAGCGAGTGAGCATCGAGACGGCGATCGCGGCATCCACCGTAGGTGGGTCGACCGCACCGGCCGAGATCGCGCCCGGGGCTCTGGCCGACCTCGTCGTCGTGGGAGCCGACCCCCTCACCGCCGACGAAAGAGGCCTTCGTTCGATGCCGGTTCGCGCAACGCTCCTCGCGGGCCGCGTCACCCACGGCGCCTGAGTCCCGCCGCGCACGAACGACGAAGGGGGCGATGCGGAAGCATCGCCCCCTTCGTGAGAGAGGTCTTACGCGGCGAGGTGCGCGAAGAGGAACCAGCGGTCCTTGTCGAGGCCGCGCTTGATCTCGATCGCGACGTCCTGGCTCGACATGTCGATCTCGTCGAGGCCCTCGATCGCCGCCTCGATGTCGACCAGAACGGCGTCGATGTCGGCGATGACGGCGCGGATCACGACGTCCGACGGCGCGAAGCCGGCGGGAACCTCGGTCGCCTTCGCCTTGGCCGCAACGGTCGACAGGCGGGAGTCGATCGGGAGCCCCAGGGCGACGATGCGCTCAGCGGCCAGGTCGGCCCAGTCCTGCGCGTGTGCGACGACGGAGTCGAGGAGCTCGTGCACGCCGATGAAGTTCGAGCCGCGGACGTGCCAGTGCGCCTGCTTGCCGTTGACGACGAGGGCCTCGAGGCCGATGACGACGGGGGAGAGGAACTGGGCGGTGCCGGCGGCCATCGTGGGGTCGACGGTGGTGGCGGCGGGGGTCTGAACGGTGCTCATTTTCTGCTCCTTCTCGCAGCGAACGAAGTCTGATGGATGTAACGCTACTCACGCAGGAGCATTCCGCAAGCAAGTTGAGGCTCGGCTAAATACCTGATGAATAGGCAATCCTCACCTCACTCGTCGCGTCGTCTGCGCCCGTCGACGCACTCGTGTGAGGATCGGCACATGCCGCACAACACCCCGCGCACCGAGGCGTACGGAGCTCATCCCGACCAATGGGTACGGATCGTCGGCGACGCCTCCGCTGAGCTCGTCTTCTGCTTCGTCCACGGAGGGTACTGGCGCCCGCGTTACACGGCTGAGCTGATGGAGCCGCTCGTCGAGCGCATCGCCCGCGGCGAGGGTGGCGTGGCCGCGATGAACATCGAGTACCGACGCGAGCGCGACGTCGTCGCCATGCAGAGCGATGTGCGTACAGCGCTGCGGCGTGCCCGACAGAACTTTCCCCACGCCGTTCGCGTGGTGGTCGGACATTCGGCCGGCGGCCACCTCGCCCTGGTGTGCGCGGACGAAGCCGAGCTCATCGTGGCGCTGGCCCCGGTGACCGACCTCGTCGGAGGGTACGCCGCCCGTATCGGCTCCGACGCGGTCGCCGAGCTCATGGGGACATCCCCCTCGGAGACACCCGCCGCTTACGACGCCGCGACCCCTCGGCCCTCGCGGGTGCCGACACTCGTCGTGCACGGCGCCGACGACGACCGCGTTCCCGTGAACCACGGTCGCGATTTCGCGCAACGCGCCCGCGAGACCGACGCTCCCGTCGACCTCTTCGAGTACGCGCACCTCGACCACATGCTGCTCGTCGACCCCGACGGACCCCATTGGCCCGCGGTCGAGGGGTGGGTGCGGCGGCAACGCAACGACCGACGAAAGGATGCCTCATGACCATCGCCCCGGATGCTTCGATCCTCGCGCTGCCCGACGCGACCCCCCGCGTGCACGATGACGCGTTCGTGGCATCCGGTGCTCGCGTCATCGGGGACGTCTCGCTGGGGCCAGGGGCGAGCGTCTGGTACAACGCCGTCTTGCGCGGGGACGGCGCCGCGATCGTCGTGGGGCCGCGGTCGAACGTGCAGGACAACGTTTCGATCCACGTCGACAGCGGACGCCCGGTCACGATCGGAGCTGACGTGTCGATCGGACACAACGCGGTCGTCCACGGCTGCACGATCGGCGACGGCTCCCTCATCGGAATGGGGAGCGTGATCCTCTCGGGTGCCGAGATCGGACCGGGATGCCTCGTCGCCGGGGGAGCGGTGGTGCTGGAGGGGATGGTGATTCCGGCCGGGTCGCTGGTCGCCGGCGTCCCCGCGAAGGTGCGGCGAGCCCTGACCGAGGAGGAGCGCGAGAAGATCCTGCGCAACGCGGAGACGTACCTCGGGCACGCTGCGCGGCATGCCGACGCGCGAACCGTCGAGGAACGGATCGAGTGGGAGGACTGACGAGCGCTCGTGAGGGCGACACCGGCGAATCCGGCGCGTCGGTTGAAGCGTGCTCCTGACGCCGGGCAGGCTGGGAGCTTCGCCCGCAGACAGGAGATCCATGATCATCGCCATCAGCACCGCCCTCCCGCTTCTCGCCGCAGGCCTCATGGTCCTCTGGACCGCGTACCGCGCCTCCCGACGGACACTGCCGCTGAACTTCTGGATCGGAGTGCGCACGTCGACGACCGTGCGCTCCGAGGAGGCCTGGACCATCGGACATGCCGCCGCCGCGACAGCGTTCTCGGTCGGTGGCATCGGGCTGATCGTCGCGGCGGCCGCCGCGGTGTTCGCGGGAGAAGAGTTCGCGATCTACGCCGCCATGGCAGGGTGCGCGTGGATCGTGCTGTGGATGATCATCGCCGCGGCCGCGGCCAACATAGCTGCGGGACAGGTGGCCCAGGAGCCGTGACCAAGCCTGGAGGGGTGACGGCGCGGGGAGCTGCGCCGTGGCGTGACGCCGGTACTTTTGCGGTGTGGATGCCATCGACCAGGAATCGAGCGGGACGGTGTCGCTGGGCACGGAGTGGGCGACCGCGGAGGACTACTCGCGGGATCTGACCAGCCGGTCGGGTGGACGGGTTCGTCAGGCCGGGGCCTCGGTCGAATTCCTGGACTGGACGATCGACGGGCGCCGTCTTCGTTCGCTGCTGCGCCTTCCGTCGGGGCGGGTTCCCGACGAACGTACGCGGATGCTCGCGGGGGAGGAGGGGCACCCGTGGGCGTCTGCGAGCCTCCTCGCCCTTCTCGAGGATCAGCACGAAACCAGAGACAGCCGGGTCCGTTACGACACGGGACGAACCGCCGTCCTGTACTGCCCTCAGTGCCAGGACCTCGGTTGCCCGGCAGTCACCGCGCACATCGAGTTCGACGAATCCACGGTGCGCTGGCGACAGCTGGGTTACGAGACCAAATTCTCGGAGTCACCGACATTCGAGACCTTCGATCGGATCGACCTGACGTTCGACCGCGTTCAGTACGAGGCCACGATCCGACAGCTTCTCGCTGTCTGGGGGCCCGGCACGTGGGACGGCCGGTGATGTGGAGGGGATGACGGGAATCGAACCCGCACCATCAGTTTGGAAGACTGAGGCTCTACCATTGAGCTACATCCCCGCGGCGGCGAACCGCAGCGTCCTCCACTCTACTTCACGAGCGGACGTGCCATGAACACCGCGTCGTTCCCGAGTCCTTCCGGTGTCGTCCCGGTCGGCGGAAAACTCCGGATGCCAGGGTCGACAGCCCCCGCGACCTGATCGTCTAGACTCTCAGGGGTCGTTTCGTCGAACGCGCGCCGCGCGTCGCCCCGGGGCGTAGCTCAGCTTGGTAGAGCGCCCGCTTTGGGAGCGGGAGGCCGCAGGTTCAAATCCTGTCGCCCCGACGTGACGGCCCCCAGACCACAGGCCTAGCCGGCCCCCGCGTGCGCGCGGGCCACACAAGGAGAACACACCGCATGGTCAACAGCACCGTCGAGAAGCTCAGCCCGACCCGGGTCAAGCTCCACATCACGGTCTCGCCCGACGAGCTCAAGCCGAGCATCGCGCACGCGTACGAGCACATCGCCCGCGACGTGCAGATCCCCGGCTTCCGCAAGGGCAAGGTCCCCGCGCCCATCATCGACCAGCGCATGGGCCGTGGCGCCGTCATCGAGCACGCCGTCAACGAGGGTCTCGACGGGTTCTACCGCGAGGCTGTCGAGGCGCAGGAGCTGCGTGTCATCGGCCGTCCCAACGCCGAGATCGTCGAGCTCCCCGACCTCAAGGACTTCTCGGGTGACCTGGTCGTCGACGTCGAGGTCGACGTCCGCCCCGAGTTCGACCTTCCCGCTTACGACAGCATCACCGTGACCGTCGACGCCGTCGAGGCCGACGAAGCGGGGATCGACGCCGAACTCGACCGCCTGCGCGCGCGCTTCGGCACGCTCGTGACGGTCGACCGTCCCGCCGCGAAGGGCGACTTCGTCGAGCTCGACCTCGTCGCCACGATCGACGGCACCGAGATCGACCGTGCCGAGGGCGTGTCGTACGAGGTCGGCTCCGGCGAGCTGCTCGAGGGCATCGACGAGGCCATCGACTCGCTCACCGCCGACGAGGAGACCACGTTCCGCTCGAAGCTCGTCGGTGGCGACCACGCCGGCGAAGAGGCCGAGGTCTCGGTCAAGATCACGGCCGTCAAGGAGCGCGAGCTCCCCGAGGCCGACGACGACTTCGCGCAGATGGCATCCGAGTTCGACACCATCGCCGAGCTCCGCGAGTCGCTCAGCGAGCGCGTCTCGCAGCAGGCCGTGTTCACGCAGGGCTCCGCCGCGCGCGACAAGTTCATCGACGCCCTCCTCGAGGCCGTCGAGATCCCCGTCCCGCCGCAGCTCATCGAGGACGAGGTGCACAACCACCTCGAGGGCGAGAACCGTCTCGAGGACGACGTCCACCGCGCCGAGGTCACCGAGGCGAGCGAGAAGCAGTTCCGCACGCAGATGGTGCTCGACAAGATCGCCGAAGACGCCGACGTGCAGGTGTCGCAGGACGAGCTGACCCAGTACCTCATCCAGTCGGCTGCGCAGTACAACATGGCGCCGCAGGACTTCGTGAACGCGCTGCAGCAGGGCAACCAGCTCCCCGCGCTCGTCGGCGAGGTCGCCCGCAACAAGGCGCTCGCGATCGCGCTCGGCAAGGTCACCGTCGTCGACACCAACGGCAAGCCCGTCGACCTGACCGGATTCGTTGCGGTCGAGGGTGAAGAGGCTGCCGCGGAGGACGAGGTCGTCGAAGAGGCGCAGGAGATCGCGGACGCCGCGGCCGACGCCGACGCCGTCATCGACGCCGAAGAGGCCCCCGCCAAGGCTCCGGCCAAGAAGCGCGCCCCGGCGAAGAAGAAGGCCGCCGACGCGCCCGCCGCTGACGAGGCCCCGGCCGAGGAAGCGCCCGAGAAGGCTCCGGCCAAGAAGCGCGCCCCCGCGAAGAAGAAGGCCGCGGACAGCGAGTAAGTCGTGACGAGGGGGCGGATGCCATGGCATCCGCCCCCTTTCGCGTTCCCGGGACCGCGCTACCGAAACGCGCACCCGAACAGAACCGTCGAGTGTCCAAGACACGCCGCAATGCCCGGTGGGGAAACGGCGTGTCTTGGACACTCGGCGGGCACCGCACAGAGAAGGATCGGGCCCATCATGAACGACTGGCAGAACCGAGTGGACGCCGTCTGGGCGGACGAGACCCTCACGCCCGGTGACGTGATCGAGCGGATCGACGCGCTCTCGAGCGAACGGCCGGAGGACGACGCGGTAGCCCTGTTCGAGCGAGCGGGTGCACGCGACTCCGCCGGCGTCGAGGCCGAAGCGGAGGCCCTCTACCGCCGTGCCCTCGCGCTCGGTCTCGACGACGAGCGCCGCACGCGCGCGACGATCCAGCTCGCCAGCACCATCCGCAACCTGGGCAAGACCGCCGAAGCCCTTGCGATGCTGCGCGCGGAGTACGAGCGCGAACCGCGCGGACCCCTGCACGACGCGGCTGCGGCGTTCTACGCGCTCGCGCTGGTGTCGAGCGGCGAGCCCGAGCGGGCGGCATCCATCGCCCTTCAGGCCCTCGCCCCGCACCTCCCGCGCTATACCCGGTCGGTGACCGGATACGCGCGAGAAATCGCCGACGACCGCGTCTGATCCGCCCGCGGCGAACACGGCATCCCGCCCCGGAACGCGCCGGTAGATTCGTTGCAGATCACCGGAAGAGGAGCACAAATGCCCGAACCCCTTATGGCAACGAGCGTCTTCGACAGGCTGCTGAAGGACCGCATCATCTGGCTCGGTTCGGAGGTGCGTGACGAGAACGCCAACGAGATCTGCGCGAAGATCCTCCTGCTCGCCGCAGAGGACCCGCAGAAGGACATCTACCTCTACATCAACTCGCCCGGCGGCTCGATCACGGCCGGCATGGCGATCTACGACACGATGCAGTTCGTGCCGAACGACATCGTCACCGTCGGCATCGGCATGGCGGCCTCGATGGGGCAGCTGCTGCTCACGAGCGGCACGAAGGGCAAGCGCTACATCACGCCCAACGCCCGTGTGCTGCTCCACCAGCCCCACGGCGGGTTCGGCGGAACGTCGAGCGACATCCAGACGCAGGCGCAGCTGATCCTCGACATGAAGCGCCGCCTCGCCGAGATCACCGCCTCGCAGACCGGCAAGAGCGTCGAGCAGATCAACGCCGACGGTGACCGCGACCGCTGGTTCACCGCTCAGGAGGCCCTCGAGTACGGCTTCGTCGACCACATGCGCGAACACGCCACCGACGTCACCGGCGGCGGCGGAACCGCGGCCTGAGTCGAGAGGAAAAGGACACCGATATGAACATCCCCACCTTCGGCGGCGCTGCGGCGCACATGCCTTCGAGCCGCTACGTCCTTCCTCAGTTCGAGGAGCGCACCGCCTACGGCTACAAGCGTCAGGACCCCTACAACAAGCTGTTTGAGGACCGCGTCATCTTCCTGGGCGTCCAGGTCGACGACGCCTCGGCAGACGACGTCATGGCCCAGCTGCTCGTTCTCGAGTCGCAGGACCCCGACCGCGACATCATCATGTACATCAACTCGCCCGGTGGCTCGTTCACGGCCATGACCGCGATCTACGACACGATGCAGTACGTCTCGCCGCAGATCCAGACGGTCGTGCTCGGACAGGCGGCCTCTGCGGCATCCGTCCTGCTCGCCGCCGGCGCGCCCGGCAAGCGTCTCGCTCTGCCCAACGCCCGCATCCTGATCCACCAGCCCGCGATGGGTGAGGCCGGTCACGGGCAGGCCTCGGACATCGAGATCCAGGCAGCCGAGATCCTTCGGATGCGCACGTGGCTCGAAGAGACCATGGCGCGCCACACCGGCCAGGATGCGGCGAAGGTCAATAAGGACATCGACCGCGACAAGATCCTCTCCGCCCAGGAGGCGATGGAGTACGGCATCGTCGACCAGGTGCTGACCACGCGCAAGCGTCAGCCGGCGGCACTCACCGCCTGACGCCTCCCGCGTCGCTTCGACGCCCCGCAGACCCGTTTCGGTCTGCGGGGCGTCGTCTTGCGAGGATCACACCGGCCCCGTGCGCGCAAATGCCCTCTGTTCGCTCGGGCACGGGTTAGGCTCGTGGCACACAGGCGTGAGGGCGCCGGGTGACGAGGAGGAACAGGCATGGCACGCATCGGAGAAAGCGCCGATCTGTTCAAATGCTCCTTCTGCGGAAAGAGCCAGAAGCAGGTGCAGCAGCTGATCGCCGGTCCCGGTGTGTACATCTGCGATGAATGCGTCGAGCTCTGCAACGAGATCATCGAAGAGCGCATGGCCGAGTCTTCTGCGGGCGAGGTCGCCGAGTTCGACCTGCCCAAGCCTCGCGAGATCTTTTCGTTCCTCGAGGAGTACGTCGTCGGGCAGGAGCCCGCGAAACGCGCCCTCGCCGTCGCCGTCTACAACCACTACAAGCGCGTCCGGGCGCACGGGACCCTGCAGCCGGCCGAGGCCCGCGCCGAAGAGATCGACATCGCCAAGAGCAACATCCTGCTGCTCGGGCCGACCGGCTGCGGTAAGACCTACCTCGCGCAGACGCTCGCCAAGCGTCTCAACGTGCCCTTCGCGGTCGCGGATGCCACTGCCCTGACCGAGGCCGGGTACGTCGGCGAAGACGTCGAGAACATCCTGCTCAAGCTCCTGCAGGCAGCCGACTTCGACGTGAAGCGCGCCGAGACGGGCATCATCTACATCGACGAGGTCGACAAGATCGCGCGCAAGGCCGAGAACCCCTCGATCACGCGCGACGTGTCGGGGGAGGGCGTCCAGCAGGCCCTCCTGAAGATCCTCGAGGGCACCGTGGCGTCGGTCCCCCCGCAGGGCGGTCGGAAGCACCCCCACCAGGAGTTCATCCAGATCGACACGACCAACGTGTTGTTCATCGTCGCCGGGGCCTTCGCGGGCCTCGAGGAGATCATCTCCGCGCGCGTCGGCAAGCACGGCGTGGGCTTCGGTGCTCCTCTGCAGCGCAAAGAAGATGCGCCCGACCTGTTCAGCGAGGCGCTGCCCGAAGACCTGCACAAGTTCGGTCTGATCCCCGAGTTCATCGGTCGCCTGCCCGTCGTGGCATCCGTCTCGCCGCTCGATCAGGACGCGCTCATGGAGATCCTCACGGCTCCGCGCAACGCGCTCGTCAAGCAGTACCAGCGCATGTTCGAGCTCGACGGTGTGCAGCTCGAGTTCGACGAAGACGCGCTGCGCGCGATCGCCGACCTCGCCGTCGCCCGCAAGACCGGCGCCCGCGGACTGCGCGCGATCCTCGAGGACGTGCTCGGGCCGATCATGTTCGACGTGCCGTCGTCCGACGACATCGCCAAGGTCGTCATCACACGCGCAGCGGTCGAAGACGGGGCGCAGCCGACGATCGTGCTGGCGCAGAAGCGCCGCAGCGCCTGACCCCCGTGGGGGCCTGGCGCGGGCGCGGTGCCGCGCTGCGCGTCCGGCCGTTCACCGTCGGTGGGGTCGCGCGCGGTGCGCGACTGGTGCTCCGCGACACGCCGGAGGTTGCACTGTCCCTCGCGCTCGACGCCCTGCGCGCGGAGCGTTTCGACCTCGGGGACGATCGCGTGTGGCCTGGGCGCTCCGGGAGCGCGATTCGGAGTGGATCGCGCAGGCCGTGCGCATCGGACACCCGGATCCGTCGTGGAACACCGGATTCGTGGATGCCACGCTGTCGGACACGCTTCTGACGGTGGTGCGGGTCTGACGGTGGTGCCGGGCCTCTGGCGGCACGCCACGTCGACGGTGGTCGTCGCCAGTGCGCGTCCTCACGAGCAGGGCTCGGAGGTGGTGATCTTCGCGCACGTGAGCGTCCGAGGCTGGACGTCGTCGAATGACGCGGCTCCGCTGCTGAAGGCGGCTCTGGACCGCGTCGAGGCATCCGCGAGCGTGGTGTCGCGCGAGCCGATGCACGGCATTCCGAATGACGGAGCCCCGGCTTCGCAGGCCTTCGTGCGCGAGGTGCTCGGCTGGCGTTAGGGCGTGCCGGGGGAGCTCTCACGCCCCTCCACCTCACCGGTAAACGCCATCCATGCCCGGAAACACGCTGTCCACGCGTTTCTGTGCGTGAACAGCGTTTATGGATGCCGCGGTGGACGGAATGCGCCCGCGCCGGACACGACACAGCCAGACACCTGAGCGACGGACGGGCGAGCGCACGGGCGGACGGGGGCCTCGGGCGGGCGGGGCCTCGAGCAGGGACCGGCGCCGCATAAACGCCGTTCACTCACATAAACGCGCTCTCCACGCGTTTCTGCGCGCCAACAGCGTTTATGGATGCCGCGGCAGTTCGGCGGGCGCGGCCATCGACGCCGACCACCCCCAACGCGGACAGCCCACCCCGACGGCCCCGCTCCCGCCACCCGATGCCGGCGATCCCTCGCCCGCCATCCCGTGAAGCGCACACCGTCGCCCGGGGATCCCTTCTGCACATCGGAGCAATATCCGGATCGATCCCCACCGGGGCTCCCGAGCCCCCGTCGATGTCGGACCCCCTCGCTAGCATGCACACATGCATACGGGTACCTCGTCGACACCACCGGACAGTGGCCCGCGGGCCCTGTCCGCGGTGCTCGGCGAGGTGCTCCGCACGGGTGCCGCGTTCGCCGCCGCGGAGGTGGCGCGCACCCGCGCCCTAGCGGAGGCGGGGCATCTCGCGCGGGATGTGATGGCCGAAAGGCCCTCGTCCTCGCGGGCCGCGGAGATGGCATTGCGCGAGGTTGCGTCGGAGATCGCGGCGGCCGAGCACGTGTCCGATCGGTCCCTGCAGATGCAGATCAGCCGCGCCATGACCCTGGTCGACGACTACCCCATCACCCTCTCGGCGTGGGAGCGGGGCACGATCACCCGCGCTCATGTGCAGACGATCCTCGAAGTTGGAACGCCCCTGCCCACCGAGGTCCGCGCCGAGTTCGACACCCTGGCAGTCGCCACCGCCGACGGGCTCAGCCCGGGGCGGTTGCGCACCCGCCTGGCAGCGCTCGCCGAGAGCCTGCAGCCGACGACGATCACCGAACGCCACCAGCGGGGCCGCGACACCCGCTGCGTACGCGTCGTCACAGGGCACGACGGAATGTCCGACCTGATCGCCACCCTCCCCACCATCCTCGCCGTCGGCATCTACGACCGCCTCACCCAACAGGCGCGCACGCTGATCGATGCGCGCGGCGATACTCCGACGTCGGCCACGGATGAGCGCACCACCGCGCAGGTACGCGCCGACATCCTCGCCGACCTCCTTCTCACCGCCGCCCCCGACGCCGACCCCACCCGCGTCGATGACGGCCCCGGCACCCTCGGCGCGATCCGCGGCCGTGTCCAGGTCGTCGTGCCCGCGCTGACCATGCTCGACCCGCAGCACGAGAACACCGAACCCGCAGAACTCATCGGACACGGCCCCATCGACGCCGACACCGCCCGCACCCTCGCCGAGTCGACCGCCGTCCCCTGGGACCGCGTCATCACGCACCCGATCACCGGCGCCGTCCTCCACACCGACACCTACCAGCGCACCACCGCCATCGATCGGTACCTTCGCGCCCGCGACCGCCACTGCCGCTGGCCCGGATGCACCGTCCCCGCCATCCGCTCCGAGGTCGACCACACCCTCGACTACGCCCTCGGCGGCGCCACCGACGTCCGCAACCTCAGCCACCTCTGCCAACGACACCACACGCAAAAGCAGTTCACCCGCTGGAGCGTCAGACAACTCCCCGACGGAATCCTCGAATGGACCAGCCCCACCGGCCGCACCTACCGCGACGAACCCCTCCCATACTCACCCGCCGTGAGATTCCTCCCCGACGACCCACCCCCACCCGACCACGACCACGCCCCGTTCTAACCCAACTCCCGGCGGGGCGGTTGACCGCGCACCATCCCTCAACCCGACCTGGAGCACGGCCGCCAGGGACCCGCGCGCACGCACCCGCGGCGCCCACGCCTACTTGCGCCGCGCGCCCACGCCTACTCGTGCGGTGCACCACCCTGCGCCCGCCGCCGGAAGCTCGCGCCCAGCCCGCCCGAACCGCAAAGCCTACGGCCCCACCGCCAGCCCGCGCCTAGGGTGTGTCTGACAGTGGGAGCACGCAGGTGTACGAACCGCGTCCGTCTGACGTCAGTCCTCCGCCCACCGAGCCGATCAGCGTCGCGATCTCTCAGCCGAGCGCCGAGCCAGCCCGGAACACCGCCTCACATCCGGGGCGGCGGACACGACAATCGTCGACTCCAGGCAATCACGCCGTGATTTACCGTGCTGCGATTGTCCTCAACGGGGTCGTCTCCTGGATTCACTTTCTCGAGGCTCGGCGCGGATCAGGCGAACAGAAAGTAGAACGACAGATGCAGCGCGAGGATCAGGTGCAAGGTCTTCAGCCCGACCCGCAGCGAAGCGAGCGTGACGCCGAGCGCAAGGATCGCCATACTCGGAAGCCAGTTTCCGAGTCCAAACCGTTCAGGGATGAACAGAACGTGTCCGAGCCAGAAGATCGCAGCGCTCAGCACGATCGCCGTCAAGGCGGGCAGTCGCTCACCCAGGTAGCTCTGCAGGAGTCCGAACGTCAGATAGTCCTGCCAGAACACGGACACCATCATCCACACCATGTACAGCAGCACGGGAAGGATCAGGTCGTAGTGGAACGGCAACGCGATCGCCAGCACCACCGGAAGTGCATACAGCCATAGCGACCACGACCGCGCGAACAGCACGCTATTGAAACGCCTGTGCGTGAGCAGGAGAGCAGCGACTACCGCCAGCGCCACCCCGGTTTCGATAGCGATGGCTCCGGCCAGATTGTCGGTGATGAGGTGACCGATCCCATTGCTCAGTAGTCCGGGAGTCAGCGCCCACAACCCGAACCAGGCAGCGATAGCTACCCCGACGTTCCACCACGGTCGACGAACACCCCCGTCAGCCGGTTCACGAGCTGACGACGGCGGAAGGTGCTGCGAGATACTCACTGGGAAAGTCTGGCATCGACGGACCCTTCGTCAGGCAGGCCCTAGTACCCCGCGCCGAAACGCCCAGCGCGCCCCTACCGCAACGCCCACAGCCACGGCCACGGCCACGGCCACGGCGCGTACGAGCACGCACCGCCGCGCTCGTACGCGCACCTGTATGCACGCGCGTGCCACCTTCTGTGGGGCACTCCCACGTCCGGCGCAGGACACGCCCCGCTCACTGAGCAATCGGCCGCACCGGCGGCCCCAGACGGCCACCCCCACCCTCATCACCCAGGCGATGCCGTAGCACGAACCTGCAGGCGATCGCCCAACGACGGACTCCGCATCGACGCCCATCGCTTCACCGCACGGTTTCGAGTCACCCGCCCGCGCGGCGCCTTCGAGACGCGCTGTTCGAGCGCCCGGCGCTCAGCCCGAGAGCCCTCGACGCTCGAGCAGAGGCTGGATCTCGGCATCCCGGCCCCGGAAGTCGCGGTAGGCGGCGAGCGGATCGGCCGAGCCGCCGACACCGAGGAGACGCTCGCGGAAGCGGTCGCCGTTCGCGCGTGACAGGGCACCGTTCTCGCGGAACCACTCGACCGTGTCGGCGTCGAGAACCTCGCTCCAGATGTACGAGTAGTACCCCGCGCTGTATCCGCCCGAGAACACGTGTGCGAAGTAAGTCGAGGCGTAGCGGGTGGGGACGGCGGGGTTGTCGAGGCCGATATCGGCGAGCGCCTCGGCTTCGAACGTCCGGACGTCGATCTCGGACGCCGCCTCTTCGACCGAGAGGCCGTGCCACGCCTGATCGATCCAGGATGCCGCGAGGTACTCGCTCGTCGCGAAACCCTGGTTGAACGCTTCCGACGCGTGCAGCCTTTCGACGACGTCCGTGGGCAGAGGCTCATCGGTGTCGATGTGACGGGCGTAGTTCGTCAGGATCTCGGGCCAGAGGATCCACATCTCGTTGACCTGGCTCGGGAACTCGACGAAATCGCGGTGCACCGCGGTGCCCGCGAAATGCGGGTAGGTCACCGTGGCGAACAGACCGTGCAGGGCGTGACCGAACTCGTGGAAGAGCGTCGTGACCTCGTCGAGCGTCAGCAGCGTGGGTGTGCCCGGTGCCGGTTTGTTGACGTTCAGGTTGTTGACGACGACGGGAGCCGTCCCCCGCAGGGCCGACTGCGTGACGATCGAGTTCATCCAGGCGCCGCCGCGCTTGGAATCGCGCGTGTACAGGTCGAGCAGGAACAGTCCGAGCTCGCTGCCGTTGGCGTTGTGCACCTCGAAGACGCGCACGTCGGGGTGGTAGCCCTGCAGATCGTGACGTTCGGTGATCGTCACGCCGTACAGCTGCGCGGCCGCGAAGAACACGCCGTCGCGCAGCACGCGCTCGGCCTCGAACCAGGGGCGCAGCGCCGCGCGATCGAGGTCGTACTCGGCTGCGCGCACCTTCTCGGTGTAAAAGGCCCAGTCGTGCGCCTCGATCCGGATGCCGTCGGCATCGGCGATGCGCTGGAGCGCGGCCTGCTCTGACCGGGCGTTCGCCGCGGCGGGCACGGCGAGACGGCGCAGGAGATCGTGCACGGCGCCGGGGGAGCCGGCCGTCTGATCGGCGAGCACCGCGGCGGCGTGGGACGGGTAACCCAGGAGCGCGGCGCGCTCGGCACGCAGGCGCACGATCTCGCGAAGCACGCCCTGGTTGTCGTGCCCGTTGCCGCGCGTACCGCGTGCGCGCGAGGCTTCGAGGAGACGGCGTCGGCTCTCGCGGTTGGCGAGGGACGCGAGGTACGGGTGACCGGTGTAGAGGGTGAGGGTGACGACATACCGACCGTCGAGCCCGCGGGCGGTGGCGGCCTGCGCCGCGGCCGACAGCTCGCCCTCGCTGAGACCGTCGAGCTCGGCGACGTCGTCGAACACGACGGCGAGATCGTTCGTGTCGGCGAGGAGGTTCTTCTCGAACGTCGTCGTGAGCACCGAGAGGCGCTGGTTGAGGTCGGTGAGCCGCACTTTCTGCGCATCACCGAGACCGGCGCCGGCCAGCGACATCTCGCGGTGGTGACGCTCGACGAGGTAGCGGCTCTCGGCATCCAGACCCAGCTCGTCGAGCTGCGCGTGGAGGGCCGAGATGCGGGCGAAGAGGGTCGCGTCCAGCTGGATGGCGTCACTGTGGGCGGCCATGAGCGGCGCGAGCTCTTCCTCGACGGCCTGGATCTCGGCCGTGCCGTCCGCCGACGACACCGTGTAGAACGTGCGGGCGATGCGGTCGAGCAGCGCGCCGCTGCGCTCGAGGGCGACGAGAGTGTTCTCGAACGTCGGGGCGTCCTCCTGCGAGGTGATCGCCTCCACTTCGCGCCGATGCTCGGCGAAAGCCTCGCGGAACGCGGGCAGGTAGTGCTCGACGCGGATGCTACCGTACGGCGGCAGGTCGTAGGGGAGAGCGGGCGGTGAGAGGAGGGGATTGGTCACGGCATCCGTCATCCGTCCAGCGTAGTCACGCGACGACCGAGCGTATGCAAAGAAAAGTTTGCATAATTCCAGTTGCAAAGATATCTTTGTATTCATGACAACCGACCCGCGTCCCGAAGGGCGCGTCCTCGACGCGGGTGCACTTCGTGCCCTCGCGCACCCCCTGCGCGTCCGCCTCTACGATCTGCTCAGCCAGTACGGGCCTCAGACAGCAAGCGGGCTGGCGTCGCTCACCGGCGAGTCGACGGGAGCGACGAGCTACCACCTGAGGGCGCTTGCGCGCCAGGACCTGATCCGTGAGGTCCCGGGACGCGGCACCGCTCGCGAGCGGTGGTGGGAGCGGCCCGCCGGAGCCGTCACCCTCGTCAATCCCGAGATGGCGTCAACGCCGACCGGCCGCGCCGTCATGGAGGCGGTGCACTCCGAGACACTCACGTTGCGACAGCAGCAGCTCATGACCTTCGTCACGCACGGCTGGGACGAAGACGAACAGTGGCTCGACAAGAGCCTCATCTCCACCGCCAGCGCGCGCCTCACGGTCGCTCAGATGGCGGAGCTCGCCGACCGGCTTCAAGCGGTCATCTCCGAGGACCGTTTCCCGTTACCGCGATCAAACCGGCGAAGGCCTCCGCGTCGTCACGATGCGCGCCGACGTCTTCCCCCTGCCCGCCGAAGGACCCACATCATGACGACGTTCACGACCCCGCTGCCGACCGCCCCTCGCGCGCTCGCCCCCACGACATTCGATCGAGCGCTGCTCGCGCTCTCCCATGCCCTTGCACGCTTCGCCCACGCCCGCATGCTGGCGCGCGCGACGCGTCTGTCGATGGACCGCGCGCGCGGCACCGCCCGCGACAACGGACGTTCGCTCGTCGCCGAGGCCGAGTTCACCCTCCGCGTGCGCTGACCGGCCGGTGGGGGGAACTCCCGGTGGGGAGACCAGCCGGTGCGTGGATCAACCCGCGCGTGGACAGCCTGGGCGCCGACCTCAGGCGAACTCGTCGCCCTCGTCGTAGCGCACGACGACCTCGCCCGCGGCATCCTGCGTCACGATGACGCCGGTGTCGAGCTCGGCGACCGGACGACCTTCGAGGAAGGTCAGCGTCCACCGCGGCGCGGGGGCGCTGAGCCCGTCGGGGTTGAGAGCTTCCTCGACCGCGGCGATCTGCGCGTGGAGCACCTCGGGAACAGCCTTCGGCGGCTCTTCGCGGGCGGTCCAACGGGTTCCGAGCTGCATCAGTCCTCCTGGGGTGCGAACACGATGTCGGTGACGGCGGTGGTCTCACCTTCGGCGAAGGCGATCGTCTCGATGCGGCCCACCGCGCGCAGGTCGCCTTCGGCGAGGCGCAGGGCTTCGACGTGCGGGCCCGACACGGTCAGCGACGTCACCGGCGTCTTCTGCGAGGCCTTCGCCTCGGTCTTGGCGCGACGGATGCCGATGAGTGCAGCGCTCACAGCGGTCAGCACGGCCGGGTCGCCCTCGATGCCGAGCGGTTCGGGCCATGCGGCGGTGTGCACCGACCCCTCCTCGAACCACGACCACACCTCTTCGGACGCGAACGACAGCACGGGCGCGAACAGGCGCACGAGCGTCGACAGGGCCGTGCGCAGCGCGAGAGCCGCGGAGGCCTGCCCCACGTCGGTCTGGTCGTAGGCGCGCTCCTTCACGAGCTCGAGGTAGTCGTCGCAGAACGTCCAGAAGAACGACTCGGTGATCTCGAGAGCCCGCGCGTGGTCGTACGCTTCGAAGGCGGCGGTCGCGTCGCGCACCACGGTATCCAGGGTCGCGAGCATCGACGCGTCGAGCGCGTGCGTCACCTGAGCGCCCTCGGGCACGGGGAACGACAGCACGAACTTCGCCGCGTTCAGCAGCTTGATCGCGAGGCGACGGCCGATCTTCACCTGCGTCGGGTTCTGCGGGTCGAAGGCCGCGTCGGTGCCGAGGCGGCTGGATGCCGACCAGTAGCGCACGGCGTCGGAGCCGTGCTGCTTCAGGATGTCGGCGGGCGTGACCACGTTGCCCTTCGACTTCGACATCTTCTTGCGGTCGGGATCGACGATGAAGCCCGAGATCGCGGCATCCGTCCACGGGGCGCGGTCGTCTTCCAGGGCGCTGCGCAGCATCGTGGAGAAGAGCCACGTGCGGATGATGTCCTGACCCTGCGGGCGAAGGTCGAACGGCGCCACGAGGTTCCACAGCTCCTCGTCGCGCTGCCAGCCACCGGCCAGCTGCGGGGTCAGCGACGAGGTCGCCCACGTGTCGAGAATGTCGCGCTCGGCGTCGAAACCGCCCGGAACGCCGCGCTGGTCTTCGGTGTAGCCCGGGGGCACGTCGGTCGTCGGGTCGACGGGGAGCGAGGCGAGGTCGGGCGTCAGCACGCGCGCGTAGTCGCGCTCTCCGTTCTCGTCGAGGCCATACCAGACCGGGATCGGCACGCCGAAGAAGCGCTGGCGCGACACGAGCCAGTCGCCGGTGAGCCCGTTGGTCCAGTTCTCGAAGCGCACGCGCATGAAGTCCGGATGCCACGACATCTCGCGACCGAGAGAGATCAGACGCTCGCGCAGCTCGGCATCCCGAGCCCCGTTGCGGATGTACCACTGCCGCGTCGACACGATCTCGAGGGGCCGGTCGCCCTTCTCGAAGAACTTCACGGGGTGCGTGAAGGGCTTCGGGGCGCCCTCCATGGCGCCGGACTCCTGCAGCAGCTCGACGATGCGCTTCTTGGCGCTGAACACCGTCTTGCCCGCGAGCTCGTCGTAGGCCGCCTTCGCGGCATCCGTCACGATCACATCCGGAGCGTCGGCGACGATCCGGCCATCCTTGCCGATGATCGTGCGGTTGGGGAGGTCGAGCTCGCGCCACCAGATGATGTCGGTCACGTCGCCGAAGGTGCAGATCATGGCGATGCCCGACCCCTTGTCCTTCTGCGCGAGCGGGTGGGCGAGCACGGGCACCTCGACGTCGAACAGAGGGGTGCGCACGGTCGTGCCGAAGAGCGGCTGGTAGCGCTCGTCGTCGGGGTTGGCCACCAGCGCCACGCAGGCGGGGAGCAGCTCGGGGCGGGTGGTCTCGATGAACACGTCGCCCGAGCCGTCGGTCTTGGCGAAGCCCACGCGGTGGTAGGCGGCGGGCTGGTCGCGGTCCTCGAGCTCGGCCTGGGCGATCGCGGAGCGGAAGTCCACGTCCCACAGCGTCGGCGCGAGCGCCTGGTAGGCCTCGCTGCGCTCGATGTTGCGCAGGAACGCGAGCTGACTCGTGCGGATCGAGTCGTCGGAGATCGTGCGGTAGGTCTGCGTCCAGTCGACGCTCAGACCCAGTTCGCGGAAGAGGTCTTCGAACTGCTTCTCGTCTTCGACCGTCAGCTGCTCGCACAGCTCGATGAAGTTGCGGCGGCTGATGGGCACCTGGTCGGCGGCCTTGCTGCTCTTGTTGTCACCACCCGCGAACGGGGGCGTGAAGTCGGGGTCGTAGGGGAGCGAGGGGTCGCAGCGCACGCCGTAGTAGTTCTGCACGCGGCGTTCGGTGGGCAGGCCGTTGTCGTCCCAGCCCATCGGGTAGAACACGGTCTTGCCGCGCATGCGCTCGAAGCGCACCTTCACGTCGGTGTGCGTGAACGAGAACACGTGGCCGATGTGGAGGCTTCCGGATGCCGTCGGCGGCGGGGTGTCGACCGAGTACACCCCCTGGCGGCCGAGTTCGGCGGCGCGAAGGCGATCGAAGACGTACGTGCCGCGCTCGTTCCACGCGGCGTCCCACTTCTGCTCGAGGCCTTCCAGGGCGGGCTTGTCGGGAATCGTGGCCATGGGGGTACTCCTCGAGCGATATGGGCGGCACTGTGTGAGCGTGCCTGATGGGTATGGCATCCAGGATACCGGGGGAGTCGCACGCGAGAGCGCGGCGCGCAGATCCGGCATCGGAGCCGGATCCGGATGCATTCGCGCGCTGCGTCCGGAGCCAACGACCATTTCCGGATCTGCGTGCCATCCTTCCCACCACGGGTTTTCGCACCGGGTCCAGGAACACCGGTAGTCTGGAGGTTCCCCATCGAGAACTCCGAGGTCGCTCCATGCCTTCTGTGCCTTCCCGTGGGCGGCTCGCCCGCCGCGTCCTGTCGACGGTCGCCGTCGCCGCGGTCGCTGCCCTGTCCCTCGCGTCGTGCGCGGGTTCCGACCCCGCCGCCGAAGGAGACGGCGAGATCGTCTGGGCGATCGAGGGAGCGAACCTCTCGGCGGGGCACATGGACCCGCAGACCAGCCAGCTCGACGTGTCGGCCATGGTGCAGCGCGCGGTCCTCGACTCGCTCGTGTTCCAGGAGGCCGACGGGTCGTTCTCGCCGTGGCTCGCGACCTCGTGGGAGGTCGAGGACGGCGGTGCGACCTACGTCTTCCACCTCCGTGACGACGTGACCTTCCACGACGGCACGCCGTTCGACGCCGCCGCGGTGAAGGCGAACTTCGATCGCATCGTCGACCCCGCGACCGCGTCGGCGCAGGCGGCGTCGATGCTCGGCGGCGACCTGTACGCGGGCACCGATGTCGTCGACGAGCACACCGTCCGCGTGCGCTTCTCGCAGCCCTACGCGCCGTTCCTGCAGGCCGCGAGCACCGCTCTGCTCGGGTTCTACTCGCCCGCGGTGCTCTCGGCGAAGGCCGACCAGCTCAAGGCGGGCGGTCCCGGGGTGAACGTGGGCACCGGCCCCTTCGAGCTGACCGAGTACACGCCCGATCAGGACATCGTGTACACCCGCAACGACGACTACACGTGGGGCCCCGACGGCGGCGGAAAGCCGGCGTTCAAGACGCTCCGCGTCGACATCCTCCCCGAGGCCTCGGTGCGCCTCGGCGCGCTGTCGAGCGGCCAGGCCGACGTCGTCACGAACCTCCCGCCGAACCTCGTTTCGCAGGTTCCGGGCGATGACACCGTCGAGTCGATCGCCTACCCGGGCCTGCCGTACTCGCTGTACCTGAACGAGAAGTACGGCGTGTTCGCCGACCAGAACGTGCGGCAGGCCTTCAGCCGCGCGATCGACGTCGACACCGCCGTGCAGGAGATCTTCTTCGGGCAGTATCCGCGTGCCTGGAGCATCCTCGGCGCCACGACGCCCGGCTACGACGCGAGCCTCGAGAACTCCTGGCCCTTCGACCCCGCCGAGGCGAACGCGCTTCTGGACGCCTCCGGATGGACGGGACGGGATGCCGACGGCATCCGCACGAAGGACGGTCAGCGTCTCACCGCCCGGTGGATCGCGTGGACTCCGGTCCCGGACGACCGCGCGGCGCTCGCGAACGCGATCCAGAGCGACCTCAAGGCGGTCGGTTTCGACCTGCAGCGCGAGGTGCTGGAACCCGGCGCGTACAACGAGCAGTACGGTCCGAAGACGTTCGATCTGACCGACTGGGGCTTCTCGGGCGTCGACCCCGACCTGCTGCGGAGCCACCTCGCCACCGACGGCTTCCAGAATGCCTCGCAGGTCAGCGATCCCGCGCTCGACGCCCTGCTCGAGGAGGGCGCCTCGACGACCGATCAGGCCGCGCGGAACGCCATCTACGCGCAGGTGCAGCAGTGGAACGCGCAGCACGCCGCGATCGTCCCGCTGTACAGCCCCGCCCTGATCAGCACCGTCACCCCGAAGGTGTCGGGCCTGACCTTCGACCTCTACGGTCGTCCGCTGTTCGCGACCGCCTCGGTCGGCTGATCGCCCGCACACCACGGACCACGGATGCCACGCTCTCGCACCCGCGCGATCCTCTCGCGCATCGGCGGGATCGTGGCATCCGTCGTCCTGGTGCTGTGGGGAGCGGCCACCGTCGCGTTCGTCGCGTTCCGGATCATCCCCGGCGATCCGGTCGAGGTCATGCTCGGCCCGCAGGCGCAGGTCAGCGACGCGGTCAAGGACGGGATCCGCGCGGAGCTCGGACTCGACCGCCCGGTGCTCGAGCAGTACGGCGCGTTCCTCGGTCGACTCGCGCGCGGTGACCTGGGGGAGTCGTACCAGTTGCGACTGCCCGTGAGCGAGGTCATCGGGCGCCAGCTCGGCCCCACCCTGCAGCTCTCGGCCCTCGCGTTGGGGATCGCGCTCGTCCTGGCCCTGGCATCCGCCCTGCTCGTCCGCGGACGGACAGGCCGGGTCGTGGCATCCGGTCTCGAACTCGTCGTGCTGTCGTCGCCGGTGTTCTGGACGGGGCTCGTGCTGCTGAGCGTGTTCTCGTTCCAGCTCGGCTGGTTCCCGGTGTCGGGGGCGCGCGACCCGTCGGCGATCGTCCTGCCTGCCGTCACTCTGGCCTTGCCGGTCGCGGCTCTGCTCGCGCAGGTTCTGCGCGACGGGGTGCAGGCAGCGGAACGCGAACCGTTCCTCGTCACCGTGCGAGCACGTGGAGCCTCCCCCCTCCGCGAGAGCGTGCACCACACCCTGCGTCACGCGGGCGTAGGCGCCGTGACGCTCGCGGCGTACCTCGTCGGCTCGCTCCTCGGGGGCGCCGTCCTCGTGGAGACGGTGTTCGCCCGCCCCGGCATCGGACGAGTGACGCTCACGGCGATCACCGACCGCGACCTGCCCGTCATCACGGGCGTGATCCTGCTGAGCGCGCTCGTCTTCGTCATCGTGAACACGATCGTCGACCTCGTCGTGCCGCTGCTCGACCCCCGGCTCCGTGGCGCGTCCGCGGCGATCCGGGTGCGGGCGGGGGTGCCCGCATGACGGTGGTGGATGCGCCGAAGCGCACGCGTTCCGGCGGGCGGACCCTCGCGCTCGGCCTCGCCGGCGGGGTGCTCGCCGTCATCGCCCTCGCGGCTGTCGCCCCCGGCCTGCTCGCGACGCACGACCCGCTGGTCACCGACGTCCGTGCGGCTCTTCAGCCGCCGAGTGCGGCGCACTGGTTCGGCACGGACCAGAGCGGGCGCGATGTGTACTCGCGCGTCGTCTACGGGACGGGCCGCTCGGTCGGTACGGGGCTCCTCGCCACCGCGCTGGCTTTCGTCGTCGGGATCGTGGCCGGGTCTCTCGCCGCCGTCTCGCCGAGGATCGTGGATGCCGCCGCCATGCGCGTCGTCGATGTGCTGCTCGCGTTCCCCGAGTTCCTCGTCGCGCTCCTCGTCGTCGCGGTCCTGGGGCCGGGCCCGGTCAACGTCGCGGTGGCCGTGACGATCGCCGCCATTCCGGTCTACATCCGCCTCGCGCGCGCGCAGACGCGCACGCTCGCGGCCGCCGAGCACGTCGAGGCCGCACGGATCGTCGGCGTCTCCGCCGTCGTCGTGCACATCCGCCACGTGCTGCCTGGCGTCCTGGGCGCCGTGAGCGTGCTGGCCACGATCGGCATCGGCACGAGCATCCTCGCCGCGGCGGGGCTGAGCTTCCTCGGGCTGGGGCCGACCGAACCCACGCCGGAATGGGGGTTGATGCTCTCGGCCGGACGCAACCTGCTGCTGCAGGCGCCCTGGGTCGCCGTGTTCCCCGGGCTGGCGATCACCACGACCGTCATCAGCGTCAGCGTGATCGGGCGCATCCTGCGGGCCGGGGCCGAGGAGCGGGGCGCATGAGTGGGCTGAGGGTGCGTGACCTCCGGATCGCCGCGGGGCGAACGCCGCTCGTCCGTGGGCTCGACCTCGACGTGGTGCCGGGGGAGTGCCTGGCGATCGTCGGCGAATCCGGCACCGGCAAGTCGCTGACCGCCGCGGCGCTGCTCGGTCTGCTGCCGCGGACCCTGTCGTGGAGCGCCGCCGCCCTCGAGGTCGATGGTGTCGACGCACGCGGCCTCGACGAACGGCGGTGGCGCAGGCTCCGCGGGCGCCGGATCGCCCTCGTCTCGCAGGACGCCCTCGTCTCGCTCGACCCGCTGCGGCGCATCGGCGCCGAGGTGGCCGAGCCCCTGCGCATCCATGAACCCGCCGTCCGCGGGGAGGCGCTCCGCACGCGCGTCCGCGGGGTGCTGGAGCGCGTGGCGCTGCCCGAGCCCGACCGGCGCGCACGTCAGTATCCCCACGAGCTGTCGGGAGGCCTCCGCCAACGCGCGCTCCTCGCCTCGGCCCTCGCGGCGGATCCCGCGATCCTCATCGCCGACGAACCGACGACGGCCCTGGATGCCACGGTCCAGGCGCGCGTGCTCGACCAGTTGCGGCGAATCGCCGACGCCGGTGTCGCGGTGGTGTTCATCAGTCACGACCTCGCGGCCGTCCGCCGGGTGGCCGATCGCGTGATCGTCCTGCACGACGGTCGCGTGGTCGAGGCGGGGGAGACCGCCCGGGTGCTCTCCGACCCTCGCGATCCGCAGACCCGCGCGCTCGTCGAGGCGACGCACCACGAGCTCCTGCACCGCGCCCCGCGATTCGACGCACCGCTGATGGCCGGGAAGGGACTGCGCAAGAGCTTCGGCGACCGCCTCGCGGTCGACGACGTCAGCTTCACGCTGCACCGTGGGCGCACCCTCGCGGTCGTCGGCGAATCCGGATCGGGCAAGACGACGCTCGCCCGACTCATCGTCGGAGTGAGCGAACCGGATGCCGGAACCCTGACGTTCGACGGACGCCCCTGGTCGCCCCACGCCGCGCGCGGTGCTGCTCGGCGCCGCGTACAGCTCGTGCAGCAGAACCCCTGGGGTGCGCTCGATCCGCGCTGGAGCGTCGCCCGAACGGTGGGGGAGGCGGTCGCTGCGGCCGGGGTCCCACGTCCGCGCCGCCGCGCGGAAGTCGATGCGCTGCTGCACGAGGTCGGTCTGGGTGCCGGCTTCGGGCGACGACTGCCGGCGCAGCTGTCGGGCGGACAACGGCAGCGGGTCGCGATCGCTCGCGCGCTGGCCACGGATCCCGACCTCCTCGTCCTCGACGAGCCGGTCTCGGCACTCGACGCCACCGTGCGCGCGCGGATCCTTGACCGCCTTCGCGCTCTCCAGCGCGAGCGCGATCTCGCGATGGTGTTCATCACGCACGACCTCGACGTCGTGGCGGGCATCGCCGACGACGTGCTCGTGATGAAGGACGGCCGTGTCGTCGAGTCGGGCCCCGTGCCGTGCGTCTTCGCCGAGCCGCGGCATCCCTTCACGCAGGAGCTCCTCGCCGCCTCCTCGTCCGCACCCGCCGCCCCGCCGACCGGGCGTTGAGTGTCCAGGAAACGCCGCAACTCTCTCCGGCATAACGGCGTTTCCTGGACACTCGACGGGGGAGCGGCGGGGCGCAGCGGGGAGCGGGACGAGCGCGTAGAATGGGGGGATCAGCACCGATCCGGCCATCACCGGGGAGCTCGCGGAAGAAACGGGTCATGGCCCGGACTAGAACCGCGCGGGGCAGGCCCGTCACAGCCGCAGTGAGAGCGGTGTCGGTCCCTGAGCCTGTCGAAGGGTCCGACACAACGCAGGGTGGTACCGCGGTCCCGACGGATCGTCCCGGCGAGGAGACCTCGACCCGCGGAGAGACATGACCTACCCTCGCCCCTCATCCTTCGGCCCCGCAGCTGACGCCAGCGCCGCGGGCACGGCATCCGTCGTTCCCAGCCCGCGCTTCCCGGACATCGAGCGCGACACCCTCGCGTTCTGGGCGGCCGACGACACCTTCCGCGCCTCGATCGCGAACCGCGAGGGCGCCGAGGAGTGGGTCTTCTACGACGGCCCGCCCTTCGCCAACGGCCTCCCGCACTACGGGCACCTGCTCACCGGGTACGCCAAGGACGTCTTCCCGCGCTTCCAGACGATGCGCGGCAAGAAGGTCGACCGCGTCTTCGGCTGGGACACCCACGGCCTCCCGGCCGAGCTCGAGGCCATGAAGCAGCTCGGCATCACCGAGAAGGACGAGATCGAGCGCATGGGCGTCGCGACCTTCAACGCGAAGGCGCGCGAATCGGTGCTCGAGTACACGCGCGAGTGGCAGGACTACGTCACCCGCCAGGCGCGCTGGGTCGACTTCGAACGCGGCTACAAGACGCTCGACACGTCCTACATGGAGAGCGTCCTCTGGGCGTTCAAGACCCTGCACGACAAAGGTCTCGCATACGAGGGCTACCGCGTGCTGCCGTATTGCTGGCGCGACGAGACGCCCCTGTCGACGCACGAGCTGCGCATGGACGACGACGTCTACAAGATGCGGCAGGACCCCTCCGTCACCGTGACGTTCCCGCTCGTCGGGGCGAAGGCCGAGGCGCTGGGTCTCACCGGCGTCCGTGCCCTCGCGTGGACGACGACCCCGTGGACCCTCCCGACGAACCTCGCGCTCGCGGTGGGTCCCGGCATCCGGTATGCCGTCATCGAGGGCGGCCCGAACGGCGCGGCCGACGTGCACACGACCCCCGACGGCACCCCCGACGAGGCGTTCGAGGCCGTCGCGCACCGCTACCTGCTCGCCGAGGATCTGCTGCCGAACTACGCGAAGGATCTCGGGTACGAGAGTGCGGATGCCGCCCGCGCGGCCGTGCAGACGACGGTCCTGGGCGCTGAGCTCGAGGGCGTCTCGTACGACCGCCTCTTCGACTACTACGCCGACGCGTCGGTGTGGGGCACGCAGGACGCCTGGAGAATCCTCGTCGACGACTACGTCACCGTCAGCGACGGCACGGGCATCGTGCACCAGGCCCCCGCCTACGGTGAGGACGACAAGCGCCTCGCGGATGCCGCGGGCCTGCCGACGATCATCTCGCTCGACGACGGCGGCCGTTTCCTGTCGGCCGTGACCGACGTCGCCGGGGAGCTCTGGATGGAGGCCAATCGGCCGCTCATCCGTCTGCTGAAGCAGGGCGGCCGCCTCTTGCGCGAGGCGTCGTACGAGCACTCGTACCCGCACTGCTGGCGCTGCCGGAACCCCCTCATCTACAAGGCCGTGTCGAGCTGGTTCGTGCGCGTGACCGAGTTCAAAGACGATCTGCTGGCGAACAACCAGCGGATCACCTGGGTGCCCGAGAACGTCAAGGAGGGCCAGTTCGGCAAGTGGCTCGAGGGGGCCCGCGACTGGTCCATCAGCCGCAACCGCTACTGGGGCTCGCCGATCCCGGTGTGGAAGAGCGACGACCCGAACCACCCGCGCGTCGATGTCTACGGATCGCTCGCCGATATGGAGGCCGACTTCGGCCGCCTGCCGGTGAACGCCGACGGCGAGGTCGACCTTCACCGTCCCTACATCGACGACCTGACGCGTCCGAACCCCGACGACCCGACGGGTAAGTCGACGATGCGCCGCATCGAGGACGTGCTCGACGTGTGGTTCGACTCGGGCTCGATGCCGTTCGCGCAGGTGCACTACCCGTTCGAGAACCACGAGTGGTTCGACGAGCACGCCCCCGCCGACTTCATCGTCGAGTACATCGGGCAGACCCGCGGTTGGTTCTACGTCATGCACGTGCTCTCGACCGCACTGTTCGACCGCCCGGCGTACACGGGCGTGTCGTGCCATGGCATCGTGCTCGGCAACGACGGGCAGAAGATGTCGAAGTCGCTGCGCAACTACCCCGACGTGCGCGAGGTCTTCGATCGCGACGGCTCGGATGCCATGCGGTGGTTCCTCATGTCGTCGAGCGTGCTGCGGGGTGGCAACCTCGTCGTGACCGAGGAGGGAATCCGCTCGGGCGTGCGCGAGTTCCTGCTGCCGCTGTGGAACGCGTGGTACTTCTTCGCGACCTACGCGAACGCTTCGACAGGCTCAGCGGGGGCTGCGTCAGCGGCGCCGGTGGCTGAGCCTGTCGAAGCCTCCGGCCCCGGGGCCGCGGGGGTACCGGGCCCTTCGACAAGCTCAGGGACCTCGGCCGTTGGCTACACCGCCGAGTGGCGCACCGACTCGACCGACGTGCTCGACCGGTACATCCTCGCGCTCACGGGCGACCTCGTGAAGAACGTGGCCGCCGACCTCGAAGGCCTCGACTCCACGACCGCGGCCGAGCGTCTACGCGACTTCGCGGAGGTGCTGACCAACTGGTACATCCGCCGCTCGCGCGACCGCTTCTGGGTGGGCGTGACCGACGACCCGACCAGCCGCGAGGCCTTCGACACGCTGTACACGGTGC
The DNA here is from genome assembly GCF_030818255.1 of Microbacterium sp. SORGH_AS_0969. NCBI lineage: Bacteria > Bacillati > Actinomycetota > Actinomycetes > Micrococcales > Microbacteriaceae > Microbacterium > Microbacterium sp. SORGH_AS_0969. The sequence goes on from NZ_JAUTAG010000001.1 coordinate 3,243,368, forward strand.
TCGAGACCCTCACGCGCGTTGCCGCTCCGCTCATCCCGCTCGTCTCCGAGCGCGTCTGGCAGGGACTGACGGGCGGACGCAGCGTCCACCTGACCGACTGGCCCGACGCCTCGGCGTTCCCCGCGGCGGAAGACATCCGCACCGCGATGGACACCGTCCGCGAGGTCTCGAGCGTCGCCAACGCCCTGCGCAAGAAGGAGGGCAAGCGCGTGCGCCTGCCGCTCCCGCGTCTGACGGTGGTGACCCCGGATGCCGCCGGCCTGGCGCAGTTCGACGAAATCCTCCGCGAGGAACTGAACGTCAAGAGCGTCGAGCAGGTCGCCCTCCAGGACGGCACGGCCGCCGAGTACGGCATCACGCACCGTCTGTCGGTCAACGCACGCGCCGCCGGACCCCGCCTCGGCAAGCAGGTGCAGCAGGCGATCAAGGCCGCCCGCGAGGGCGACTGGAGCGAGGTCGACGGGCAGGTCGTCGCCGGCGGCATCCCGCTGGAGCCCACGGAGTACGACCTCGTCGTCGAGACCGCCGGGCGTCCGGAGGGTGAAGCGCTCGCGGTGCTGACCTCGGGCGGCTTCGTCCTCCTCGACACCGTCACCACGCCCGAGCTCGAGGCCGAGGGCCTGGCGCGCGACATGATCCGCGGCATCCAGGACACCCGCAAGGCCGCCGGCTTCGACGTGAGCGACCGGATCTTCCTGTCGCTGACCTTCGTCGAGGACGCCGATGCCCGGGCCGTCGCCGAGGCGTTCGACATCGCGGGTGTGGCATCCGAGACCCTCGCAGAGGCGGTCGTGCTCGCCGGGCCCGAGGAGCGACTCGTCGAGCGCGGCTCCGCCCTGCCCGCCGAGTACGAGACGCGAATCGCCGCCAAGACCTACGCGAACGTCGGCGCCGTCACGGTCGCCGTCGCGCGGATCGGAGTACCCGCATGAGCGACCGCACCCGCGCCGATGCCGTCTACGCGGCTCTGCTGGAACGCCAGGGTGAGCAGTGGGTGCAGCCGCGCGTCGAGCGCACGCGTCGCGTGCTCGAGCTGCTCGACGACCCGCAGCGCACGTACCGCGTGATCCACGTCACCGGCACGAACGGCAAGACCTCGACGAGCCGCATGATCGAGAGCCTGCTGCGCGCGATGGGCCTGCGGACCGGCCTGTTCACCAGCCCGCACCTCGAGCGCTTCACCGAGCGCATCCTCATCGACGGCGAGCCGGTCGGGGACGCCGCGATCGCCGACGCGTGGGACGAGATCCAGCCGTTCGTCGACATGGTGGATGCCGAGCTCACGGCATCTGACGACGCTCCGCTGACCTTCTTCGAGCTGCTCACGGTGCTCGCGTTCGTCGTCGCCGCCGACGCGCCGATCGACGTGCTCGTGCTCGAGGTCGGCATGGGCGGTGAGTGGGACTCGACCAATACCGCCGACGGCGACGTCGCGGTGTTCACGCCGATCGACATCGACCACGTCGACCGACTCGGCTCGACCGTCGCGGAGATCGCCACGGTGAAGGCGGGAATCATCAAGCCCGGCGCGGCCGTCGTCTCGGCTCCGCAGCCTCCCGACGCGCTGCGCGCCATACGCCAACGCGCCGAGAAGGAGGGCGCGACGGTTTCGATCGCGGGTGACGGGTTCGCCCTCGAGGGGCAGACCCTCGCCGTCGGGGGACAGCAGCTCGACATCCGCGGCGTCGCGGGAACCTACCGCGAGGTCTACCTGCCGCTTTACGGCGCGCACCAGGGCGCCAACGCGGCCCTGGCGGTCGCGGCGGTCGAGTCGCTCATCGGCGGCGGGACCCAGGCCCTCGCCGCCGACGTGATCGCCGACGGTCTCGGCACCGCGACCTCGCCCGGACGCCTGCAGCTCATCGGCACGGCGCCCACGGTCTTCGTCGACGCCGCACACAACCCGCACGGCGCCCGCGCCCTGGTCACCGCCCTCGACGAGTCGTTCGACATCGACGAGTGGGGGGCGGTCATCGGCATCCTGGATGGAAAGGATGCCGTCGGCATCATGTCCGCACTCGTGCCGGCCGTCGCGCGTGTGTTCGCCACCGCTCCCGACAGCGACCGCGCCACCGATCCCGACACGATCGCCGACGTGGCCGAAGCGGCCGACCTGCCGGTCACCGTGCACCCGACGCTCGAGGACGCCGCCGACGCGGCACGGGCGTGGGCGGCCGAGTCCGACCGTCGCGCCGTCGTCATCGCGGGCTCCGTCGTCCTCGCGGGCGAAGCGCTGCGTTTGTCGGAGCACGAGGACTGGAAGTCGGGGTGGCAGGCGTGAGTCCCCGGGAGCCTCGCGCGCGTCGCCAGCGCGGTGCCCTCGAATCGCTCGGTGCCGTCGTGCTCGGCTTCGAGTCGATCATCGTCTTCCTCGGTGGTCTCGTCGTCTACGGACTCAAGGTGCTGCCGTTCGGTATCGAACCGTGGTGGGGGATCGTCGGCGGCGTCGTGATGGCCGTCGCCATGGTCGTCGTCGCCGGCCTCCTCCGCCACCGCAAGGCCGTGGGGGTCGGCTGGGCACTTCAGGCGCTCCTTCTCCTCGGCGGATTCCTCGTTCCGGCCCTCGCCGTCGTCGCCCTCATTTTCGGCGGCATGTGGGCGTATGCGACGATCAAGGGAGCGGCCCTCGACCGGCAGAACGCCCGGCGGGCCGCTTCCCCCGACCTCTCGAACGGAGAATGACCCATGGCCACCGAAGAGACCCTCGTCCTGGTCAAGCCCGACGGCGTCGCCCGCGGCCTGACCGGCGCGATCCTCGCGCGTATCGAGGCGAAGGGCTACGCCCTCGTCGACATCCGCCTGGTCGAGCCCGACCGTGAGCGCCTCGCCCAGCACTACGCCGAGCACGAGGGCAAGCCGTTCTACGAGCCGCTCCTCGAGTTCATGCTCTCCGGCCCCTCGGTCGCCATCCGTCTCGCGGGCAACCGCGTGATCGAGGGCTTCCGTTCGCTCGCCGGAACCACCGACCCCACCACCGCCGCGCCCGGCACGATCCGCGGCGACTTCGGCCGCGACTGGGGCCTGAAGGTGCAGCAGAACCTCGTCCACGGCAGCGACAGCGTCGAGTCCGCGGAGCGCGAGCTCGCGATCTGGTTCGCCTGATCCCGGATGCCGAGATGGCCGCCGCCCCGAGGGGTGGCGGCCATCACTGCGTCCCGGTCCCTTCGACGAGCTCAGGGACCTCGGCCCGCGCTCAGCGGCCTCGGGTCACGCCCGGAGGCCTCGGGCTCACGCCGAGGGAGGTGGCTGAGCCTGTCAAAGCCACCGTCACACGCCCCCGCCCGAGGGAGGTGGCTGAGCCTGTCGAAGCCACCGGCCCGCGCGCAACACCCTCAGGTTCGCGACAAGCCCGCCCGGCGCCCTGCCGCCAGCCACGACACCGGGCCGAGCACGGGGACGGCGAGGATCACGATCGCCCACATCAGCACCGCCGTCGACGACAGCCGCCCCGCGCTGCTGCACAGGCTGACGATGGCCCAGACGGCGAGACCGAGCACCACCACGGCCAGCCCCGACCACACCAGGTCGTATGCGGCAGGCATCAGCGGGTTCGTGGCATCCATTCCTCGAACCTAGGGCACGCGACCCTTGCGCGCGAGACCCTGCGGGCACGAGAACCCGCGGGCACCGGGACACCGCGCGATGAGGTCAGAACTGCGCCAGGACGTTGAGTCGAGCCTGCGCGATGACGGCGATGACGACGAACGCCGCGAGTGTCATCAGCGGAACCCAGGGCATGAGGCGCTCGGCGACGTGCCGCACGCGCGGCGCGGGGATCACTCCCTCACGGAGCACGTGCAGCGTGACCACGAAGAACGAGGGGATCACGACCGACCACGTCACCATGCACCACGGGCAGAGGGTCGCGAGCACGAAGATGCTCTGCGAGATCAACCAGATGACGAACGTGATCGCGAAGGCGAATCCGAGCCAGAACAGCGCCCAGAACCAGCGCGCGAACCGCGCACCGGCCAGCAGCGCCATGCCCACGACGACCGGCGCCATCCACGCCGTGAGGCCGATGATCGGGTTCGGGAATCCGAACACGCTGCCCTGGGGCGACTGGAGGTTCGCCGAGCACTGGACCAGGACGCTGAAGTCGCAGGATGCCGCCTCCCCGGGGTTCTTCAACTGGGCGAAGCGCTCCATCGTCAGCGAGAACGCCGCCCACCATCCGACGATGCCGGCGAAGACGAGCCAGATCGCGACCACGACGGGGCGGCGAGGGGTGACGGTGTCGCTCATGGCTCGATTCTGTCACCGCGCACTTCGCTGTCCGCTGAGGATCGCTCGGTGTCGAAGAGCCCCCGTGCGGTGGTTTCCGGACGGACCGTGCGATAATGATGTTTCGATGTACCGCGGCCGCGCCGCAGGAGCATCACCAGAAGACTTCGGGCGATGATCGCCCTTCGCAGCACGAGCCGCCGGCCTGCTGCAGACCGAGTGAGTTCGCGGCCCCGCCGGGTGCGGCGCCGCACGAGATTTCGCCGGGCGACGCGCGGTGTCGCCCCGCCAGGGAGTACGCCACAATGGCAGACGCAAGCGACGAACAGATCCCCACTGAGCAGATCGCGCCCGACGCCGCAGTCGAGCAGGACGCTTCCTCCGACGCCACCGCGTCCCCCGAGGCGCTGACGGTCGACGAGGAAGAGGGCGCGGTCCAGGATGCCGAGAGCGCCGCGGCGCTCGACACGGCTCCTCCCGCGGTGCTCGACGAGACGCCCGCCGAAGAAGCGCCCGCCGACGCGGTGTCCGCCGAGGGCGTGCAGGACGCTGAGCCCGCCGTCGCCGACCCCGCGACGGACAGCGCGACGGAAGACGCCGCCGACGCTGACGCTCCCGCGCCGGCGAACGAGACGTCCGCCGAGGCCGCCCCCGCGCCGGACACCGCTGACGAGACGTCCACCGCCGAGAAGCCCACCGCCGAGGTGCCCGAAGCGGAGAAGACGGCCGAGGTCGCGGCATCCGAAGCCCCCGCCGAAGAGACGCCCGCGCCGCAGAAGCCGGAACGCCCGACCGCCGTGTCGCTCGGACTTCTGCCCGAGGTGTTCGTGTCCGCGGTGTCGACGCAGCTGCACTTCTACGCGCCCGAGCCGCTTCCGACGGCCCTGCGCGACGACTCCGACGATCGTGGCTTCCGCGACGATCGTGACGACGAGGCTCCGGTGGAGCGCACCTCCGCGAATGCGCGACGACGCAACCGCCGTCGTGGTGGCGCGGCCGCCTCCAGCGCGGATGACCAGGACGACGCCCCCGCGGCCCCGCCGCGCCAGCGCGCCGTCGAGGTCGTCACCGAGCCGCAGCGCATCAAGGGCTCCACGCGCCTCGAGGCCAAGAAGCAGCGTCGCCGCGATGGTCGCGAGGCCGGCCGTCGCCGCCCCGTCGTGACCGAGGCCGAGTTCCTCGCGCGCCGCGAAGCCGTCGACCGCGTGATGGTCGTGCGGTCGAAGGCCGGCCGCATCCAGATCGCCGTCCTCGAGGACAACGTGCTGGTCGAGCACTACGTCGCCCGCAACCAGGACGCGTCGCTCATCGGCAACGTCTACCTCGGCCGTGTGCAGAACGTGCTCCCGAGCATGGAGGCCGCGTTCGTCGACATCGGTCGCGGGCGCAACGCGGTGCTGTACTCCGGCGAGGTCGACTGGGACGGCATCGACACCGGCAACCAGCCGCGCCGCATCGAGCTCGCGCTGAAGTCGGGCGACCGCGTCCTGGTCCAGGTGACCAAAGACCCGGTGGGCCACAAGGGTGCACGCCTCACGAGCCAGATCTCGCTCCCGGGACGCTACCTCGTCTACGTGCCGAACGGCACCATGAACGGGATCTCGCGCAAGCTCCCCGACACCGAGCGCGCCCGCCTCAAGAAGATCCTCAAAGAGGTCCTGCCCGAGTCGTCGGGCGTGATCGTCCGCACCGCGGCAGAGGGGGCCACCGAGGAGCAGTTGACGCGTGACGTCCAGCGCCTCACCTCGCAGTGGGAGCACGTCAGCAGCCAGCTGCAGACGATCCAGGCGCCCGCGCTGCTGCACTCCGAGCCCGACCTGCTCGTCAAGATCGTCCGCGACGTCTTCAACGAAGACTTCACGCGCATGCTGATCCAGGGCGACGAGGCGCTGCAGACGATCTCGAACTACCTCGCGGGGGTCGCCCCCGACCTGCTCGAGCGCGTCGAGAAGTACGAGGGCGAGCAGGACCCGTTCGATGCCTTCCGCGTGACGGAGCAGATCGAGAAGGCCCTCGACCGCAAGGTCTGGCTGCCCTCCGGCGGTTCGCTCGTGATCGACCGCACCGAGGCGATGACCGTCGTCGACGTCAACACCGGCAAGTTCGTCGGTTCGGGCGGAAACCTCGAAGAGACGGTCACGAAGAACAACCTCGAAGCGGCCGAAGAGATCGTGCGCCAGCTGCGACTGCGCGACATCGGCGGCATCATCGTCGTCGACTTCATTGACATGGTGCTCGAGTCCAACCGCGATCTCGTGCTCCGTCGTCTCATCGAGTGCTTGAGCCGCGACCGCACGAAGCACCAGGTCGCCGAGGTCACCTCGCTCGGCCTCGTGCAGATGACGCGCAAGAAGCTCGGCCTCGGCCTTCTCGAGACCTTCAGCGAGGCCTGCGAGGTCTGCGCCGGACGTGGCGTCGTCGTGCATCACGACCCCGTCGTCCGCCACCGCACCGGCACGAACGGCAACGGGAACGGCACCGGCGGCTCGAACAACCGTCGGACGCGCGGCGGAAACGGCAACGGAAACGCCTCCTCGAACGGCTCGAACAACGGCAACGGTGCTCCGGCCGGCAACGGGGGAGCAGCAGCGGCCGCCGGCGGCACGCACGTGATCACCGAGGGCGTGAAGTCCGCGCTCGCTCAGATCGCGGCATCCACGATCCACCCCACCGTCGAGGACCCGGCGATCGTCGAAGCGGCCGTGGTCGCGTCGGTCGAAGCCGTCCTGGATGCCAAGGTCGAGGCGCCCGTGCGCGAGAAGCGTCCGCGCAAGAAGCGTGAGCCGAAGACCCCGCGTACCGAGAAGGACGCGCTGCTCGAGTCGGTGCTCGAAGCCCTCCCGGAGCCGAAGGCCCCCGGTCAGGGACGCTCGCGCCGCCGCGTCACCACGGCCGCCCTCACCGGGACCCCGGTCGACGCCCAGCCGTCGTCGGACTGATCGTTCTCACCCGTGAGGGGTCATGCCCTGTCGTCCGCGACGTGGGCATGACCCCTCACCCGCGTCCGCGGCGTTCGCGGGCGGTGATGCGTAGGCCCGAGGCGCGGAGACGACGGACGAGCTCGCGCCCGCCGACGTGTTCCGCGCCGGCGGCGACGAGATCGGCGTGGCGCTCGTCGGGAACGTCGTAGTGATCGAGATCGAACGCGCGAGCCGGGATCCCGGCGGCCGCGGCGAAGGCGTGCAGCTCCTCGAGATCACTGTCGCTGACGAGGTGCGCCCACAGTCGTCCGTGCGCGGGCCACTGCGGGTCGTCGATCAGGATCGCCATTCCCAGATCCTACGGTCGACACGCGGGGCGGATGCTTTTGCCGGATGCCTTCCGGTGAGCTAAACTCGACCCTTGGTGCGTCGTGTCCGCCCTTACCGGCACGTGACACCCGCGAGCCGAGCTCGCCGGATCGCACCGAGATTTGGGTCGAGAGACCCTCTCGACGTCATCAGACAACCGGAGCCGTGCGCTCCCGAATGAAACAGGTGTGAAGTGGTCTACGCAGTTGTGCGCGCCGGCGGCCGGCAGGAAAAGGTGGAGGTCGGCACGATCGTCGTGCTCGACCGCCAGGCGGCGAAGATCGGCGAGAGCATCCAGCTGCCCGCCGTCCTGTTCGTCGACGGCGACGCCGTCACGACCGACGCCGACAAGCTCGCGAAGGTCTCGGTCACGGCCGAGGTCCTCGGTGAGGAGCGCGGTCCGAAGATCGTGATCCAGAAGTTCAAGAACAAGACCGGCTACAAGAAGCGCCAGGGCCACCGTCAGGACCTCACGCGCGTCAAGATCACCGGCATCAAGTAAGAGCCAGGAGACGCAGAGATGGCACACAAAAAGGGCGCAAGCTCCACCCGTAACGGTCGTGACTCCAACGCACAGCGCCTCGGCGTGAAGCGCTTCGGCGGCCAGGCCGTCAACGCCGGCGAGATCCTCGTCCGCCAGCGCGGCACGCACTTCCACCCCGGCGCCAACGTCGGCCGTGGAGGCGACGACACGCTCTTCGCTCTCGCCGCCGGTGCGGTCGAGTTCGGCAACAAGGGCGGCCGCAAGGTCGTCAACATCGTCGCCGCAGCGGAGTAATCCACAGCGCTCAGCGCGCGATAGAGGGGGTGGGCACAGCCCGCCCCCTCTTCTTTTCTTTCCGGCATCCCGGTCCCGTCCCGAAAGGACTCCCATGGTCACCTTCGTCGACCGCGTCACTCTCCACCTGCGTGCGGGCAAGGGCGGCAACGGCTGCGTGTCGGTGCGCCGCGAGAAGTTCAAGCCGCTGGCCGGTCCCGACGGTGGCAACGGCGGGCACGGCGGCGACGTCGTCCTCGTCGCCGACCCGCAGACGACCACCCTGCTCTCGTACCACCACTCGCCGCACCGCTCCGCGGGCAACGGCGGATTCGGGATGGGCGACCACCGCTCCGGCGCCATGGGAGAAGACCAGGAGCTCCCCGTCCCGCTCGGCACGGTCGTGAAAGACACCGACGGCACCGTTCTCGTCGACATGCTCACCCCCGGCATGCGCTTCGTCGTCGCGCCGGGTGGTCTGGGCGGGCTCGGCAACGCCGCGCTGGCCTCGCCCAAGCGCAAGGCGCCCGGCTTCGCGCTACTCGGGACACCGGGGTGGGAGGGCGATGTCGTCCTCGAGCTCAAGACCGTCGCCGACGTCGCCCTCGTCGGCTTCCCCTCGGCCGGAAAGTCGAGCCTCATCGCCGCCGTGTCGGCCGCGCGCCCCAAGATCGCCGACTACCCGTTCACGACGTTGCACCCGAACCTCGGCGTCGTGCAGGCGGGCGACGTGCGGTTCACGATCGCAGACGTACCCGGGCTCATCGAGGGTGCGAGCGAGGGCAAGGGCCTCGGCCTGGAGTTCCTGCGCCACGTCGAACGCTGCACCGCTCTCGTGCACGTCCTCGACTGCGCGACCCTCGACCCGGGTCGTGATCCGCTGAGCGACCTCGACGTGATCCTCGCCGAGCTGGGCGCCTATCCGGTCCCCGAGGGGCAGCTGCCGCTCCTGGAGCGCCCGCAGATCATCGCCCTGAACAAGGTCGATGTCCCCGAGGCTCACGAACTCGCCGACTTCGTCCGCCCTGACCTCGAAGCCCGTGGATTCCGCGTGTTCGAGATCTCCACGGTGAGCCGCGCCGGCCTGCGCGAGCTCACCTTCGCCCTCGCCGACATCGTCGAGCAGCACCGCGTGGCGACGATCGACGACGCCCCGGCTGAGCGCATCGTCATCCGTCCGAAGGGTGCCGAGAAGGACTTCGAGATCAAGGTCGAGGGCGGCACCTACGGTCCGGTCTACCGGATCCTCGGCGACAAGCCCGTCAAGTGGGTGCAGCAGACCGACTTCCAGAACGAAGAAGCCGTGGGCTATCTCGCCGACCGTCTCGCGCGCCTGGGCGTCGAGGACGGTCTGTTCCGCGCCGGCGCCGTCGCGGGTGCGACCGTCGTCATCGGCCCCGGCGACGGCATCGTGTTCGACTGGGAGCCCACGCTCACCTCGGCCGCCGAGCTCATGACCGCGCCCCGCGGCACCGACCCGCGTCTCGTGCAGAACCCGCGCCGAACGTCGTCCGAGCGTCGTGAGCAGTATCACGAGCGAATGGATGCCAAGGCCGAGGCGCGCGCCGAACTCGAAGCCGAGCGCCGGGCGGCGCGCGCCGCGGGGATCGACCCGGACGGCGACTCCTCAGCTCTCCTGGACGAGGCGGACGAACGGTGACGGCCGCGACTCGCGCCGATATCCCGCGCGCCGCGCGCGTCGTCGTCAAGGTCGGCTCGTCGTCCATCAGCGGTGACGGCGCGCATCGCATCGACACGATCGTCGAGGCCCTGTCTCGCGCTCATGCGGGTGGCGTCGAGGTCGTGCTGGTGTCGTCCGGCGCCATCGCCACAGCCCTGCCGTTGCTCGCCCTCGACGGCCGACCGAACGACCTCGCGACGCAGCAGGCGGCCGCCGCCGTGGGTCAGAACGTCCTGATGTGGCGCTACCAGACGTCTCTGGACCGTTTCGGGCTCCTCGCCGGCCAGGTCCTGCTCACGGCCGGCGACCTCGAGAACGCCACCCCACGATCCAACGCGCGTCGCGCCATGGAGCGGCTTCTGGGGCTCGGCATCCTGCCCATCGTCAACGAGAACGACACCGTCGCCACGCACGAGATCCGCTTCGGAGACAACGACCGGCTCGCCGCCCTCGTGGCACAGCTGATCGGGGCCGACGCGCTCGTGCTGCTGAGCGATATCGCGTGCCTGTACACCGCCCCGCCGAACGAACCCGGCGCTCGCCCCATCACCGACGTGGCCTGGGGTGATGACCTTTCCGCCTTCGAGTTCGGGGCGGGTGTTGTGAACGGGGTCGGCACCGGGGGAGCGGCGACCAAGGTCTCGGCGGCGAAGCTCGCGTCGACGGCCGGTGTCGGCGTCCTCGTGACCAGCGCCGATCTCGTCGCCGACGCCCTCGCCGGCGAGTCGGTGGGGACGTGGTTCGCTCCGAATCCGGATGCCGTCACCCTGTCGACCGGTCCGATCGGCGCCGTCGCCGCGACGGTAGACTGACGCGATGACCACGATCGCCGTCTCCGTCGAGGAGCGCCTGCGTCTGGCGAAGGACGCGGCGCGACAGATCGGCCTGCTCGACGCCGCCGCGAAGACGTCCCTCCTGAACGCGATCGCCGACGCCCTCGACGCCGCGACCGATGACATCGTGCTCGCGAACGCCGACGACCTCGAGCGTGGTCGGGCGAACGCGATCGGCGACGCCCTTCTGGACCGTTTGCGCCTCGACGCGGGCCGCGTCGCCGCGCTGGCCGCAGCCGTCCGCGACGTCGCCGTGCTGCCCGACCCGGTCGGGCGGGTCCTCGATCGCCGCACCCTTCCGAACGGGCTCGCACTCGAGAAGGTCGCCGTGCCGTTCGGCGTGGTCGGCTCGATCTACGAGGCCCGACCCAACGTCACGGTCGACATCGCCGCTCTCGCCCTTCGATCGGGCAACGCCGTGGTGCTCCGGGGTGGCTCGGCCGCGCAGAGCTCCAACGCGGCACTCGTGACGGTCATGCGCGGGGCGCTCGCCTCGCAGGGTGTCTCGCCCGAGGCCGTGCAGACCGTCGATGACTTCGGTCGTGACGGCGCGCGCGCTCTGATGAACGCCCGTGGGCTCGTCGACGTGCTCGTCCCGCGGGGGAGCGCGTCGCTCATCGAGACGGTCGTCACCGAGTCGACCGTCCCCGTCATCGAGACGGGCGCGGGCGTCGTCCACGTCTACCTCGATGAGACGGCGCGTGCCGACTGGGCGCGCGAGATCGTCCTGAACGCCAAGACCCAGCGACCGAGCGTCTGCAACTCCGTCGAGACGGTGCTGGTGCACCGCGCGGCGGCCGACCGTCTGCTGCCCGAGCTGCTGGTCTCGCTCGCCGAGGCCGGGGTCAGCGTGCACGGCGACTCGACGGTCGCGGGCTACGACCCGCGCGTCGTCGCGGCCACCGACGCCGACTGGGCGGCCGAGTACCTCAGCCTCGACCTGGCGGTGCGCGTCGTGGACGATCTCGACGCCGCCCTCGACCACATCCGGCGCTATTCGACCCATCACACCGAGTCGATCATCACCGACGACGACACCGCGGCGCAGCGCTTCCTCGCCGAGGTCGATTCGGCGGTGGTGCTCGTCAACGCGTCGACCCGCTTCACCGACGGCGGCGAGTTCGGATTCGGTGCCGAGGTCGGGATCTCCACCCAGAAACTTCACGCGCGCGGCCCGATGGGTCTCGCCGAGCTCACGAGCACCAAGTGGCTCGGGCGCGGCGACGGACAGGTCCGCGTCTAACCGCCTAAAATGGCACTGCGCGCCGCGCAGACACCCGAAACGGAGCACTGATGACTTTCGCCTCACTTCTCGCCCATGCCGCCGAAGAGGCCGGTCACCACGGCGGCAACGTGCAGGCCCAGACCTTCTGGTTCGGCGCCCTCGCCTTCGTCGTGTTCGTGTCGCTCAGCCTCGTCACGCTGTCGTACCGCAACGTCTCGAACCGTCACGCGCACAAGGCCGAGGCCTACACGAAGAAGCACGGGACGCCGACGCCCGAGGCGCACGGCCACTGAGGCCCACCGTATGTCGGTGACGCGAGCCCCTCGCATCGGGGTCATGGGTGGGACGTTCGATCCCATCCATCACGGTCACCTGGTGGCGGCGAGCGAGGTCGCGCAGTCCTTCGACCTCGATGAGGTCGTCTTCGTGCCCACGGGCCGCCCGTGGCAGAAGGACGAGGTCACGGCGAGCGAACACCGCTACCTCATGACGGTGATCGCGACCGCCTCGAACCCGCAGTTCACCGTGAGCCGGGTCGACATCGATCGCGACGGCCCGACGTACACCATCGACACGCTGCGTGATCTGAAGAGGCAGCGCCCCGGCGCCGACCTGTTCTTCATCACCGGCGCCGACGCGGTCGCACAGATCCTCAGCTGGCGCAATCACCAGGAACTGTGGGATCTGGCGCACTTCGTCGCCGTCTCCCGCCCGGGACACGTCCTGACCACCGAGGGACTCCCCACCGAAGATGTGAGTCAGCTCGAGATCCCGGCCCTGTCGATCTCATCCACAGACTGCCGCGCCCGTGTGCGCCGAGGACACCCGGTGTGGTACCTCGTGCCCGACGGTGTCGTGCAGTACATCGCGAAGCACCACCTCTACCGGAGTAACGCATGAGCACTTCCGAGAACAATGGAACCCCGCCGCTGACGCGGCGCCAGCTGCGCGAGATCCGCAACACCGGCGCGACGCCGATCATCCCGACGCCGCCGGTCGAGCCCGCCGTCGAGGCGGCGCCCGAGCCCCCGATCGCGAACGAGCCCGCGGTCGCGAACGAGCCCGCGGTCGCCGAGGACGCGCCGGTCGCGCACGACGAGCGCATCGCAGATGGACAGCCCGGGTCGCCCGACGAGCCCACGTCGCACGACGACCGCGCGACGCAGGAGCCGCCGGTGGAGCCCGACGCTCCCGCCTCCTCGACGCAGCCCGCGCAGCCCGTGACGACGCCGGAACCGGCCGTGATCGGACTCCCCTCGTCAGCTGTCGACGACAATTCGGCGTACGCACCGACCGGACTCACCCGGCGTCAGGTGCGCGCGCAGGAGAAGATCCGCACGGCGTCGGTGCCTGTCATCTCGCCCGATCTCACCCCGGCCGTCCCCGGACAGAGCACACCCACGGGAGACCTCCCGGCGATCTTCCGCCCGGCCGTCGCCGAGGAGCCGGAAGCCACCGAACCCGTCCCCGCGCCGCCGGTCTCATCGACGGTGAACCCCGAACTCGGATCCGACCTCCTCAACGGCGCGACGCCCGACATCTCGCTGCCGCCCTCTTTCGATCAGCTGATCGCGCGTAGCGGCGCCGCGACGGGGTCGGTCTCGACCCCGAACGCGCTGATCCTCTCGGACGCCCCCGTCGGCGGACCGCTGGTCGCTCCGGTGACGGCGACGGGCGAGGTCATGATCACGGGAACGTTCGAACTTCCCCAGGGCCTGGGGTCCGTCGGCCACGCCCCCGGCACCACCGACGGCCGCGAAGCGGACGCCGTCCTCCTCGACGGAGAGCTACCGGCCGCGTCGTCGCCCACGCCGATCGCCGCCAGCGCGGCGATCAGCACCGTCAAGCAGCCGGGCGACATCATCCGCCCGCCCGCGCCGGAGAAGGGCAGCAAGCTCGTCATCGGCCTCATCATCACCACCGGCGCTCTGGCGATCGCCGTGGCGGTGGCTCTCGCCATCGCCGTCACGACAGGAGTATTCGGATGACCGCGACCCAGAACGGCCGCGAGATGGCACAGATCGCCGCTCTCGCCGCCGACAGCAAGTCGGGCGAGGACCTCGTCGCCCTGGACGTCTCGGAGCCCCTGCCGCTCGTCGACATCTTCCTGCTCGTGACGGGCCGCAACGAGCGCAACGTCGCGGCCATCGCCGACGAGATCGAAGAGAAGCTCCTCGAGGCGGGTCACAAGCGCCTTCGGCGCGAGGGGCGCCAGGAGTCACGCTGGGTCCTGCTCGATTTCGGCGACCTCGTCGTGCACGTCTTCCACGAGGAGGAGCGCGTCTACTACGGCCTCGAGCGCCTCTGGAAGGACTGCCCCGTCATTCCTCTCGAGCTGCCGAGCCCGGCCACGGCGGACTGACCCGCGCCGACACGGCGAATGCCCCCGCGCCTCTCGGCGCGGGGGCATTCGTGCGTCTTCGCGAGGAGCTTGTGGCTAGGAGCAGGTGTAGGTCACGCCGTTCACGTCGTGGGTTCCCGCCCCGAGATCGACACACGTGCCGATCAGGTTCGCGAAGACGACGATGAGGATGATCCCGACGATGATCGAACCGACGAGCCGAAGGTGACGTCATCCGTAGCGCTGACGATATCGGCGTTCGGCGGCCGGGTGCAGGGCGAGGGGGAGGGTATCGATGAGGCTCGCCGGGGTCAGGTACTGGATGCCGAGAGCGCCAGGAGGCACGAGAGCGGCGGCGTCATCGATCAGCACGTCGACGAGTCGCTCGACCACGAGATCATCGAGATCCTCACGCGCGACGAGAAGAGTCGCCACCCCGATCGCCCGGATAGGTGCCGACGCACCGTACACACCCGCCGGGATCGTCGTCGCGACATAGGCATCGGGGGAGCGGCGACGCAACTCAGGCAGCACCGTGGTGATGTCGAGGACGGCAATCGGCGTTCGCTCCGCGAGGTCGGCGATCTGGGGCGTCGGGATTCCCCCCGACCAGAACAGGGCGTCGATGCGGCCCTGGTCGAGGTCGGCCACGGCATCCCGGAAAGACCTCTCGACGGTGAGGGGCCCCCGATCGCCCGGGCCGAGGCCCGCGGCATCCAGAACCCGACGCGCCGTCGCAGCGGCTCCTGATCCGGGGGCGCCCAGCGAGACGACGCGCCCGGCGAGCTCCGGGAGCGAGCGGGGGCCGTCGTGTGCGCGGACCACGCATTGGAGGTAGTTCTGGTGCACGCGTCCGATCGCGACGAAGGCATCGCGTCCGCGGGCCTCCGCGGCGGCATCCGCCAGCGACAGCGCGAGGTCGATCTCCTGATCGCCGAGCAGGGCGAGGTTCTCGACGCTCCCCTGCGTGGCGAGCACGGTGATCCCCGCCTCGGCACCGGCTGCCTCCCTCAGCAGCTCCCCGAACTGGAGGTAGCTGCCGCCCGCTTCACCGCAGCCGAGCCGGACGACCGGGATACCCGTGGGGGCGCATCCGGCGAGAGCGATCGCGCCGAGTACGGCGCTCGCACAGAGGAAGCCGCGCCGGCTGACCGCCGTCACGTCCGCCTCCAGACCAGGCGGACCGACAGACCGCCGAGCGGGGAACGCGCGAGTTCCATCCGCCCGTCGGCGGCTCGCAGGAGCTGCACCACGATCGCGAGGCCCAGCCCGGTACCGGCGCGCGACGAGTCCCGTCCCGCACGCCAGAACCGCGTGCCCATGCGGGACAGATCCTCGTCGTCGAGATTCTCGCCGGAGTCGTCGGTCGCGTCGCGCTGACCCGAACGGATCCGGATGCCGAGGCTCCCGGCATCCGGATCCCTGTCTGCCTCGCGACGGCGGTGCCCCGCACGCTCGTGCCCGACGCGTCGAGAAGGAGCCCCACGGTGCGAGCGGGGCGTGCGCGGAACCGGAGATCGCCACCGGATACGGATGCCGAACGCGAAACCGTCCGGATCCGTTGACGTTCTCCGGATCTGGCGCACCGGCGCGCGAGGGCGGTCCGATCGAACACCGTGATCGAACAGCCCGAAGGAACGAAGAAAGCCCCCGCCGAAGCGGAGGCTTTCTCTGGGTGGACCTGAGGGGACTCGAACCCCTGACCCCCTGCATGCCATGCAGGTGCGCTACCAGCTGCGCCACAGGCCCGTTTTTTGTTTTCCGCCCCGTTCGAGGCAACTCCATGAGCCTACTACACGCGATCGAGTGGCAAGAAATCGGCGCCGCCGGGCGTGTCGCCTGCGGCTCCGACGGACGTCAGCACAGCGCGTCGAAGACCCTGCGCACGGTCGCTCAGGGCGCGCTGACGGGCGACGTACTGCGCCTTGCCCTCCGCCGTCTCGATGGCGACGGGCGAGTACCCCCAGGCGCGGAGGTCGTACGGGGATGCCTCCATATCGAGCGTCCGGATGTCACGCGCCAGTTCGAAAGCGTCGAGGAGGAGGGGCCCGGGGACGAGGGGTCCGAGCTTCACGGCCCACTTGTACACGTCCATTCCCGCGTGCAGGCAGCCGGGCTGTTCGCGATCCGTCTGGGTCTCGCGCGACAGTGGCTCGCGGTTGCGCGGCACGGCGTCGGGCGAGAAGAAGCGGAAGGCGTCGAAGTGGCTGCAGCGGAGATCGTGCGCGTCGACGACGGCATCCGTCCCGTCCCTCCCCAGTCGCAACGGGACGTCGTGGCGCACCTCGTCGACGCGGTACGCCATCGCCCATTCGTGAAGGCCGAAGCAGCCGAACTGCGCGGGCCGGTGCAGCGTCGCGCGGAGGAGGTTCACGATGCCGCGGTACAGCGATCCGCGCTCGATCCGGAAGGCCTCGGCATCCACCCGCACCCCGCTGCCCTCGCGGCGGTACCAGCGCCAGCCGACGCGCTCGTCGGCGTCGTCGAGCACGACCCCGTGGCCCGGGTGCCACCGCCGGAGGATCGCCGGCTTGTACGAGTAGTAGGTGAAGAGGAAGTCCTCGACGGGATGCTTCTGCGCGCGGCTCGCCCGCGCGCGGTGCTCCGCCGTCAGGGCGTCGGCGCGAGCCGCGTGCGCCTCGGCCGCCGCCGTCCATTCGTCACGACCGAGGACCGTGTCGACGAGCAGCGCGGTCATTCGACCGGCTCGACGAGGGCGGGGGAGTCGTTGCGAACGTTGCCCACGGCCGGCGACACGACGTGGTCGTCGAGCGTCTCGGCGACATCGGGGGCCGCATCGATCGCCGCATCGAGGATGTCACCGACGTTCTCGGTCGTCGGGTCGAGCCACGCGTCGGCGAAGTCGGGATCCATGAACAGGGGCATCCGGTCGTGGATCGACCCCAGTCGGCCGATCGAATCGCGGGTGAGGATCGTGCAGCTGAGCACCCAGCGAGCCGGATCGTCGTCAGCACGCGCGGGGTCCTTCCACCACTCGTAGAGGCCCGCGAAGAAGAGGGGTGAGCCGTCGGCGGGGTGGATGTAGTGCGGCGTCTTGCCCTCGTCGGTCGTCTTCCACTCGTAGTACCCGGATGCCGGGATCACCGCGCGCCTCTTGATGAGGGCGTTGCGGAACATCGGCTTGTCTTCGATCTCTTCGGATCGCGCGTTGAAAGCGCGGGCGCCGATCTTGACGTCTTTGGCCCACCCGGGGACGAGTCCCCACCGCGCGGCCTCCAGCCGACGGACCGGGGGCTCGGTCTTCACCGAGTCGAGCACGATCGCCACCGACGACGTCGGCGCGATGTTGTAGGAGGGCGGGGGCAGTTCATCGCTCTCGACATCGACGCGCAGGACGCCCACCAACTCTGAGGCCACGTTGGCCACGACGAATCGACCGCACATGCCTCCACCGTACGCGCCCCCTCCGACATCGGGCCGGGCGCGTGGCATCCGCGATCAGCCGTCCGCCGTCACGCGTCCGACGCGATGACTCCGGTGCTCTCGAGTCGGTCGAGCAGGGCAGCCCCGTCCGACCCCGTGACCCAGGGCACTTCGGATGCCGAGTGGTCGTCGACGACCGTCCGTCCACCGGCGAGCACGGCTTCAGCGGGAAGGAGCCGACGGATCGCCACGGCGGCGACGTTCTGCGGATGGTCGATCGCGAACTGCGTGTAGATCGCGTCGTCGTGCTGACCGTCGTCACCCACCAGCAGCCACTTGACGTGGGGGAACTCACTCGCGAGTCTGCGGAGGTTCTGCTCCTTGTGGTCGCGGCCGCTGCGGAACCAACGGTCGTGCGTCGGCCCCCAGTCGGTCAGCAGGAACGAACCCGCGGGGAACAGGTGTCGGCGCATGAAGCGCGTGAGCGTCGGGGCGACGTTCCAGGCTCCGGTGGACAGATAGATCACGGGGGTGCCGGGGTGCTCGCGCGTGAGCCGCTCCAGCATCACGGCCATGCCCGGCACGGGCTGGCGCGCGTGCTCGTCGAGCACGAACGAGTTCCAGGCGGCGAGGAGCGGGCGGGGGAGCGCCGTGACCATGACCGTGTCGTCGATGTCGCTCACGACGCCGAACCGCACGTCGGTGCCGACGATGAAGACACGGGTCTCTGCGGGCTGGCTCCCCTCCACCGACATGGTGATGGTTTGCCATCCCGGCGCGAGCGTCGCGGGCAGCCGCGCATCGATGACACCGCCGCGGTCGGCCGACACCTCGTGCGTCACTCCGTCGATGACGACGCTGACCCTCGCCATGCCGACGGGGACGGCCGCGAAGCTGCGCCAGCCCCGAAGGCTGGCGAACTCGCCCGTGGACGTCCGCTTGAGGGGAGGCGCGATGAGCACGCGGCCCAGGACGCGGATCCATTCCTCGGTGCCGTACCCCGGAAAGCCGGTGACGGCGGGACGCAGTCCACGCGCGCGGGCGCGCTTCTCGCGCCACCGATGGAAGCGGCGCTCCAGTCGGGCGAACCAGAGCACTTTGGCGCGGGGGGAACGAGGCATCCGCCTCAGTCTTTCACGTCACCGTCCACCGGTTCGAGGGGGTGCGCGTCGTCGGCGAGATGGCGACGCTCGATCCGCTCGATGACCTTCTTGCCCACGAACACGAGCACGAGGAAGACGACGAGGATGCCGACGAAGACATAGCCGGCGTAATGGATACGATCCGCGAGCTCGCGATACGTGCCCGCCGCCGTCGCCGCCACCGAGATGTACAAGGCCGACCAGATCGCGCACGCCGGGGCCGTCCACGCGAGGAATCGTCGGTAGCTGTACCCGCTCATCCCGACGGTCAGGGGGACGAGGGAGTGCAGCACCGGGAGGAACCGCGACAGGAAGATCGCCGGTCCGCCCCGTCGCCGCAGGTAGCGATCCGCGCGCTCCCAGTTGCGTTCACCGAGCTTCTGCCCCAGCTTCGACGCGCGGATGCGCGGGCCGAAGTACCGCCCCAGCCAGAACCCGCCGCTCTCGCCGAGCAGAGCGCCGACGACGACCGCCGAGGCGAGGATGACTCCTTCGAGCGGAGAGGCGATAGCCGTCCCGGCGACGATGACCATCGTGTCTCCGGGCACGATCAGACCGACCAGCACGCTCGTCTCGAGCATGACCGCGACACCGGCGAGGATCGTGCGCAGCACGGGGTCGACGTTCTGCACGACGTCGAGCAACCACGTGAGGATCTCGTTCACCTCCGTCAGCTTAGAGGCGACGCCGAGGCCTAGCCTGGGAGCGTGCCGCGTTCCGCCCCTCCGCTCGCCCTTCCGCACTGGGTGGACCCGGAGGCGGTGTTCACGAGCCTCTGGGCCGACGAACCCGCGGCGTTCTGGCTCGACGGGGGTGTGGATGCCGAGACCGGGTGGAGCTGGATGGGGGCGGGGCACCGGGAGAGCGCGACCGACCCCCTTCACGTGATCGCGTCGAACGATTCCAGCCGCGCGTTTCACGGCGGATGGGTCGGCTGGATCCCGTACGACGGCGACCCCGCGTGGATCCGCGTCGACGCGGCGCTCGCGTTCGACCACGAGAAGCGGCGCGTGTGGGCGGTCGGGACGGATGCCGAAGCCCTCGCCGACCTCGCCGAGCGGGCGCGCGCCGTCGGGCCGGTCGCAGCCGTGGCTCCTGCGGAACCGCGAGGGGTGGCATCCGGTCGCCATGAAGCCGACGAGTACGCCGGACTCATCTCCGCGTGCCGCGAGCACATCCGCGAGGGCGACGCGTATCAACTGTGTCTCACGACCCGATTCACCGTTCCGGGCCGCTTCTTCGCCCTCGACGTGTTCCGGCGCCTCCGCGGGACCTCGTCATCGCACCACGGCGGCTTCGTGCGCATCGGCGACACCGCTCTGGTGAGCGCGTCTCCGGAACGCTTCCTCGAGGTTCGCGACGGGACCGTGCACACCCACCCCATCAAGGGCACGCGCCCGCGCGCGCTCGACCCCGTCGCCGACGCAGCCCTCGCGGACGAGCTGCGGACGGATGCCAAAGAGCAGGCCGAGAACGTCATGATCGTCGACCTGATGCGCAACGACCTCTCGCGCGTGTGCGTGCCGTCGAGCGTCGGCGTCGACCGGCTGCTCGAGGTCGAGTCGTACCCGCACGTGCACCAGCTCGTCAGCGAGGTGTCGGGGCGGCTGCGTCCCGGAACGACGCTCGGCGCGCTCGTCGACGCCGCCTTCCCGGCGGGCAGCATGACCGGTGCGCCGAAGGCCTCTGCGATGACGATCCTCGAGCGTCTCGAAGGCGCCCCCCGGGGCATCTACTCCGGCACCTTCGGATGGATCGGCGATGACGGCTCCGCGGATCTCGCGATGGTGATCCGCAGCATCGTCGTCGAGCCGGATGCCGCCCACGTCGGCGCCGGCGGAGGCATCACGTGGCGCTCGGTCGCGGCATCCGAAGTGGCCGAGGTGGGAATCAAGGCGCGCGCCCCGCTCGCCGCGCTCGGCGCCCAGGTGCCGCCGGGATGGTGACGGGCCGGGTCCGATAACCTGGACGCTGGCCCTCGGGCCTCCCGACCTCACGATTGGCTTCACCCGTGTCTGAGAACACCACACCCGTGCCCGGCGAGGGCGCCTTCGACGCCCACGCGATCCAGGCGAAGTGGCAGCGCGCGTGGGCGGACAAGGATCCGTTCCGCGCCGGTGGCGACGACGACAAGCGCCCACGCAAGTACGTGCTCGCGATGTTCCCGTACCCCTCCGGCGACCTCCACATGGGGCACGCCGAGAACTACCTCTACTCCGACATCGTGGCGCGATTCTGGCGCCACCGCGGCTACAACGTGCTCAACCCCATCGGCTGGGACTCGTTCGGCCTGCCCGCCGAGAACGCCGCCATCAAGCGCGGGGCCGACCCCGTCGAGTGGACGTACGCGAACATCGCGCAGCAGAAGGAGAGCCTGAAGGACTACGGCGTCTCGTTCGACTGGAGCCGCGTGCTGCACACGAGCGACCCCGAGTACTACCGCTGGAACCAGTGGCTGTTCCAGAAGCTGTACGAGAAGGGCCTGGCGTACCGCAAGGACGCGCTGGTCAATTGGGACCCGGTGGATCAGACCGTGCTCGCGAACGAGCAGGTGCTGCCCGACGGCACCTCCGAGCGCAGCGGCGCCGTCGTGGTGAAGAAGAAGCTGACGCAGTGGTTCCTGCGCATCACCGACTACGCCGACCGCCTGCTCGACGACCTGAACCAGCTCGAGGGCTTCTGGCCGAGCAAGGTCATCCAGATGCAGCGCAACTGGATCGGCCGATCCGTCGGTGCCGACATCACCTTCGAGATCGAGGGTCGTGACGAGAAGATCACGGTCTTCTCGACCCGCCCCGACACGCTGCACGGGGCGACGTTCTTCGTCGTGGCGCCCGAGTCCGACCTCGCGGCCGAGCTCGCGGCATCCGCGGATCAGGGCGTGCGCGAAACGTTCGAGGCGTACCTCGCCCAGGTGCAGCGCGCAACGGACATCGAGCGTCAGGCGACCGATCGCCCGAAGACCGGCGTCTTCCTCGGCCACTACGCGATCAACCCGATCAACGGCGAGAAGCTGCCGATCTGGGCCGCCGACTACGTGCTGGCCGACTACGGTCACGGCGCGGTCATGGCCGTGCCCGCGCACGACCAGCGCGACCTCGATTTCGCCCGCGCCTTCGACCTGCCCGTCAAGGTCGTCGTCGACACGAATGCTCCGGTCACCGGCGCGATCCCCGTGATCGAGCTCGACGACGAGGGCGTTCCGATCGATCCGCTCGGCGACATCGAAGAGACCGACCCCGTCAAGACCGGGATCGCTCTCACCGGTGACGGACGCATGATCAACTCCGGTTCTCTGAACGGACTGTCGAAGCGCAACGCGATCGCCCGTGTCATCGAGGAGCTCGAGGCCAAGGGCGTCGGCCGCGCCGCGAAGACCTATCGCCTGCGCGACTGGCTGATCTCGCGCCAGCGCTACTGGGGCACGCCCATCCCGATGCTGCACGGCGAGGACGGCTCGATCACGCCCGTGCCCGCTGATCAGCTGCCTGTCGTGCTGCCGTCGGTGGAGGGGCTCGACCTGAAGCCCAAGGGCACCTCGCCGCTGGGCGCTGCCACCGAGTGGGTGCAGGTGACCGACCCCGAGACGGGCCAGACGCTGCTGCGCGACCCCGACACGATGGATACGTTCGTCGACAGCTCCTGGTACTACCTGCGGTTCCTGTCGCCGGGAGACGAGACGCAGCCCTTCTCGGGGCGCGAGGCATCGAAGTGGGGCCCGGTCGACTTCTACATCGGCGGTGTCGAGCACGCGATCCTGCACCTGCTGTACGCGCGATTCATCACCAAGGCGCTGTTCGACATGGGCCTGGTGGAGTTCACCGAGCCGTTCTCGAGCCTCATCAACCAGGGCATGGTCATCCTCGACGGCGCCAAGATGTCGAAGAGCAAGGGCAACCTCGTGCTGTTCCAGGAGGAGCTCGACGCCCACGGTGCCGACGCCCTGCGCGTGGCGTTGGCGTTCGCCGGACCGGTGGAGGACGACAAGGACTGGAACGACGTCTCGACCACGGGAGCGGCGAAGTTCCTCGCCCGCGCGCTGCGCATCGCGCACGACGTCGACAGCGAGAAGGACGTCGTGTGGGCCGAGGGCGACCAGGCCCTGCGCCGCGTGACGCACCGCCTGCTGGCGGAGGCGCCGAACCTCATCGAGCAGACGAAGTTCAACGTGGTCGTCGCGCGCCTCATGGAGCTGGTCAACGCCACGCGCAAGGCGATCGACGGCTCCGCCGGCGCGAGCGACCCCGCCGTGCGAGAGGCCGCCGAGGTCATCGCGATGACCCTCGACCTCTTCGCCCCGCACACCGCGGAGGAGATGTGGCAGACGCTCGGCTACGACGGCTTCGTGGGACTCGCGACCTGGCGCCAGGCCGACCCGACGCTCCTTGTGGAGGACTCGGTCACGGCGGTCGTGCAGATCGACGGTAAGGTCCGCGGCACCCTCGAGGTCTCGGCCAAGATCGGCGCCGACGAGCTCGAGAAGCTCGCCCGCGGCGACGAGAAGGTGCGCCGGGCGCTCGGCGACCGTGAGATCGTGCGCGCGGTCGTGCGGCCCCCGAAGGTGGTCAGCTTCTCGACGAAGTGATCGTCGACTCCGGATGCCACGTCCCTGACGCTTTGCGAAGCGGTGGGGCGTGGCATCCGCCGTTCTGCCGAGGAAGCGAGGTCACTCGGCCCGCGCGAGGAGGCTGAGCCTGTCGAAGCCTCCGGGCCGGACGCCGGCACCCGTCGTTTTCACGTGCGGGAGTAGGAAGAGCCGTCCGCGGTGCGGGCGAGGAGACCTTCGTCGACGAGAGCGCGGCGGAGGCCGGCGACGTCACCCGTGACCTCGGCGAGCCGCGCGTTGATCTCGGCCTCCGTGATCGTCTCGTCGGCCGTGAGCAGCCGCGTCGCCAGGTGCTCGAGGACGGCTCGCCGGTCGGCCGCGCGAGCGGGCATGCTGACGAGGCGGCCACCCTCGAGAAAGCGATCGACGCCTTCGCGGCGGGGCGGGCTGCCCGCGGAGGCGAGGGCCTGCGCGAAGACACTCGTGACAGGTTCGAATCCGTCGGGCGTGCGCGCGACGAGTCCCGCGGCCGTGAGCGCCTCGACGATGCGGTGCGCTTTCTTCGCGGGAATCGCCGCGAGGCACTCGTCGACGGGCTGGTCGAGGACGATGCGGGCGTAGACCTCGCGCGCGCGATCGTCGGCGAGGGCGGCCAAGATTGCGCGCCACGCGTTTTCGTGCATGGGGTGATTCTCCTCCCCATCCCGCGCATCGTCGGATCCGTCCACGGATGACACGTGCGGGGCGGCGGACGAGTCGCGGCCCTTCCTAGGGTGTCCGAGTGACCGCGACTTCCGACCCCGCTGGCGACGCGCTCAGCGCGCGTCGACGGCTCGGGATCGGCGCCGTCATCGTGCTCGTCCTGCTCGCGTTCGCCGTGACCATCGGGATCGGCATGGTGCGCGGGGCGTCGGGCACGCAGGTCGTGTCCGTCGCGTCGTCCCCGAGCGTCACGGTGGCGGGCCCACCCGAAGCGGGACTCTACGTGCACGTCGCGGGCGCCGTGCGGTCCCCGGGGCTTTACCGGCTCGAGGCGGGCGATCGGGTCGCGGATGCCATCGCCCTCGCCGGCGGATTCGCGGAGAACGCGGAGCGGGCCGGGGTCAACCTCGCCCGCGCTGTCGCCGATGGGGAGCAGATCGTGGTTCCGATGGTGGGAGCGACGTCGGACGACGCCACGGGCGCGACCCCCGGAACAGCGGCGGGGGGCCTGATCGACCTGAACACCGCGACGCGCGAGCAGCTCGACACGCTGCCGCGTGTGGGACCGGCGATCGCCGACCGAATCATCGCGTGGCGCAAGGAGAACGGCCGCTTCACGAGCGTCGACGACCTCGGGTCCGTTCCAGGGATCGGAGAGAAGATGCTCGACGGGATCCGCGATCTGGTGCGCGTGTGAATCCCCTCCAGCGGCGAGCGATGCGCCCGACCATCGTCGCTCTCACCACCTGGACCGCGGCGGGCCTCGCGACATCCGCCCCGGATCTCGCGGTGCTCGCCGTCGCCGCGGCCGTCGCGGCGGTCGTCAGCGCGGTGACGTTCGCGCGGTTTCGGCATCCGACGCTCGGCATCGCCGCCGTCGCGCTCGCCTGCGCGGCCGCCGCAGCGGGCAGTGTCGCGGCGATGGGACCGGTGCGCGCCCAGATCGCGGCCCTTCAGGTCGAGGGCGGCCGTCAGCTCGAGGTCGATCTCACCGTGGTCGGACACGTGTCCGGCTCCGCCGATGGGGGAGCGTGGTTCGACGCGGTCGCGTCGCGGGTGAGCGCCGGGGCCGTGACGGTGACCGGCGAGATCCCGACCCGCGTCGGCGTGGATCCGCCCGGGCGAGCGGCCGTCTCGGCATCCGGTCTGGGCAGCGAGATCCGCCTCACCGGACGAGCGATTCCCGCGAAGCCGGGGGAGCGGGCCGTTCTCGTGCTGCGCGCGCAGGAGGTGACGCGCGCCCCACCGCCGGAGGGCGTGTGGGCCGGCTTCGAGGCGCTGCGCGATGGGCTGGTCGACTCGACGCGCGGGCTGCCGCAGCCCGGAGCCGGCCTCGTACCCGGCCTCGCGGTGGGCGATACCTCGAGTCTGGATGCCGCGACCGATGCGGCGATGAAGGCTTCGTCACTGTCGCACCTCACGGCCGTTTCCGGTGCGAACTGCGCCCTCGTCGTCGGCGCAGCCTTCATGGTGCTGGCGGCGCTGGGCGCGCCGCGCTGGCTGCGGGTGGTCGGGGCGACGGGGGTCCTCGCGGGATTCGTCCTGCTGGTCACGCCTGAACCCAGCGTGGTGCGCGCGGCGGCCATGGCCGCGATCGCCCTGCTCGCCGTGGCGCTGGGCCGCCCCGCGGTGGGGGTGGCGGTTCTCTCGGCCGCCGTGACCGTGCTGCTGATCACCGACCCGTGGCTGTCGACGTCGCTCGGCTTCGCCCTGTCGGCTGCGGCGACCGCAGCCCTGCTTCTCCTCGCTCGTCCGCTCGCGCGGGGCCTGGAGCGATGGATGCCACGCGCCCTCGCTCTCGCTCTCGCGGTGCCGACGGCGGCTCAGCTCGCGTGCGGCCCCCTCATCGTGCTGATCGACCCCCACGTGCCCGTGCTCGGCGTCGCGGCGAATCTCGTCGCCGACCCCGCGGCCGCCCCGGCGACCATCGCGGGGGTCCTTGCGTGCATCGCGCCCTTTCCCTGGCTGCGGGACGGTCTTTCGGCGCTGGCATGGGTACCCGCGGCCTGGATCGCCGCAGTCGCGCACACGACCAGTGCGATCCGCGCGCAGAATCTGCCCTGGCCCGACGGTGCCTTCGGGGCGGCTCTGCTGGCCGCGATCAGCTTCGCGATCGTCGTCGCCATCATCCGACCGGCGCGGGGTCCGCGCGTGACGGCGATCGCGACCGCGATCGTCGCGCTCACCGTCGGCCTGTGTGCGGGGAACGCGACCGTGCGGACGATCGCCGGCCCGCTCACGGTGCCGACCACGTGGGATGTGGCCATGTGCGACGTGGGCCAGGGCGACGCGACGCTGTGGCGGTCCGGAAGCGCCGTGGCTCTGGTGGATACGGGCCCGGAACCCGAGCGGCTGAGGGAGTGTCTCGACACCTTCGGGATCGACCACCTCGACCTCGTCGTGCTCACCCACTTCGATCTCGACCACATCGGTGGATCGGCGTCGGTGATCGGTCACGCGGATCTCGTCGTCCACGGGCCCGTCGACGTTCCCGAGGATCAGCGTCTGCTCGACCGCTTCGCGGCGGGCGGGGCACGGTTGACGCAGGCCTCGACCGGGATGACGGGCACCGTGGGGGAGACGCGGTGGCAGGCGCTCGGCCCCACGCCTCGAGACGAGCCCGGCAACGGTGCAAGCGTCGCCCTCGACGTGGTCGGCCCCGACTTCCCGCGCACGGTGCTGCTCGGCGATCTCGGTACCGACGCCCAAGCCGCTCTCATGCGCCGAATCGAGGTTCCACGAGTGGAGGTCGTCAAGGTGTCGCACCACGGCAGCGCCGACCAGGACCCCGAGCTCTACCGCCGCCTGCACCCAGAGATCGGACTCATCGGCGTGGGAGCGGAGAACCGTTATGGACACCCCACCGCAACTCTGCTCTCGACGTTGTCCGCCCTGGGGGTGGCGGTGGGACGCACGGACACCGATGGTGATCTCGCGGTGAGCATGGACGACGGGAGCCTCGTGCTGTGGCGGGCGCGGCCGCCAGGCTGAACGCTGCCGTGAGCCCACTTCGGCCGGCCAGCCCCCTGGCGCCGAGATGTCGGACCCCCTCGGTAGGCTGGGAGGGTGACCCCGGCTCCCCGACGCTCCGCTCCGGCGAAGGCCAAAACGGCCATCCCGCAGGTGTCGTGGCGAACGCCTCAGCCGGCGCCGGTCGTTCTCGTCTCCGGTCCCGAGGAGGTGTGCGCGGAGCGGGCGACCGCCGGCATCCGCGATTTCCTCAAGAGCGAAGACCCGACGCTCGAAGTCACCGACGTGCGCGCCGACGACTACGCCGCCGGCACCCTGCTGGCCGTCACCTCGCCCTCACTGTTCGGCGAGCCTCGTCTCGTCCGCGTCGGCGGTGTCGAGAAGTGCAGCGACACCTTCCTGAGCGAGGCGATCTCCTACCTGGCACAGCCGCAGGACGGCGCGACGGTCGTGCTGCGGCACACCGGTGCGAGTGTCCGAGGGAAGAAGCTGCTCGACGCCATCCGCGCGGGTCAGGGCGGCGGTATCGAGATCGCCTGCCCGGCCATCAAACGCGACTCCGACCGCTTCGACTTCGCCGTCGGCGAGTTCAAGACCGCGAACAAGCGCATCGCGCCGGTGGCTCTGCGGGCACTCGTGTCCGCTTTCGCGGACGATCTCACCGAACTCGCGGCCGCGTGCCAACAGCTCATCGCCGACGTGCCCGGTGACATCGACGAGCGCACGGTCGAGCGGTACTACGGCGGTCGCGTCGAGACCTCCGCGTTCACCGTCGCCGACACGGCGATCGCCGGGCAGTACGGCCCCGCGCTGCTCGCGCTGCGCCACGCCCTGGCATCCGGAGCCGACCCGGTACCCCTCGTCGCCGCGGTCGCCATGAAGCTCCGCACCATGGCACGCGTGGCGGGCACACGCGAGTCGTCCTCGCAGCTCGCTCAGCGACTCGGAATGAAGGACTGGCAGGTCGACCGCGCTCGGCGCGACCTCGTCGGGTGGACCGCCTCGAGCCTCGGCCGCGCGATCCACGCAACAGCCCGCGCCGACGCGGAGGTCAAGGGCGCCTCCCGCGACGCCGTCTTCGCCCTCGAGCGCATGATCACCGTGATCGCCACGCGCGCGCCGTACGGCAGCTGAGTTCCCTCACCGCCTCCAGCGAGCTGCGCGCTCTCGCGAACGCCCCGGAAGTGACGAGCGGAGGGGCAGGGACGAGCGGAGGACCGCCGTGCGATCGGCGCCCTCCGCTGGTCCCAGATCCTCCGCCGGGCACGCGAGCCCACGCACCTCCGGGAGCGCTCCAGGCCGCGCGGCCTCGATGACGCGCACGCCGCCGAAGTGACGAGGGGAGGGGCAGGGACGAGCGGAGGACCACCCGGCGATCAACCTCCTCCGCTGGTCCCAGATCCTCCGTGGAGCACACGAAGCCCACGCCACCGCCGCGGGAGGCCGCCGGAGAACACGGGCCGCCGCGCAGCCGCGAAGCCGCAGCCACGAACGCCCCCCCCCGAAAACGACGAAGCCCGCCCCGCGCGATGCGGGACGGGCTGTCGAGGTACGGCGGCTCAGAGAGCGGCGACCGACTTCGCGATGGCCGACTTGCGGTTCGCGGCCTGGTTCTGGTGGATGACACCCTTGCTCACGGCCTTGTCGAGCTTCTTGGTCGCGGTGGCGAGCGCCTTCTCGGCGGCTTCCTTGTCACCGGCCAGGACGGCCTCACGGGTGCGACGCACGTGCGTCTTCAGCTCGCTCTTGACGGCCTTGTTGCGCTCGCGCGCCTTCTCGTTGGTCTTGTTGCGCTTGATCTGCGACTTGATGTTCGCCACGTCGACGGTCTTTCGTTTGAGTGAGTGTTGGAAGTGCCGGGCGAGCGGTAGAGGGACGCTGCACCGGCGGTCGTGGAGGTCGGGAAAAACCCCACACGCAAGCCAAGGGCCAAGCTTATCAGGTCGACGCCTCGATCGTGGTGAGCGCCACCTCCAGCAGCGCGTTGAACACCCGCGGCCGCATCGCCGTCACGAGGTGCGTGGTCCGCGGCACGACGATCAGCTCCGCGTGCGGAGCGAGCGAGACGAACAGCTTCTCGTTCACGCGCAGCTGATCCCACTGCCCGTTGATGAACCACAGCGGAACCTGGATCCGCCGGACGGATGCCAACAGGTCGAGCACCGACAGAGACGCCAGGGCCGTGTCCTGCGCGTCGAAGGCGTACCCGCCCGCGCCGAAGTCAGGCCGGGTCTCGGGCGGCAGCGTCCGATCGAGCACCCGGTTGGTGAGACCGAGACCCCGGTCCGGGAGGCTGTCGAACCGTCGCGCGAGGAAGCGGTACGCCGCGAGCCCCACACCGCGGGGGATCGAGGTGCAGGATGCCGCGATGAACGCTGCAACCGGGGGAGGGTCCTCCCGCCCGACGTACTCGATGGAGAGCAGCCCGCCCATCGAATGCCCGACGAGCAGCACGGGGCCGCGGGTCGCGGCATCCTGAACCGCCCGATCGATCGTGGCGAACGCCTCGTCGAGCGTGAACTCTTCGCCGCGCCGGGTGCCGTGCCCCGGCAGGTCGACGGCCGTCACGGGATTCCCCCGATTCTCGAGGTGTTCGACCTGCGCCCGCCACATCGTCGCCGACGTGCGGATGCCGTGCACGAGCACGACCTGGACCGTCATGGCATCCACTGTAAAAGCGACCGCGGACAGCGACGTCGGCGCGCCCCCGTAGAATCGACGGAACATGTCACCGCGCGCCCTGAAGCCCCTCGAGCCGTCTGCCACCCCGCCGGAGCAGATCCGCAACTTCTGCATCATCGCTCACATCGACCACGGCAAGTCGACGTTGGCCGACCGCATGCTGCAGATCACCGGCGTCGTCGCCGACCGCGACATGCGCGCGCAGTATCTCGACCGCATGGACATCGAGCGCGAGCGCGGCATCACGATCAAGTCGCAAGCGGTCCGGATGCCGTGGGCCCTTCGACAGGCTCAGGGACCCGAGCAGACGTTCGCCCTGAACATGATCGACACGCCCGGGCACGTCGACTTCACCTACGAGGTCAGTCGCTCGCTCGCCGCGTGCGAGGGCGCGATCCTGCTCGTCGACGCGGCGCAGGGCATCGAGGCCCAGACGCTCGCCAACCTCTACCTCGCGCTCGAGAACGATCTGACGATCATCCCGGTGCTGAACAAGATCGATCTCCCGGCGGCCGACCCCGACAAGTACGCGGCCGAGCTGGCCGGACTCATCGGCGGCAAGCCCGAAGACGTGCTGCGCGTGAGCGGCAAGACCGGCATGGGCGTCGAGGACCTCCTCGACCTCATCGTCGAGAAGATCCCGGCACCGGTCGGCAAGGCCGACGCACCCGCTCGCGCGATGATCTTCGACTCCGTCTACGACGCGTACCGCGGCGTCGTCACCTACGTCCGCATGGTCGACGGTGCCCTGTCGCCGCGCGAGCGCATCCAGATGATGTCGACCACGGCGACACACGAACTCCTCGAGATCGGTGTCTCGAGCCCCGAGCCGATCCCGACCAAGGGTCTCGGGGTGGGCGAGGTGGGCTACCTCATCACGGGTGTGAAGGACGTCCGCCAGTCGAAGGTCGGCGACACGATCACCAACCAGCGCAAGCCCGCGACCGAAGCCCTGGCCGGCTACACCGACCCGAAGCCCATGGTGTTCTCGGGCATCTACCCGATCGACGGCAGTGACTACGCGGAGCTGCGCGAAGCGCTCGACAAGCTGAAACTCTCGGACGCCTCGCTGCAGTACGAGCCCGAGACCTCGGTCGCCCTCGGCTTCGGGTTCCGCTGCGGATTCCTCGGCCTGCTGCACCTCGAGATCATCACCGAGCGCCTCTCGCGCGAGTTCGGTCTCGACCTCATCACCACGGCTCCCTCGGTCACGTACGAGGTGACCACCGACACCGGCGACACGGTCTCCGTCACGAACCCCAGCGAGTACCCCGACGGTCGCGTGGCCTCGGTGTCGGAGCCGATCGTCAAGGTCGGCATCCTGCTCCCGAAGGACTACGTCGGCACGGTCATGGAGCTCTGCCAGTCGCGCCGCGGAACCCTGCTCGGTATGGAGTACCTCAGCGAAGACCGCGTCGAGCTGCGCTACCACATGCCCCTCGGCGAGATCGTGTTCGACTTCTTCGATCACCTCAAGTCCCGCACGCAGGGCTACGCGAGCCTCGACTACGAACCGGCCGGTCAGCAGACCGCCGACCTCGTGAAGGTCGACATCCTGCTCCAGGGCGAGAAGGTCGACGCGTTCAGCTCGATCGTCCACCGCGAGAAGGCCTACGCGTACGGCACTCTCATGGCCGAGCGCCTGCGCAAGCTCATCCCGCGCCAGCAGTTCGAGGTGCCCATCCAGGCCGCGATCGGCGCGCGCATCATCGCGCGCGAGACGATCCGCGCCATCCGTAAAGACGTCCTCGCCAAGTGCTACGGCGGTGACATCACCCGAAAGCGCAAGCTCCTCGAAAAGCAGAAAGAGGGCAAGAAGCGCATGAAGATGGTGGGCCGGGTCGAGGTGCCGCAGGAGGCGTTCATCGCCGCCCTGTCGGGAGACGTCGAGGCCAAGAAGTAGAACGGGAGGCATCATGCGTCGGCAGAACTTCACCGATGACACGGTCGACTACGCCGCCGTCGGCGCCACCCAGGCGCACGACCTGATGCAGTACCCGCCGGAGCACTCGGTCCCCGCCGAAGACGCGTGGCGGATCGGCAGCGGCGAGGAGCGCTTCGCCGCGGCCAGCGAACTGCTGCTGTCGTGGGCTCCGCTGCGTTCGGGCGATCTGAGCATCAGCGATGTGCGTCCGGCATCCGGAGGCGGATACTCCGGCGTGGGGTTCGACGCCGACGGGGCACCCATCGCTCCGAGCAGCCTCGAGCCCGAGCAGCGCTTCGCCGCCGACGGCACGCCGTTCGTCAGCCCCGGTACGGGAGTACGCCTGCACGGCAAGGTCGACGGGCACCGCGCCGACGCCGAGCTGCGCGTCATCTCGGTCTTCGAAGAGCCCCGGCGCGTCGGCTTCATCCTCGGCACCGTCGGGCACTCGAACGTGAGCGGCGAGGAGCTTTTCATCGTCGAGTGGCGCGACAACGACGAGGTGTGGTTCGTGGTCCGCGCGTTCGACCGGCCGACCGTGCCCTCGTACCGTCTGTTCACGAGCCGCCTCCGCCGCCGTCGGCGGGCGCTCTTCACGCAGTACCTGCGCGCGATCTCTCCGCTGTACACGTCCTGATGGGCGGACCCCTTCCCCTCGGAGACCCCGCTCCCGCCGATGGGCGATTGCCCGACGACCTGACGATCGATCCGACGACGGACTTCGGCGTCTACCTGCACGTGCCGTTCTGCCGCGTTCGCTGCGGATACTGCGACTTCAACACCTACACCGCGAGCGAGCTCCGCGGAGCGCGGCAAGACGACTTCGCCGACACACTCGCGGCCGAGGTGCGCCTGGCGGGCAGGGTGATGGATGCCGCGGGCCCCCGCCGCATGGCATCCACGGTGTTCTTCGGGGGAGGCACGCCGACCCTGCTGCCGCCCGGCGACCTCGCGCGGATGCTCGACGCGGTACGGACTGAGTTCGGCATCACCGACGGCGCCGAGATCACCGTGGAGGCCAACCCCGACACGGTCGACGATGCCGTGATGGAGACGCTGGCGGCCGCCGGAGTGACCCGCGTGTCGGTCGGAATGCAGTCGGCTCGACCGCACGTCCTGGCGGCTCTTGACCGGACGCACGACCCCGCGAATGTCGCGACCGCAGTCGCGTCCGCCCGCCGAGCCGGCCTCGATGTCTCGCTCGACCTCATCTACGGCGCACCGGGGGAGTCTCTCGACGATTGGCGCGCATCGCTCGAAGCGGCCTCGGTCCTCGAGCCCGACCACATCTCGGCCTACGCTCTCATCGTCGAAGACGGCACGAAGCTCGTGCGACAGATCCGCTCGGGCGCGGTCGCCATGCCGGATGACGACCTGCAGGCCGACATGTACGAGCTCGCCGACGAGGTGCTCGCCGCCGCCGGGTACGACTGGTACGAGGTGTCGAACTGGTCGCGGGGCGTCGCCCACCGTTCGCGGCACAATCTCGCGTACTGGCGGGGGACCGACTGGTGGGGCTTCGGCCCCGGTGCCCACAGCCACGTCGCGGGACTCCGCTGGTGGAACGTCAAGCACCCGGCCGCGTACGCGCAGCGTCTGGCCGCCGACGAGTCGCCCGCCGCTGCGCGAGAGCGGCCCGACGAAACGGCTCGGCGTCTCGAATCTGTGCTGCTGCGCAGCCGGATCCGCGAGGGTCTGGCGGTGTCGGAGCTGCACGGCGAGGGCCGCAAGGCCGTGGCCTCCCTCATCGCCGACGGTCTCGTCGAGGGTCCGGATGCCGTGCGCGGGCGCATCGTCCTCACCCGGCGCGGGCGCCTCCTCGCGGATGCCGTCGTACGGGCCCTCACCGCCTGACGCTGCCCGCAGTCGGGCCGAGTCCACGGCATCCGCGAGCCCCCGGCGACGACGCGCGCCGATCCCGTAGAATTGGCACTCACGACTTCGGAGTGCCAAACGGGAGGAGCAGCTCATGGTGTCGGAACGCGGCCTTCAGGTGCTCCGCGCGATCGTGCAGGACTACGTCGACACACGCGAGCCGGTCGGCAGCAAGGCCATCGTCGATCGTCACGCGTTCGGGGTGTCGGCCGCGACCATCCGCAACGACATGGCGCTGCTCGAAGACGAAGAGCTCATCGTCGCGCCGCACACCTCCTCGGGCCGCGTCCCCACGGACAAGGGGTATCGGGTCTTCGTCGACCACCTCGCCGAGCTGCGCCCGCTCTCGAGTGCCCAGCGCAGCGCGATCACCTCGTTCCTCGACCAGGCGGGCGACCTCGACGACCTGCTCGCGCGGACGGTGCGCGCACTGACGCAGTTGACCGGTCAGGTCGCGATCGTGCAGTACCCGTCGTTCGCGCGGGCGAACGTCACTCACGTCGAGCTCGTCGCGCTCGGCGGGCCGCGCGTGCTCGTCATCCTCGTCACCGACACCGGGCGCGTCTCGCAGCGGATCGCGCTCGTCCCGGCCGAACCCGCCGAGCCCGAGATCGTGCAGCTGCGCGCGCGGGTGGGTGCCGTGCTGGTCGGGCGGAGCGTCGCCGACAGCGTCCAGCGAGTGGCCGACGCCCTCGCCGACGGACCGCGCCCGGGCGTCGCCATCGACGCGATCGCCGACGCGGTACTGCGCGTGGTGGGCGAAGAGCTCGAGGAGTTCCGCCAGGATCGCCTCGTGATGGCGGGAGCGGCGACCCTCGCCAAGCGCGAGCAGGACTTCCGTGGCAGCATCTACCCGCTGCTCGAGGCCATCGAGGAGCAGGTGACGCTCCTGCGCCTCATGAGCGAGATGGTCGCGGACGACAAGGGCCTCTCGGCCAGCATCGGCCGCGAGAACGAGCCGTTCGGTCTCATCGAGGCGTCCGTCCTCGCGAGCCGGTACGACGGCTCCGCCGGCGGCGCGCGGGTGGGTCTGCTCGGCCCCACCCGCATGGACTACTCCTCCAACCTCGCGGCGGTCCGCGCCG
Source organism: Microbacterium sp. SORGH_AS_0969 (assembly GCF_030818255.1). Lineage (NCBI taxonomy): Bacteria > Bacillati > Actinomycetota > Actinomycetes > Micrococcales > Microbacteriaceae > Microbacterium > Microbacterium sp. SORGH_AS_0969. Next base: position 3,278,029 of record NZ_JAUTAG010000001.1, read on the forward strand.
TCGCGCACTATCTGACCCGGATGCTCGAAGACGACGACAGTTCCCGCTGACGACGAGCGCGACGAACCCCCCGCGACGAGCACCCCACCGAGAACGATCCCGCGCAAGCGGGCAGGAAGGCGACTGTGGCTGACCACTACGAGGTCCTGGGCGTCGAGCGCGACGCCAGCCCCGAAGACATCAAGAAGGCGTACCGACGCCTGGCGCGCCAACTGCACCCCGACGTGAACCCCGGAGAAGACGCGTCCGAGCGCTTCAAGCTCGTCACGCACGCTTACGACGTGCTCAGCGACCCCGAGCAGCGCCGTCGCTACGACATGGGCGGCGACCAGAACCCCTTCGGCGGCGGGGGAGCGGGCGGCTTCGGCGGTTTCAGCGACATCTTCGAGACCTTCTTCGGCGGAGCTCAGGGCGGCGGGGGCCGCGGGCCGAGGCCCCGTTCACGGCGTGAGCGCGGTCAGGACGCGCTCGTGCGCGTGACCCTCAGCCTCGGCGATGTCGTGTTCGGCGTGCATCGCGACCTCGAGGTCGACACCGCCGTGCTGTGCGAGACGTGCCAGGGCGCGTGCACGGCTCCGGGCACGAGCGAGGTCACGTGCGACATCTGCCACGGCTCGGGCCACGTGCAGCGCACGGTCCGCAGCCTCCTCGGCAATGTCGTCACCAGCCAGCCCTGCAACGTCTGCCAGGGTCACGGCACGACCATTCCCTACCCGTGCAACACCTGCCAGGGCCAGGGACGCGTTCGCGCGCGCCGCACCGTCTCCGTCGACATCCCCGCCGGCGTCGAATCGGGTCTGCGTCTGCAGCTCCCGGGCTCGGGCGAGGTGGGTCCCGCCGGCGGCCCCAACGGCGACCTGTACATCGAGGTCACCGTCGAGGCGCACGAGGCCTTCAGCCGCGAGGGTGACGACCTGCTCGCCACGCTTGAGGTCTCGATGCCGGACGCCATCCTCGGCACGACCACGACGATCGAGTCGCTCGACGGGACCGTCGACCTCGAAGTGCGTCCCGGCGTCCAGTCGGGCGACGTGCTGACGATCAAGAACCGCGGCATCACCCCGCTGCGCGGAAGCCAGCGCGGCGACCTCAAGGTGGGCGTGCAGGTGGTCACCCCGACGCGCCTCGATCACAAGGAGCGCGCCCTCATCGAGGAGTTCGCGAAGCGGACGAGGGCCCCGAAGCCCCGCCTGGCCGAGCACCAGCAGGGCATGTTCGCGAAGTTCCGCGATCGTTTCCGGCACTGACCGTGGCTCTGCATTTCGTCACCGACGAGGCGGCATCCGCTCAGCTCGGTGACATCGTCGAACTCACCGGCTCTGAGGCGCACCACGCGGCCGCGGTGCGTCGGGTGCGCGTCGACGAAGCCGTGACGCTGGGGGATGGGCGGGGGACGTGGCTCTCGGGCCTCGTGACCGGGGCGTCGCCGAAGCAGGTCGACGTCCGGGTCACCGGCCGCGACGAGGTGCCCGCGCCGAGTCCGCGCTTCGTCCTCGTCCAGGCGCTCGCCAAGGGCGACCGCGACGAGCTCGCGGTCCAGGCGGCCACCGAACTCGGCGTCGACGCCATCGTGCCCTGGCAGGCCTCTCGGAGCGTGTCGCGCTGGGATGCCAAGGCCGAAAAGGGCCTCGCCCGCTGGCGGACCATTGTGCGTGAGGCCGCGAAGCAGGCGCATCGCGCCTGGATCCCCGAGGTCGAGGGCGTGGCGCGCACAGCGGATCTCGTCCGGCTCGCCGCGACGTCGCAGGTGCTGGTGCTCGAGCCGTCGGCATCCGCTCGCCTCACCGCCGCCGCGACGGAGGCGTCGGACGGTCGCGACGTCGTGCTCGTGGTCGGCCCCGAGGGCGGGATTGCCCCCGAGGAGCTCTCGGCGCTCGCGGACGCCGGCGCACGGCTCGTGCGGCTCGGCGACACGGTCTTGCGCACCTCCACCGCGGGGGCCGCGGCGATCTCGGTGCTCTCGGCGGCGCACGGTCGCTGGTGAGCGGGGCGCGTCCCTGGTTTGGGGCGCGTTCTTCCGTTTGGGGCGCGGTAGTTCACGCCCCAAACGGTGAAATGCGCCCCAAACGCCGGAAGCCGGTCGCGCGCCGTGGGGAGGTGGGATCGGTCCGCCCCGGTGTCGGAGGCCGTCGATAGACTGGATGCCATGAGCGAACCCTCCGTTTTCACGCGCATCCTGCAGGGCGAGATCCCGGCCGAGATCGTGGCCGAGACGGAGAACGTCTTCGCGATCCGCGATATCGCTCCGCAGGCGCCGGTGCATCTGCTCGTCATCCCGAAGACCGCCGAATACCGGAACGTGGTCGAGCTCGCGGCGGGCGACCCCGACCTCCTGAGCGAAGTCATCGGGCTGGCCAACACGGTGGCCGCCGAGCACGCCGACGGAGATTTCCGTCTCATCTTCAACACCGGCGAGGGTGCCGGTCAGACCGTCTTCCATGTGCACGCCCACGTCCTCGCGGGCGGCCTGAACGAAAAGAGCCTGGGTGGCTGATTCCCCCGAAGAACACGTCGTCGACCGCATCGAGGTCGATGGCGTCGCCATGGTGCAACTCCTCGGCCCGCAGGATCGTCTCCTGCGCGTGGTCGAGAAAGAGCACCCCGACGTCGACGTGCACGTGCGCGGCAACGAGGTCACGCTGTCCGGGGCTCCGGGCGCCGTGCGCGCGGCGCGCGGCCTCGTCGACGAGCTGCTCGCGATGACGCGCTCCGGCCAGGGGCTCGACCCGGCCGACGTGTCGAGTTCGAACCGCATGCTGCGCTCCGACGGCGGTCCCCGTCCGTCCGAGGTGATGGGCGAGGCGATCCTGTCGTCGCGCGGCAAGGTCATCCGCCCGAAGACCGCCGGGCAGAAGGCCTACGTCGACGCGATCGAAGAGAACACCATCGTGTTCGGCATCGGTCCCGCCGGGACGGGCAAGACCTACCTCGCGATGGCGAAGGCCGTGCAGGCGCTGCAGCGCAAAGAGGTCAGCCGCATCATCCTCACCCGCCCGGCCGTCGAGGCGGGGGAGCGTCTGGGCTTCCTGCCCGGCACCCTGACCGACAAGATCGATCCGTACCTCCGGCCGCTCTACGACGCTCTCAACGAGATGATGGACCCCGACATCGTCCCCAAGCTCATGGCGACGGGAACCATCGAGGTCGCGCCCCTGGCGTACATGCGCGGGCGGACGCTGAACGATTCGTTCGTCGTGCTCGACGAGGCCCAGAACACCACGCCCGAGCAGATGAAGATGTTCCTTACGCGTCTCGGGTTCGGCACACGCATGGTCGTGACGGGCGACATCACGCAGATCGACCTCCCGCAGGGGGCGTCGGGTCTCCGCCTGGTCACGCGAGTGCTGAGCAACATCGACGACATCCACTTCGCGTACCTGACGAGCGACGACGTCGTTCGTCACACGCTCGTCGGTCGCATCGTCGACGCGTACAGCGAGTACGACGAGAAGCGCCTCGTCGCTCGACGCGAGCGCGACGAAGCCACCGAGTTCGCCAACCGTGCGGAGCGACGCGGCCCCCGTGCCGCGGGTCCCCGCGATCACCTCCCGAGACGAAACCGTTCATGACGATCGAGATCAATAACGAATCCGGCTACGAGATCGACGAGCAGGTCCTGCTGCGTCTGATGGAGTACAACCTCGCGGAGCTCCACGTGAGCGCCGACGCCGACGTCGCCATCGTGCTCGTCGACGAGGGCGCGATGGAGTCGCTCCACGTGCAGTGGATGGACGAGCCGGGTCCCACCGACGTCCTGAGCTTCCCGATGGACGAGCTCCGCCCGGGATCCGAAGACGCGCCGACGCCCGCGGGACTCCTCGGCGACATCGTGCTGTGCCCCTCCGTGGCCGAAGCGCAGGCCGTGACGGCCAAGCACTCGACCCAGGATGAGCTGATCCTGCTCACCACGCACGGCCTGCTCCACCTGCTCGGCTTCGACCACGCCGAGCCCGACGAAGAGCGCGAGATGTTCGGCCTGCAGCGGGAGCTCATCAGCGGTTTCCAGGCCGTCGAGCGCCGCCGCCGCGCATGACCGAGGCCCTCCTTCTCGTCGCGGCGCTGCTTCTCGTCGCCTTCGGCGGCTTGATGGCGGCGTCCGAGGCCGCGCTCGGAGTGACCTCGCGCACCGACCTGCTCGAACTGGGCTCGTCGGGCCGGAACGCCCGCGCTCTGCAGCGCATCGCCGACGATCCGAGCGCCCACATCACGGCGGTGGGGTTCATCCGCGTCCTGGCCGAGACCACGGCGGCGGTGCTGGTGACCGCGGCCTTCGTGCTGCTGTTCGACAACATCTGGCTGGCGGTCGCGGCGGCCGCGGTCCTGATGACGGGGATCTCGTTCGTGGCGGTCGGAGCGAGCCCCCGCTCGGTCGGGCGCCAGCACGCCCGCGGTCTTCTGACCGGGGGAGCGCCGCTCATCCGGGGCATGCGCATCATCCTGGGTCCGCTCGCGCACGGCCTGGTGTCGGTCGGCAACCGCGTCACGCCGGGCCTGTCGCAGTCGACCTCGTTCGCGTCCGAGGAGCAGCTGCTCAGCATCATCGACGAGGCCGCCGAGAACGAGCTCATCGAAGAAGACGACCGCGAGCTGATCCACTCGGTGTTCGACTTCACCGACCGCTACGTGCGCGAGGTGATGGTGCCGCGCACCGATATGGTGACCGTGGATGCCGCGGCGAGCTCGCGCGAAGCCCTCGCGCTGTTCCTCGAGAAAGGCGTGTCGCGCGTTCCCCTCGCCGACGACGAGGCCGACGACGTCGTGGGCATGCTCTATCTCAAAGACCTGGTCCAGTTCGGCTTCCGCGACGAGGCCGGCTGGCGTGACGCTCCGATCCGGCGCATCGCTCGACCGGCCGTGTTCGTACCCGAGTCCATGAAGGCCGAGACGCTGCTGCAGCAGATGAAGCGCGATGCCGTCCACGTGTGTCTCGCGGTCGACGAATACGGCGGGATCTCCGGCCTGGTCACCCTCGAAGACCTCATCGAAGAGCTCGTGGGTGAGATCGCAGACGAGTACGACGCTCCGTCGACCGAGGTCGTCCCCCTCGACGACGGCCGCTACCGGGTCAACGCGCGACTCGGACTCGACGAGGTCGGCGACCTGTTCGGCCTCGAGCTCGACGACGAAGACGTCGACTCGATCGGTGGCCTTCTGGGCAAGGCTCTGGGCCGTATCCCGCAACCCGGGGCCACGGCCGAGCATTCTGGTCTCGTGATGACCGGGGGAGCCTCGCGGGGCCGCAACCGCGGCATCGCGACGGTCATCGTGGAACGCGCCGAGCCGGAGGACGACGAAACCGACGCGGAGACCGCGCGCGAGAGGAACGACAGATGAGCGACACCCGATCCGGCTTCGTGACCTTCGTGGGGCGACCCAACGTCGGCAAGTCGACGCTGACCAACGCCCTCGTCGGCGAGAAGGTCGCCATCACCAGCGACAAGCCGCAGACCACCCGCCGGGCGATCCGCGGGATCGTCAACCGACCGGGCGGCCAGCTCGTGGTCGTCGACACCCCTGGCATCCATCGTCCGCGGACGCTCCTCGGTCAGCGTCTGAACGACCTCGTCGAGCAGGTGCTGGGTGACGTCGACGTCATCGCGTTCTGCGCACCCGCAACCGAGAAGGTCGGCCCGGGCGATCGACGCATCGCGGAGTCGCTGTCGGGCTACCCGCGCGCGAAGAAGGTCGCGCTGGTGACCAAGACGGACGCCGCGACGCGCGACCAGATCACGGAGCGTCTCGTCGAGGTGGATTCGCTCCGCGAGGACTGGGCCGCGGTGATCCCCCTCTCGGCCGTGACGAACGATCAGCTCGACGTGCTGAGCGACGAGCTGCTGGCCCTCATGCCCGAGGGACCCGCCCTGTACGACGCTGACATCACGACGGACGAGACCCTCGAGGACCGCATCGCCGAGATCATCCGCGAAGCGGCTCTGCACGGTGTGCGCGACGAGCTGCCCCACTCCATCGCCGTCACCATCGACGACGTCGCCCCGCGTGAGGGCAGCGATCTCACCGACGTGTGGGCCAACATCATCGTCGAGCGCGACAGCCAGAAGGCGATCATCATCGGCCGCAAGGGCACGCGTCTCGCCGACGTCGGCGCCCGGGCACGGGCGGGCATCGAACCGCTCGTCGGCGGCCGCGTCTACCTGTCGCTGCACGTGCGGGTCGCGAAAGAGTGGCAGCGCGACGCGAAGCAGCTCGGCCGACTCGGTTTCTGAGTCCGCCGACATCCACGACGAAAGGCGCGATCATGGCGAGAAGGTGGACGGCTTCGGCTCCGGGACCGATCGACACGTGGAGCTTCGACGAGGTCGACGTGGCCCCGCCCGGCCCCGGCGAGGTGACGATTCGCGTGCACGCCGCCGGCGTGAATCCCGCGGATGCCAAACACGTCGCGCAGGCGCGACCCGGGGCGACGTTCCCCGCGCCGATCGGATACGAGCTCTCCGGTGAGATCATCGCGATCGGCGCCGACGCCCTCGGCGGCTCCGGGGAACTCGCGGTCGGAGACGAGGTCGTCGCGTTCCGTGTGCAAGGCGCCTATGCGACCGAGATCACCGTGCCCGCGCGCGACGTGTTCGCGAAGCCGGCCGACCTGTCGCACCCCGAAGCGGCGAATCTGCTGCTCGCCGGAACCACCGCCGCCGAGATGATCCAGGTGACCCGGATCGTGGCCGGTGACACCGTCCTGCTGCACGCCGCCTCGGGCGCCGTGGGCGTGAGTCTGCTCCAGCAGGCGCGCGATCTCGGCGTGCGCGTGATCGGCACGGTGGGTCCGGATGCCGCAGACTCGGCCGAGCGCGTCCGTCGGTACGGCGGCATCCCCGTCGCGTACGGCGACGGGTTGCGCGAGCGCGTGGAAGACGCCGCAGGCGGAGCGCCCATCGCGGCCGCGTGGGACGCGGTCGGCACCGACGAAGCGATCGACGTCTCTCTCGCGCTCGTCGCCGAGCGCGATCGCATCGTCACGATCGTCGACCCCGAACGAGCGAAGAGCGACGGCTTCCTCTGGATCGCCGGAGCGCGGCCCGAGAGCGCCCGGTTCCGCGACATCGCTCGCGCGCGGGTTCTGGAGCTCGCGGCATCCGGTGCCCTGGAAGTGCCCCTCGCACGCACGTATCCGCTCGCCGACGCCGTCGAGGCCGTCCGATTCGTCATGACGGGTCACCCGGGCGGCAAGGTGGCGCTGATCCCGTGACCGGGTCGCCGTTCGTCCTGCCCCCGGCGCCCGAGCGCCTCGAGGTCGTGCGTGAGCGGGTGCGGTTGCGACCGGTCGTCGACGCCGATCTCGAGGCGATGGTGCGCTACCGCGGGGACGCGGACGTGTGCCGCTTCCTGCCCTTCGAGCCGCAGACGGCGGAGGACATCCGCGGACGCATCGGTCACATCTTCGGGGGCACCAGCCTCGAGGGCGAACGCGGCGGGGTCGTCCTCGCGATCGAACACGTCGCCGATGCTACGGTCATCGGCGATCTCGTGATCTTCCACCTCGACCTCGAAGCCGGATCGGCCGAGATCGGCTGGGTCGTGAGCCCGGCGGCATCCGGTCGGGGACTCGCCACCGAGGCGGTCCGCGCGCTGATCGACACCGCGTTCTCGGTGTACGGGCTCCGCCGTCTGGTCGCCCGCGTCGACGCCGACAACGCCCGCTCTCTCGCCCTCGCGGAGCGGGTGGGGATGCGACGCGAGGCCCACCTCGTCGAGAACGAGTGGTTCAAAGGGCGGTGGAGCGACGAGGTCGACTTCGGCATCCTGTCGCGCGAATGGGCGACGGGGGAGTGAACCGCCCCGCGCCGGGCTGGTACGATCGCAGAATGCGCTTCGGTGGTCTGCTTCTTCTTAGCTGCCGCGACGAGTCCTCGATCTAGGGCCATCCTCGTCGCGGAGCTCGTCGTCGGCCCCTCCTGATGCCCTTCCCGGGCGGGAACCACGAACAAGAGAAGCGACACACCATGAATAACACCCAGAAGCCCACGTCCGCTCCGGTGCACAAGTACCGTCCGTTCCACGAGCAGATCTCGGTCGACCTGCCCGACCGCACGTGGCCGAGCAAGCGCATCGAGCTCGCGCCGCGCTGGTGCGCGGTCGACCTGCGCGACGGCAACCAGGCCCTCATCGACCCGATGAGCCCCGAGCGCAAGCGCGTCATGTTCGACCTGCTCGTGAAGATGGGCTACAAGGAGATCGAGGTGGGGTTCCCGAGCGCGAGCCAGACGGACTTCGACTTCGTCCGACAGCTGATCGAAGAGAACCTCATCCCCGATGACGTCACGATCCAGGTGCTGACGCAGGCGCGCGAGCACCTGATCGCCCGCACGTACGAAGCGATCGCCGGCGCGAAGCAGGCCATCGTCCACCTGTACAACTCCACGTCCGTGCTGCAGCGCGAGGTGGTCTTCCGCACCGACCAGCAGGGCATCATCGACATCGCCCTCGAGGGTGCGCGCCTGTGCAAGAAGTACGAGGCGACGATCCCCGAGACCGAGGTGTACTACGAGTACTCGCCCGAGAGCTACACGGGCACCGAACTCGAGTTCGCGCTGCGCATCTGCAACGAGGTGCTCGAGGTCTTCCAGCCCACTCCCGAGCGCAAGGTCATCCTGAACCTGCCCGCGACCGTCGAGATGGCGACCCCCAACGTCTACGCCGACTCGATCGAGTGGATGTCGCGGAACCTCAATCACCGTGAGAACGTCATCCTGTCACTGCACCCGCACAACGACCGCGGCACCGCCGTGGCCGCCGCGGAGCTGGGTTACATGGCCGGCGCCGACCGCATCGAGGGCTGCCTGTTCGGCAACGGTGAGCGCACCGGCAATGTCGACCTGGTCGCCCTGGGCGTCAACCTGCTGACGCAGGGCATCGACCCCCAGATCGACTTCAGCGACATCGACCAGGTCAAGCGCACAGTCGAGTACTGCAACCAACTGCCCGTGCCCGAGCGCAGCCCGTGGGCCGGCGACCTCGTCTTCACCGCGTTCAGCGGTTCGCATCAGGATGCCATCAAGAAGGGGTTCGAGGCGATGGAGGCCCGCGCGGCCGCCGAGGGCAAGCACATCGACGAGATCGAGTGGGCCGTGCCGTACCTGCCGATCGATCCGAAGGACCTGGGCCGCTCGTACGAGGCCGTCATCCGTGTGAACTCGCAGTCCGGTAAGGGTGGCGTCGCGTACCTGCTGAAGGCCGACCACGCGATCGACCTCCCGCGCAAGCTGCAGATCGAGTTCTCGGGCGTCGTCCAGGCCCGCACCGACGCCGAGGGCGGCGAGGTGTCGAGCGACCAGATCTGGGACATCTTCACCGACGAGTACCTGCCCTCGAAGGATGACGACCAGCGCTGGGGCCGCTTCGAACTGCTGTCGACGCGCTCGTCGAGCGACATGTCCGGCGACGTGCACCTCGACGTCACGCTGCGCGACGGCGATTCGGCTCAGCCGGCGTCCGCCGTGGGCAACGGTCCCGTGGCGGCGTTCCTCGAGATCGTCCGCGCCCAGGGGTTCGACGTCACGCTCTACGACTACGTCGAGCACGCGCTGAGCTCGGGCGGCGACGCACAGGCAGCGGCGTACATCGAGCTGCAGGTCGACGACCAGCGCCTGTGGGGCGTCGGCATCGACAACGACATCTCGACGGCGTCGCTCAAGGCGATCGTCTCGGGCGTGAATCGCGCGATCCGCACGCGTCAGACCAGCGGCGAGCTGGCCGGCGTCTGACGCCGAGCGCGAGAGACACGGCCGTGGCCTACGCCCACGGACACCACGAGAGCGTGCTGCGTTCCCACGCGGTACGGACCGTCGCCGATTCGGCGGCCTACCTGGTGTCCTCGCTGTTCGCCGGCGCTCGCATCCTGGATGTGGGGGCCGGCCCCGGCACCATCACCGTCGACCTCGCCGACCGGGTCTTCCCGGGGCAGGTGGTCGGAGTGGATGCCGCCCCCGACGTCGTCGCGATCGCGCGCGCCGCGATCGGGGAGCGCTTGAACGTCGAGTTCCGCGTCGACGACGCGTACGCGCTCGACGCCCCCGATGCCTCCTTCGACATCGTGCACGCGCACCAGACGCTTCAGCACCTCGAGCGCCCGGTGGACGCTCTGCGCGAGTTCCGTCGCGTCGCCGGGCCCGACGGCCTGGTGGCCGTGCGTGACGTGGATTACGGCGGGGTGATCTGGCATCCGCTGATCCCCGCTCTGGATGAGTGGCTCGAGATCTATCACGGCGTGCACCGCGGAGTGTCGGGGGAGCCCGACGCGGGCCGGCGGCTCAAGGCGTGGGCTCGCGAAGCCGGGTTCACCCGCATCGAGGCGAGCGCGAGCGTCTGGGTCTTCGACACGCCGGAGAAGCGCGCGTGGTGGGGCGGGATGTGGGCCGACCGGGTGCTCGCGTCGGCCTTCGCCGAGCACGCGCGCCGACTCGGCCTCGCCGACGACGCTCAGCTCCAGCGCATCTCCGACGCGTGGCGCGAGTGGGCCGCCCACCCCGACGGGTGGATCCTCCTCCCGCACGGCGAGGTGCTCGCGCGCGCCTGAGCGGGAGCGGTACAGGGTGCGAGGATGGGACCGTGCCTCACGTCAGCGCCCTGTACCGCTATCCCGTCAAAGGCTTCACCCCTGAACGCCGTCCCCACCTGGTAATCCAGGACGACGGACGCGTCCAGGGCGACCGTGCTCTCGTGTTCCGGTTCGCCGACGCCGTCGAGCCGGAGGACGCGACGTTCCCGAAGAGCCGCGGACTCGCGCTCATGACGTTCCCCACGCTCGCACGCATCGCCCTCACCTACGACGACGGACAGCAGACGCTGCGCCTCCAGGTCGACGACATCGACATCGAGAGCGACCTCAGCCCGCAGGGGCGCGCCCGGCTCGTGGATGCCGTCACGACCTACCTGCGCTCGACCTCGGATGCCCGGCTCCTCGACGCCGAGGGCGTTCTGCCGCTCGCGCTCATCGGCGACGGTCGGACCGCGCGTTTCCAGGACCGCCCGCAGGGATACATCTCCCTTCACGGGGAGGCATCTGTCGCAGAACTGGATGCCGCGGTGTCGGCCCCCGTCGACGATCGCCGTTTCCGATCCAACATCGTCGTCTCGGGCGCGCCGGCCTGGGCGGAACTGGGGTGGCAGGGACGCATCCGCATCGGCGAGGTCGTCTTCGACGTCCAGAAGCCGATCGAGCGCTGCGCCGCGATCACCGCCAACCCCGACTCCGGCGTTCGGGACGCGCGACTGCTCCGCGTGTTGACGACCGAGTTCGAGCAGGACGCCCCGACGCTCGGCATCCTGCTCCTCCCCGCCGAGGGCGGCGGCGTGATCCGCGAGGGTGACGAGGTTCGCGACGAGAGCGACTGAGCGCTTACTCAGCTCGGATCCGCCGCGCGGAACGCCGGGATACCCGTCAGGTGCGCCCCGAGCACCAGCGTGTGGATCTCGTCGGTGCCCTCATAGGTCCGCACCGACTCGAGGTTGGCCGCGTGCCGCATCGGCGAGTACTCCGCGGTCACGCCGTTGCCGCCGAGGATCGTCCGCGCCTCCCGGACGACCGCGATCGCGGCGCGGGTGTTCGCGAGCTTCGCGACCGAGATCTGATGCGGCTGGAGACGACCGGCATCCTTCAAGCGTCCCAGCCGGAGGGCGACGAGCTGGGCCTTCTCGATCTCGAGCGCCATATCGACGAGCTTCTGCTGCGTCAGCTGGAACGCCGCGATCGGCTGCCCGAACTGCCGCCGCTCGCCCGCGTAGGCGAGCGCGGTGGCGTAGCTGTCGCGCGCAGCGCCGACGACGCCCCAGCCGATGCCGTAGCGCGCATTGTTCAAACACGCGAACGCGGCACCGAGCCCCCGGGCGAGGGGGAGTTCGGCATCGAGGGGCAGCCGCACGTCCGTGAGCGCGATGTCGCACTGGATCGATGCGCGCATCGACATCTTCGGCGCGATCGGGGTCGCGGCGAAGCCGGGAGTGTCGGTCGGGACGAGGAAACCGCGGACGCCCTCGTCGGTGCGCGCCCAGATCACGGCGATGTCGGCGATGGATGCCAGTCCGATCCACCTCTTCGCGCCGTCGAGCACCCACGCGTCACCGTCCCTGCGTGCTCGCGTCGTCATGCTCGCGGGGTCGGACCCCGAGCCCGGTTCGGTCAGTCCGAAGCATCCGATGGCCTCACCGCGCGCCATGCGGGGGAGCCAGGCCTGCTTCTGCTCTTCGCTGCCGTGGAGGTGGATGGCCGTCATCGCGAGCGAGCCCTGCACCGACACGAGAGTACGGAGACCGGAGTCGCCCGCCTCGAGCTCCATCGCGGCGAGTCCGTATTCCACGGCGGTTCGACCGGGGCAGCCGTACCCCGACAGATGCATGCCGAAGACGCCCAGTCCCGCGAGTCCGGGGATCACCTCGACGGGGAAGTGCGCGCGGTCGTACCAGTCGGCGATGAACGGCCGCACGTGCTCGGCGACGAACGCACGCACGCGATCCCGCGTCTCACGCTCCTCGGCGGACAGCATCTCGTCGAAGTCGAGCAGATCGGGCACGGTGTTCATGGGCACTCCTCGGGTGTGTCGTCGAGCCACGAGAGCACCTCGGCGGTGTTCTCTCCCAGGCGCGGGGGAGCGGTAGCGGTGCTTCGGTAGGGCGGCGTCCAGGTGATCGGCGGCCGCACCTGACGAGAGACGCGACCGTCGGCACCGACGGTCTCGACGACGGGATGCAGCCCGAGCTCTTCGGCCAGCGTGAGCCCCTCGCCGATCGAGTTGACGACGCCCGCCGCAACGCCCACCGCGTTGAGCCGGGATGCCCAGCTCGCCGCCGACTCCCCGGCCAGCCGGCCCTCGAGCAACGTCGCGAGGATTTCGCGGTTGCGCACCCGATCGGCGTTGGTGACGAAGCGCGGGTCCTCGGCGAGCCGGTCGATCCCGAGGACCTCGGTCAGCCGCGCGAACTGCGCATCGTTGCCGCAGGCCACCGCTAGCGGCGCGTCGGCGCACCGCAGTGCTTCATAGGGGGCGATCGAGGGATGCCGATTACCCAAGCGCCCCGGCTCGACCCCGGTGCCGAGGTGCGCAGCAGCCTGGTTCGCGAGCGCGCCCTGCAGACTCGACAGGAGGTTGACCTCGACGAGCGACCCGCGGCCCGTCACCTCCCGCCGACGGAGCGCGGCGAGGACGCCGATCACGGCGTCCTTCCCGGTCAGGACGTCGACGAGGGCGACGCCGACCTTCATGGCATCCCCGTCCTGCTCGCCGGTCACGTGCATGAGGCCCCCGACGGCCTGCGCGACGAAGTCGTATCCGGGCAGATCCGCCCCCGCGGCGGATCCGAAGCCGCTGATCGAGACGATGATGAGCCCGGGATGCCGATCTCGCAGGGATTCCGCGTCGAACCCCAGGCGAGCGAACTCGCCGGGGCGGAAGTTCTCGATGACGACGTCGCTGCGGGCGATGAGCTCGGCGGCACGCGCGTGGTCGATCGGGTCGCGCAGGTCGAGCACGACAGAACTCTTGCCGCGGTTGACCGACTCGAAGTACGTCGTCATTCCCGACGGCGCGTACGGCGGACCCCACGCGCGCGTGTCGTCGCCACTGTTCGGACGCTCGACCTTGATCACCCGGGCGCCGAGATCGGCGAGGGTCATCGTCGCGAGCGGACCCGCCAGAACGCGCGAGAAGTCGGCCACGACGATCCCGTCGAGGGGCGCCGTCACCACGGCGGTCCCGCGATCGGTGGCATCATCGCGCAGCCGTGCATGGCGGCGATTCTATCGAGGCGTGTCGTCGTCGGTTCGGATGATCGGGATGCCGGTGGTCTCGACCGCGACCTTGCGGCGGTAGAGCTTCCGCTGCTCGGGAAGCGAGAGATCGAAGATCACGGCGAGCACGCGGATGACCGTGGTGACGATCAGACCGACCACGGCCGCGACAGGGAGGGGCACGCCGAAAGCGGCCGCCGTCGCCACCACCGCGCATCCGCCACCCGCGGCGACCGCGTAGAGCGAGCCGACGTGCATGATCGCGACGGGCAGGCCCATGAGCACATCGCGCAGGACGCTGCCGCCGACCGCCGCAAGCACGCCGACGAACACCGCAGGAACGGCCGGCAACCCCAGGGCGAGCGCTTTACTCGTGCCGAACACGCCGAACAGACCGATGACGACCGCGTCGAGCATGACGATCGCGCGGTTCAGTCTCTGAAACAGCCCCGACAGGAGCATCCCCACAAGAGCCGCGACGGTCGCTGTGATCAGATACCAGTTGTTCTGCAGAGTCGCGGGGGTGAGACCCAGAAGAAGGTCTCGAATGAGACCGCCGCCCATTCCGAGCAGGATGCCGATGATCGCGACGCCCAGAAGGTCGAGTCGTCGCTGGCCCTGGAAGCCTGAGGCGAAGAGGGCGCCCTGCACTCCGCCCAACGCGACCGCGGTGAGGTCGGCCCACAGCGGGATGATGAAGACGGGCGGGTTCACGGCATCCATTCTCTGCGACCCAATGCAAAGAACCGGCTCGCGGCCACCCGTGTCGTGGGGGCGCGAGCCGGTTCTCACGCGAGGCGTCTCGCGTCGAGGAGGGGGAGACTCAGGAGCCGCCACCCGCCGAGAAGATGTTCTGCGAGATCGAGTTGAGCTGCGTGCGCAGCTCTTCGAGCTCCTGCTTGGCCTTGTCGAGCGCAGCCTTGGTCTCGGGCCAGGTGGAGCCGCGGAACTGGGCGGCGAGGGGGCCGTCCCAGACGTTCGGGTCCGACAAGATGCGACCCTGGGCGTCGAGCTGCGAGATCTGGTCGGTGAACCCCCCGTTCACGATCGACTGGATCTGCTGAATGGCCGACTTGGCCTGCTCGGTAGAAAGAACGCGCGACATCATTTCCCCTTTTGCTTCGCGCGGCGCACCCACTGCACGCCGTTCATGACGACACGACGATAAACAACGGCGGGGGAGGTGTCCAGGTGTTGACGAGGGGCCGCGGAGGCGTTTATTGGGGGCGGAACCCTCTTCGATCTGGGTTTATGAGGGACATATGAGAACCTGCCGCAAGACCCTGATGCCCTCACCACCCCGGGGCTAAGCTCTTGCGGTCGTGAGCGGTCGTCGCGTTCTCTGGGCGGCCGCCGAACCAGTGGGGGGTTTCGATGAGCGATGTCGATCTCGAGGTGTACGGCGCACCGGATCTGACCTACGACTTCGGTCTGGCGGACGCGGTGGCCTCCGCCGCGAACGCGGCGGCAGCCGCCGTGGAAGGCCAGACGGCATCGCGCGCGTCGTACGTCGCCACCGCGAAGGAGGACTTCCAGGGCGCCTTCAGCAAGTTGTTCGCGGCCAACGCGACGACCGCCGCGAGCGATGCCCGGGAGCTCGCGTCGCGGCTGCGGGACGTGTCGTCGTTCATCGGACGGCTGAGCGACGCGGCGCGCGAGGAGAACGCTCGCCGCAAGCGGGCGCGCGAGTGGAAGGCCCGGGTGGAGGCGCGGCGGTCGAACTGGCTGGACGCGACGTGGGATGACATCTTCGGTGAGGAGCCGCCGCCGCAGGGCGGCGAGATCTCGCCGCCGGTCTTCGATGCGGCCGCCGTGCCCACCTCGCCACGGCAGACGCCGACCGCCGGTGGGGGCGGCGGCGGGGGCACGTCTTCGGCACGTCCCGACAACCTGCGGACCTTCGCCACGGGGAATTCCACCCTGGATGCGGAGCTCTCCGCTCACCCGGGACGTGTGTCGTCGGCTGCGAGCCAGTTCATGGCGACGTGCGATTTCGGTGGTATCGACGTCGGTCCCGTGGTGTCGGGTTTCCAGGCGTGGTTGAGTGCGAATGCGAACGACACGGCGTGGGCGAACACGATCGCGCAGGCGTTCGAGGACGCGGGGGCGAATGGGGGGATCGGGACGGTGTCGGATGCCGCGTTGGCGGCGTCGCTGGCGGCGGCGGGGGTGTCCGCGACGCGTCAGGATCTGGTGATCGACCCGCCGACGGCGTGGGGTGGGGCTCCGACGACGGGGTTCGTGAACGACCCGGTGAACTCCGCCACGGGGAACTTCCTCGAGCCGGAGAACGACCTGCCGTTCCCCGCGGCGACGGCGCTGCTGTCGCTGACCCGCATGTACAACTCCCTCAACGACGGCGCCGGGGTGTTCGGCCTCGGGTGGTCGTCGATCCTCGATGTCACCCTGCTGCTCGGTGAGGACGACGCCCGGTTCGTGATGGCGGACGGGCGGCAGATCGTGTTCGGCCGGGACGGGCGCGACTGGGCCCGCGGGACGGGGGAGAACTACTGGCTCACCCGCGCGAGCGCGGCGGAGCTCGCGGCGCAGGGTCTCACCGCGCCGGACGGGCTGCTCGTCACCGACAACGCCGGGGCCTGGTGGGCGTTCACCACCGGCGGCGACTGGGTCGCCGCCGGCGCGGGAGCCGGCAACGTCATGACCGTTCTCCGTGACGCATCCGGAGCCGTAACAGCCCTGGAGCACTCCCGCGACCGCCGCATCGACGTCGAGTACGTCGACGGGCTCGTGGCATCCGTCACCTCCTCCGACGGGCGCCGGGTCGAGTACCTGTACGACGACGACCGACGTCTGACCGCGGTGTCGGGCCCGGCGGGGACGCGGACGTACCGGTGGAACGACGACGACCTCATCGACCAGGTCACCGCCGCGACCGGTGTGATCGAGTGCACCAACGTGTACGACGCGCAGCGGCGCGTGCGGGAGCAGACCACGGAGTTCGGGCGTCACACCCGCTTCACCTACCTCTCCGGCCGCGTCACCGAGGTCGCAGACGCCGATGGGTCGAACGCGAACACGTGGATCGCCGACCGCAAGGGCCGCCTCGTCGGGATCATCGACACCGACGGCAACCGCCAGTCGATGGCGTACGACGCGTCCGGCAACCTCGTCTCCGTCACCGACCGCGAAGGACGCATCACCGTCCACGCCTACGACACCCGCGGACGCAAGACCCGCACCGTCACCCCCGACGGCGCCGACATCACCTACGGCTACGACGACCACGACCGCATCACCACCGTCGTCACCGCCGACGGCGGCATCGTCACCTACGACTACCCCAACGATCTGGAGCGGAACCCCTCCCGCATCACCGACCCCGGCGGCGGCGTCACCGAACTCGACTGGGCCGAAGGGCTGCTCCGCCGGGTCGAAGACCCCGAGGGTGTCGTCGTGCGCTTCGACTACGACGCGCACGGGGAACTGGTTGCCACGCGGAACGCCGACGGCGCCACCGCACGGCTGGTGCGTGACGCGACGGGCCGGGTGACGCAGGCGATCACCCCGCTCGGCGCGATCACCCGGTACACCTACAGCTCCGAGGGCTCCCTGCTCAGCCGGGAGGACCCCGACGGCGCGATCTGGCGTTACGAGCGCGGCCCCGGCGGGGTGGTCACCGCGATCGTCGACCCACTGGGTGGGCGCACGGAGCTGGAGTACGGCCCCCACGGGCAGCTCACCCGCACCATTGATCCCCTCGGCCGCACGATCGACCGATCGTTCGACGAGTTCGGCAACGTCACCGGCGTCACCCTCCCCGACGGCGCCGCCTGGGGCTTCACCCACGACGCCCTCTCCCGTCTGCGGGAGATCACCGACCCGGCCGGCGGCGTCTGGACGCGGGAGTACGACGCCGTCGGCGAGCTGGCGCGCACGACGGATCCGACCGGTGTGTCGGCGGAGGCGTCCCGCTCAGACACGACCATGACGGTGCAGACCGCATTCGAGGAGACCTCGGTCCGGTACGACAGCTACGGCCGCCCGGAGAAGATCCAGGATGCCGCGGGCGACGCGTCGCTGGTCACCTACGATCCCTGTGGCCGTCCGGTGGAGGTGCTGAACGCGGACGGCGGCCTCACACGCCTCGAACGCGACCGCGCGGGCCGTGTCACCGCCATCACGACCCCGGCCGGTCGCACGACCCGGTATGAGTACGACTCGTGCGGGCGCCCGGTCGCCGCCGTCGACCCGACGGGGGCTCGAACGGCGTTGGAGTACGACGCTGATTCCCGCGTGATCGCCCGTGTCCTTCCCACGGGGGAACGTGTGGAGGTCGAGTACGACGCAACTGGACGGGTGGTACGCGAGCACGTCCCCGGCGCGGGTGTTGCCCGTTTCGGTTACGACAAAGTCGGACGCCTGACTTTCTCGCACGACACCCGGTTCGGCATCCGTCGTTTCTCCTACGACGCGGCCGGTCAGCTCGTCACCGCGACCAATGGGATCGGTGGGGTGACCCGCTACGCGTATGACGAGCGGGGGCGGGTGGTGTCGATCACCGACCCCGCCGGTGGGGTCACCACCCGCACGTACACGCCGTTGGACAAGGTCGCCTCGCAGACCGACCCGCTCGGGCGGGTCACCACCGCCGACTACGACGCCGCGGGTCGCCAGATCCGGCAGACCAGCCCCGACGGGACCGTCACGGAGTGGTCGTACGACGACGCCGGCCTGGAGTCCGGGCTGAGCGTGAACGGGCGGAAGGTGACGGAGATCCGTCGCGACGCGCGTGCCCGCACGGCGACGATCATCGATCACACCACTGACGAGCCCACCACCCACACCCTCCGGTTCACGCGCCTGGACCGTCTCGCCGAGCGCACCACGGAGGGTCGCTCGACGCGGTGGGAGTATGACGCCGATGGCGCCCGCACCAGCCTCACCACTCCCGACGGGGTGGCGGTCGAGTACACGAGGGATGCCGCCGGGCACCTGACCCGTATCGATCACTCCCGTCTGGGTGCGGTGCACTACACGCGGGATGCGTTCGGGCGGATCCTCGAAGCCCGCGCGGGCGACAGCCTGCAGACCTGGGAGTACCAGGATGGGTTCCCCGTGGCGCATACCCGCACCGACGCCGACGGCGCCACCCTCACCCGCATCACCCGTGACGACGACGGCCGCATCACCGCCGTCGACGGCCCCGACGGCACCACCCGGTACACCCACGACGACGCCGGGCAACTCCTCTCCGCCGTCAGCGACGGACACGCCAACGCCTGGGAGTACGACACCGCCGGCCGCCTCATCCGCGAAACCCGGGACGACGTGGAGCGCTCGTTCGCGTACGACCTCGCCGGGCAACTCCTCACCCTCACCGCACCCGATGGGGACACGAGCTACGCCTACGACGGTCAGGGACGCCGCACCCGCGAAACCACTCCGACCGGGTCGACGGAGTACGCGTGGGACGACCGCGGGTGGATCCGTGCGATCACCCAGCACACCCCCGACGGGGGACAGCGGCGTACCGACCTGCGCGTGAATGCGCTCGGTGAGCTCGCCGAGGTCGACGGCATCCCCCTGACCTGGGATGCCGGGTCCTACGCGTCCGCCCCGCTCACCGTCGGGGACACCGACGTGTTCCACGCCCCCGGCGCTATCACCGGCATCGGCGACACCTGGACCACCGGCGGATGGCGCGGCACCCGCACCACCACCACCGACGACCCCTGGCAGGCTCTCACCACCGCCAACGCCCTCGGCGGCGGAGCCGTCGGGATCAGCCCCGCCGGGGGGCTCGAGGTCGCGGGGCTGGAATGGATGGGCGCCCGCGCCTACGACCCCGCCACCCGCGGATTCCTCAGCACCGACCCCCTCACCGCACCCGCCGGCGCCGCCTGGTCAGCGAACCCCTACTCCTATGCCGGCAACGACCCCCTCCACGCCACCGACCCCTTCGGCCTGCAACCCGTCACCGACGAACAACTCACCGCCTACGCCAACGCCCACCAAGGCGCCCTCGCCGCCGCCGGCAACGCCATCGGCGAATGGTGGAACGACAACTGGGAGTACGTCGCCGGCGGCGCCATGGTCATCGCCGGAGGCGTCATGATCGCCACCGGCGTCGGCGGCCCGGTGGGGGCCATGCTCATCGGCGCCGGCGCCGACACGATCATTCAGAAGGCGACCACGGGAGAGGTCAACTGGGGCCAAGTCGCTCTCAGCGGCGCTTTCGGCCTCGTCCCGGGAGCCGGAGCCGCCAGCGGCCTCCTCGTCCACGCCGGCGTCAACGCCGCCGAAGGTGCCGTCGAGAACACCGCCCAGTACCTCATCAGCGGGCAACCCATCACCCCCGGCGGACTCCTCTCCACCGCCGCCTCCGGCGCGACCATGTCCGCCGTCACCGCCGGAGCCCTCAACCGCATCCCCGCCAGCAACGCGGTCGCCAAACTTGATGAGGTTCCCGTTCGACCGTCGGTCACTGACACGACAGTGATTCCGTCCAGCGGCACGACTTTCGTTGCGACTCCCCAAGGCACCATCTACGACGTACCTTCCGGATGGGCGTTCAGGGAAGCCGACAACGGGAAGGGTCTGGTCGCGCAGGATCCGGATATGGTCGGTGTCATCAACGCGGGCAACAACATGGACTCCAACACCATCCGAATCATGGACCCAACGGACCGATATCCAAACGGGTACTCGCGATACAGCAACGACGTCGGGCAATGGCTGGACCCCACAACGGGCAAGCCAGGCTCGAAGCCAGCGAGCCATATACCTGCCGACTACGAGGGGATTTATCTCCAATGGCCCCAATAGATCCCACAGCACTGATTACTATCTCCGAAAGTAGCACGGTCGATTTCATCGGTGTCGACCATCGTCTCACTCTTCGCTTCTCCGGGAGGGAGGTTGTCACCATAGAGACAGATTTCTTTTTGCTCAGGCACGGGGATCCCGAGCAGCGGTTCGACCCGGACGGTGATAAGAAGACCCTTGGCGAATTCCTCGACCTTTTCGGTCGCACGGTCACAAGTGTTTTCATTGTCGACGGAGAGTTGCAAATTAAGTTCGATAATCATCTGCTGCTACGGGTGCCGCCTAGCGAAGATTATGAGGCGTGGAGCTACTCTGGCGCCGAGAAGCCTCCGACAAAAATCATCTCGATGCCGGGTGGCGAGTTAGCGATTTGGAGCTCCTGATCCCGCGCTTCGCCCTCCAGGGGTACCCCCGCTCCCGCAAGGATTGCAATTCCGCCTCTCAGAACCTGGCGGTACAAAACAAAGTGGACCGTCTCACTCAGTTGCGAGCAGGAGACATTCGTATCAACCAGCAGCAAGTCAACTACGACGGTGTCCGTGTCGGCGTGAACCGTCCGGACCTGCAGTACTTTCTCGACCGACAGTGACACTATGTGGAGTGGGACCGGACCAGATCGAACAGAGGCCCCCTTCACGAAGAGAGGATGTTGGCAACCGATCTCTCGGGATCGTCCATCTTCACACTCTCGACTGATGAGCGGACTTATGCAGAGCTTGTTCGGAGACACCTTCTATCCCGCGACGAAGAGTATGGGATTCATCCGCAGCTCACCCGAATCTCTCGTTCATGCATACAGCGAGTGGTTCGATCGGCTCGGTCACACCTGCCGCATTCAGGTTCATGAAGCACCCCTGCGAACCGTCATGCCGCTCCTGGAACCTCTCACAGGCGACTCGACACGGATCATCGTCGCCGCGACACGGAGCGCAGAATGGTCGGCAATCTTCGACAACCTCGCGACAGGGGGAGACCCGGTCAGCGACATCGCGGTCCTGACGAAAGCACGACGTACGGATGGCGTACTTGTCGGCTACTCTCCCGACGAAAGGGAGACGCCCGACGGCAAGCTCGGGCGGCTCGGCGCCCGAGTCTTCCGCTACACCGAGTACGACCCTGGCAGTCAGCGGTCTATAGCGCCCCCGACCTGGAGCATCTACCTGGCGCGTCAATCGGGTTCGAAGTGGCTCTTCGAAGCGAAGGGCGAGCCACTGAGCTTCGAGGACCTCAACGTCTACGAGCAGCGCCGGGTGAAAGACCGATTCACGCCCGAGATGTTGGAGCGGTACTGCCGTGAGCTCGGTATCGACCCCTTCGACGAAGACTTCTATCCCGGACCCTGCTATCTGGTGGAGAAGCACGTTGATCCCAGCGCGCTCGGCACCATCACCACCTTCGAAGAACAGCAGCGGAAGTGGCAGATCGTTCCGGGTTCCTGATCCCGTCGCACCAACAGGAAACGGCGGAGAGCAGAGAAGTGAGGCCACACATGCCAGACATCGAAACTGTCAAGTTCAGATATGCACCCCCAGGGGGCCCTCGGTGGCTCCCGTCACGGTTGCGACGACGTCGGCTTGAGATCATAGAGGATTGTCCGCCGAACTCCATCGTCGACTTCTACGGCCTGGCTCAACGCTGTCTGGGCGGTGGTACTGATTTTCAGATGTGCCTCACACTTGCCGGGCGGCTCGCTGACGCCCACGACTCACGATGGGTGGGCTTTCCATTCGCCGCCCCCACGGACGACTAGGACGCGCAAGACCAGCAGTCTTCAGTGGACCCGTACGAGGGCAGAAAATGTTCACATCCGTAAGATTTCGGCGAACCGCCGGTGTCGGTCCTCAGCGGATGCCAGAGCGCTTCAGATCCCGGCGGTATGAGGTTAAAGGGGAGGCGACCGAGCCTCGGATCGTGGACCTCGAGGAGCTTTTCCGAACTCTGTGATGGCGGACGCAATACAGATCTCCAGCAATGTCTCTCTCTGGCGACGAGGCTCGCCATCGCGGGCGACCCGCGCTGGGTTTCCTATCCCTCCATCGCAGTGGTCGACGAGTAGTCGGCTCCTTCGATGATCAATCAAAGACATGGAGCGTGAGGAGTTCGAATTGGCAAAGAGCAGCCCGGTATACGCCATTCGCGAGGGCGACATCTTCACAATAGGCATCGACGATCGGCACGTGTACGTGGGGCACGTCATCTGCGAGTACCTGCATGCGTGGTTCGTTGTCATCTTCGACGAATGCAGGACAGCATCCGAAGCTCGCGCGAACCCGACCCACGCACTCGCCTCGCGGCCCCTTTTCGGGGCGATCGTGTTCGACGCGAGGTTCCGCCCGGGAATGTGGGAGCTGATCGGGCATTCCGACTCCCAGCCGGAACGATTCGCCCCCGCGTACAGGACAGGAGATCCTCGCGCCAGAGGCATGAAAATCCTGAACTTCCGGGGTACCAAGATGCGCGCGGCCGCCCCAGAGAAAGCCGAGATCTTCCCTCGCAGGACGTACAACTCGCCGTTGGTGTTGGAGAAGGCCGTCCGAGCCCACGCAGGTCGAGAACGTTGGCTACCGGCGTTCGATGATCTTCTTGTAGCTAACCAGCCAAAATCCGTGGATGTTTTCGGAACATTGTGAGTCGAACATGAGCGCACATCATTCTGCACCCGAGATGTTCTCGAACGGCGGCGACCTCGAGTTCATCGGCGTCGACCACCGCCTCACCCTTCGCTTCTCCGAAGGCGATGTCGTCACCATCGAGACGGAGTTCGCACTGACCCGTCCAGGCTCAACGGAGGTGCTCCTGGATCCTGACGGAGACAAGAAGGCCCTGGGCGAGGTCTTGGCTCTGTTCGGGCGACGCGTCACCGGAGCCGAGATCGTGAGCCACGAATTGCGGATCGCGTTCGACGACTCGACCGTGCTGCGAATCCCTCCCGATCCCGACTACGAGGCGTGGAGTTACTCTGGGCCGGGGAATCCGCGGACACTCGTCATATCGATGCCGGGCGGCGACTTGACAATATGGACCAGCTGATAGGGAAGGAGCATCTCCGTGCGATCCGTCACTTACGGCCAGATCTTCTTCGCCCACTCGTTGTCTGTCCGTCGAATAGACCGAGCTGCGGTCAACCACGTTCCCCCTCGCAAGTTGTGCGGATGAGGCTCCCCTCCGCGCACCTGTGTCGCGTCTGCGGGTACTTCTCAGACGACCCTCCGTGGGGACTCGATGGCCGCTGCCCGACCTACGAGTACTGTCCCTGCTGCGGCGTCGAGTGGGGCTACCAGGACTCCCTGCTGACGTCCACCGAACGATTTCGATCGGAATGGGTGCAGCGCGGTGGGATATGGACGGACCGCACCGTCCCCGCCGACGGCCTCACGACGAACGAGCGCCTCCAACGCCTCGACACCCACCGGGAAGAAACACCGATGACAGACCTCGCGGGCGAGATCATCTTCCATCCGCGGAGCGCGGGCGGCCGCCGCTCGGGTCCGCCGACCGGCGAGAGCTACTTTCCGACGGCCGCCGTTCTCGCGGCCGCCACGTCGGAACGCGACGCGTTCGGCATCCGCGTGCACCTTGCCCACGTGCCGTCGGCAGCGCGATGGACGCCCTGCAGCGTCGGCGTGCTCGTCCCGGGCGCGCCGTTCTCTGAAGCAATGATCCCCGGCGCTCACCTGCTCGTCTACGGAGGCCCGCACGTGGTGGGACAGCTCCGTCTCCTCGGGTCTGCGGACGAGACGAACGCCCACGCGCCGGGAATCGCGCGATGGGCGAGCGCGGAGATCACGTCCCTCTGCGGGGACCTCAGCGGCATCCTGGATCCGGCAGTGCTGCGCGACGTCACCGACCTGGCCGACCATGCGGAGCCCGGAATCGCGCTGGACCTGCTCTGCGACAAGATTCTCGACGCGGACGCTCCGCTCAATGCCGCGCAGCGCAACCGCCTCCTCACCGTCGGACGGGCGATGGGCCTCGACGAGACCGTCGCCTTCCTCGGTGACGCGCCTGCGGAAGGATGACCGACATGGATCGACAGCTCCGCGTCACCCCGCTCAACGCGCAGGTCGCGATTTTCTCCCCGGGCGCGCCCGAGTTCCCGGAGTGGGAGACCGGCGACGAACCGGCCGTGGCGACGACGACGGCAATCCTGATCGCCACCCGAGACGACCTGGCGGGGGAGGTCACGCTCCGCGTCCGCATCGACGCAGCGCCCGTCGACGGTTTCGCCGAGGTCCTCACCGCAACGCTTCTCCTCTCCGACGGCGTCGTCGCGTTCGGGTCCTTCCTGTCCGGAGAGATCGAACGGATGCCACTTCCCACCGCCGGCGCCCACCTCGCGACCGTGTCCGTCGACGTCCCGGGCGAAGCGAGCAGCGTTCTCGTCACCCTGACGCCCGCGTCCTGAGGCGCGGCGCACCGCCGCCTCTCCGCGGCGGGCCCGATAATGGACTGTGCCCACCTACCGCGACGAAGTCGTGGTCCTGCGTACCCACAAGCTCGGGGAGGCGGACCGCATCCTCACCCTCCTCAGCCGCCGCAACGGCAAGATCCGCGCGGTCGCGAAGGGCGTGCGCCGCACGTCGTCGAAGTTCGGGTCGCGCCTGGAGCCCTTCATGGTCGCCGACGTGCAGCTGTTCAAGGGGCGCAACCTCGACATCGTGCAGCAGGCCGAGTCGCTCGGCTCGTACGGAGCCGACATCGTCGTCAACTACGACCGATACACCACCGCCAGCGCGATGGTCGAGACCGCCGACCGGCTCAACGAGGCCGAAGCGACCCCGCAGCAGTACCTCCTCCTCGTCGGGGGGCTTCGTTCCCTCGCCCGCGGCGATCACTCGGAGCGCAGCGTCCTCGATTCCTATCTGCTCCGCGCCATGGCCCTCTCGGGCTGGGCGCCGGGGCTGACCGAGTGCGCGCGCTGCGGCACGGTCGGCGACCACCCGTACTTCCTCGCCCAGCTCGGCGGCGTCGTGTGCTCGACGTGCGCTCCCGCGGGCTCGCCCCGGGTCGCGCGTGAGACGGTCGACATGCTCCGCGCCCTCATGGCGGGGGAGTGGGAGACCATCGACGCCGCCCCGGGACGCACGATCTCGGCGGCCTCGGGTCTCGTGGCCGCGTACGCGCAGTTCCATCTGGAGCGTGGCATCCGTTCCCTCTCGCACCTGGAGACGCACCGATGACGCCCAAGCCGTTCACGCACCGCGACGCCGTGCCGTACCGCCCCCTCGACTGGACGGGGGAGTACCCGCCGACGTACCCGAAGGGGTCGGTTCCCGAGCACGTCGCGATCGTCATGGACGGGAACGGCCGCTGGGCCAACCGCCAGGGGCTCACGCGCGTGGAGGGACACCGCGCCGGCGAGGCCGCTCTGCTCGACGTGGTCGCGGGCGCCATCCAGGCCGGGGTCAAACACCTGTCGGTCTACGCGTTCTCAACCGAGAACTGGTCGCGCTCGCCCGACGAGGTGCGATTCCTCATGGGCTTCAACCGCGAGGTGCTGCACCGTCGCCGCGATCAGCTCAACGAATGGGGCGTGCGCATCCGCTGGTCGGGGCGCAAGCCGCGCCTGTGGGGCTCGGTCATCAAAGAGCTGCAGCACGCCGAACGGCTCACCGAGGGCAACGACGTGCTGACCCTGACGATGTGCGTCAACTACGGCGGACGGGTGGAGATCGTGGATGCCATGCGCCGCATCGGCGACGACATCGCCGCCGGCAAGCTCAAGCCCTCCGCCGTCACCGAGAAACTGATCCGCAAGAACCTCTACCAACCCGACATGCCCGACGTCGACCTGTTCGTCCGCTCCAGCGGCGAGCAGCGCACCTCGAACTTCCTGCTCTGGGAGTCGGCGTACGCCGAGATGGTCTTCCTCGACACCCTGTGGCCGGACTTCCGGCGGACGCACCTGTGGGAAGCCATCGGGCTGTACCTCTCGCGCGATCGACGGTTCGGCGGCGCGATCGACACCCCCACCGGGAAATGAATACCGCGATCGGAATAGATCGCTCACCTGAAGAGTTGTGCCCAATATGACGGATGCCATCAAGATCGACGTGTGGAGTGACATCGCCTGCCCCTGGTGCTACATCGGCAAGCGGAACCTCGAGAACGGCCTGGCCGCCACGGCCGACGACGACGACGCCCCGGTCGTCGAGATCGAGTACCACTCGTTCGAGCTCTCGCCCGACACCCCCGAGGACTTCGACGGCGGCGAGGTCGACTACCTCTCGCAGCACAAGGGCATCTCTCCCGACCAGGCACGCGAGATGCTCGATCGCGTCACCGGCGTCGCCGCCGAGGCGGGACTGGCGTATCGCTTCGACATGCTCCAGCACACCAACACCGTCAAGGCCCACGAGTTGCTGCACTTCGCGAAGGAGAACGGCAAGCAGCTGGAGCTGGCCGAGGTCCTCATGTCGGCGTACTTCCTCGAGGGCAAGCACGTGGGTCGCGACGACGACCTCGTCGCTCTGGCGGTGGAGGTCGGTCTCGACGAGGATGCCGCCCGTGAGGCGCTCGCATCGCAGCGCTACCGTGCCGCGGTCCGTGCCGACCAGGAGCAGGCGCAGCAGTTCGGGATCACGGGCGTGCCGTTCTTCGTGATCGACGGCAAGTACGGGGTGAGTGGAGCGCAGCCGGTCGAGGCGTTCAGCCAGATCGCCCGTCAGGTGTGGGGCGAGCGCCGCGAGGCATCCGCGACCGCCGACGCCTGACTTTTCCTCCACAGCGGTGTCCGCACCCGGCTTCGGCCGGAGCGGGCACCGCTGTCGCACGACGTCTGGGAGAATGAGACAGTGAACACGGCATTGGCTCCGGCGCGGACGCTCCGCATCGGCAACATCGAGCTCGACGCCCCCGTCGTCCTCGCTCCGATGGCCGGCATCACGAACACGGCGTTCCGTCGCCTGTGTCGCGAGTACGGTGCCGGGGCTGTACGTGAGCGAGATGATCACGACGCGCGCCCTCGTCGAGCGCAACGACACGACCATGCGGCTGATCCGCCACCACGAGTCCGAGACCCCGCGTTCGATCCAGCTCTACGGCGTCGATCCGGCGACGGTCGAGGCGGCCGTTCGCATCATCGTCGACGAAGACCACGCTGACCACATCGACCTCAACTTCGGCTGCCCCGTTCCGAAGGTCACCCGGCGCGGCGGCGGTGCCGCCCTCCCGTGGAAGACGTCCCTGTTCCGGGAGATCGTCGAACGGGCGGTCCGCGCGGCGGGCGACAAGCCGCTCACGGTCAAGATGCGCAAGGGCATCGACGCCGATCACCTGACCTACCTCGAGGCCGGGCGCATCGCCGAGGGAGCGGGGGTGGCATCCATCGCCCTGCACGCGCGCACCGCGAGCGAGTTCTACTCGGGCCACGCCGACTGGTCGGCGATCACGAAGCTGAAAGAGACCGTCACGAGCGTTCCCGTGCTCGGCAACGGCGACATCTGGTCGGCCGACGACGCCGCGCGCATGATGGCCGAGACGGGCTGCGACGGCGTCGTGGTCGGCCGCGGGTGTCTCGGGCGCCCGTGGCTCTTCGGCGACCTCGCCCGCGCGCTGGGTCAGCCGGGCGCCGCGCATGGCGAGCCCGTCGACGCGACCCTGGGATTCGTCGCGAGAGCCTTCCGTCGCCACGCCGAACTCCTCGTCGAGTTCTTCGAAGACGAAGGGCGCGGATGCCGCGACATCCGCAAGCACGTCGCCTGGTACTTCAAGGGGTACCCCGTCGGCGGGGAGCTGCGGGCGAGCCTCGCGACCGCGTCGACCCTCGACGAGATCGACGAACTGCTCGCGACCATGGAGCTCGACGCCCCCTACCCGGGGGCGGCGGCCGAGGGCCAGCGCGGTCGCGCGGGCACGCCGAAGCGTCCCGCGCTGCCGGACGGCTGGCTCGACTCGCGCGAGATCGGCGACGCCGCCGGCCGCGAACTCGCCGAAGCGGAGCTGCACCACAGTGGCGGCTGAGGTGACGGTGGCCTCCGCCCGCCCCCTCGGGTACGCGGATGCCGATGCCGCCCGGTTCCACGAAGAGAAGCACCGCTCGCAGCGCGACGACTTCGCGCGCGATCGTGCCCGCGTGCTGCACTCCGCGGCACTCCGGCGTCTCGCGGCGAAGACGCAGGTGCTGAGCCCCGCGAGCCCGGCCGACTTCGCGCGCAATCGCCTCACGCACTCGCTCGAGGTCGCGCAGGTCGGGCGCGAGCTCGCCACCGCGCTGCAGCTCTCACCCGACGTCGTCGACACGGCCTGCCTCAGCCACGACCTCGGTCACCCCCCGTTCGGCCACAACGGCGAGCGGGCGCTGAACGACTGGGCGTCCGACATCGGCGGCTTCGAGGGCAACGCGCAGACCCTGCGCATCCTCACGCGCCTCGAGCCCAAGGTGTTCGGCGCCGAAGGGGAGCCGTTCGGTCTCAACCTGACGCGCGCCAGCCTCGACGCCACCTGCAAATACCCGTGGACGGTCGACGAGCCCGTGCCCGACCCGGGCGGGCGTCTGAAGTTCGGCGTCTACCCCGACGACGAACCGGTCTTCCACTGGATGCGCGGGGGAGCCCCCGCCCGACAGCGCTGCATCGAGGCAGAGGTCATGGACCTCTCCGACGACATCGCGTACTCGGTGCACGATTTCGAAGACGCCGTCGTCAACCGGTACGTCGATCCCGCCCGGCTGGCATCCCGGGTCGGTCGTGAGGGGCTGCTCGACGCGATCCAGCGCTGGGTCGGGTACGACTTCGTGCGCGACGACCTCGCGCAGGCGCTCGACCGGCTCATGGCCATGCCCGAGTGGATCCACTCCTTCGACGGCACGCGCCCCGCTCTCGCCCGGCTGAAGAACCTCACCTCCGACCTCATCGGACGCTTCGCGCGCGCCGCGACCGCGGCCACGCGCGAGGCCTACCCGGCCGACGAGCTCACGCGCTACCGCGCGCGCGTCATCGTCCCCGCCGAGGTCGAGACCGAGATGGCCGTGCTGAAGGGCATCATCGGCGCGACCGTGGTCTCGATCGACGGCCGCAAGGTTCTGTACCGCGAGCAGCGGAACGTGCTCAAGCGCTTGGCATCCGCCCTCTGGGAGAACCCGGGAGCCCTCGACGCGTTGCACGCCCCCGATTTCGCCGCCGCGGCGGACGACACCGCTCGCCGCCGGGTCGTCGTCGACCAGGTCGCGAGCCTGACCGACCAACTCGCGATCGCCTGGCACAACCGTCTGGTGGGACAGGTGGATGCCGCGGAGCTCGGCGTCTGGGCCCCCGGATCCGGTGCGCCCCGCGGGGCGGATGCCTGATGGCCCGCATCCGCCAGTCCGACATCGACGAGGTCAAAGCGCGGGTCAACATCGCCGACGTCGTCGGTGAGCGCGTCGCGCTGAAGTCCGCCGGCGTCGGATCGATGAAGGGGCTCTGCCCGTTCCACGACGAACGCAGCCCCAGCTTCCACGTCCGGCCGCAGGTCGGGTACTACCACTGCTTCGGGTGCGGCGAATCGGGCGACGTCTACTCGTTCCTCCGGGCGATGGACCACGTCTCGTTCACCGAGGCCGTGGAGCGGATGGCCGCGCGCGTCGGCTACACCCTCCACTACGAGGACGGCGGCCCCGCGCCCGAGACCACCGGTCGTTCGCGCCTGTACGCCGCCAACGCGGCGGCCGCCGAGTACTTCCGTGCCCAGCTCATGACCCCCGAGGCTGAGACGGGACGACGCTTCCTGGGCGACCGCGGCTTCGACGCGGGCGCCGCGGCGCACTTCGGCGTCGGTTATGCACCGAAAGGCTGGTCGCACCTCATGGACCACCTCCTCGCGCAGAAGTTCACGCGCGAGGAGCTGTTGCAGGCGGGCCTCGTGTCGCAAGGCCAGCGCGGGGTTTACGACCGATTCCGCGGCCGGCTCGTGTGGCCCATCCGCGATGTGACCGGCCAGGTCATCGGCTTCGGCGCGCGCAAGCTCTACGACGACGACCAGGGACCGAAATACCTCAACACCCCCGAGACGCCGATCTACAAGAAGGCGCAGGTGCTCTACGGCCTCGACCTCGCGAAGCGCGACATCTCGCGCTCGCATCGGGTCGTCGTGGTCGAGGGCTACACCGACGTCATGGCGTGCCACCTCGCGGGCGTCACCACCGCGATCGCGTCGTGCGGAACCGCGTTCGGCAGCGACCACATCACCGTGCTCCGCCGCGTGATGGGCGACGACAGCTCGTCGGGCGAGGTGGTCTTCACCTTCGATCCGGATGCCGCCGGCCAGAAGGCGGCGCTGCGCGCCTTCGCCGACGAGAAGCGCTTCGCGGCCCAGACCTACGTCGCCGTGGCTCCCGAGGGTCTCGACCCATGCGATCTGCGCCTCCAGCGCGGAGACGGCGCCGTGCGGGCCCTCATGGACACCAAAGCGCCGATGTTCGAGTTCGTCATCGACCAGCGGCTGAAGGACTTCGACCTCGGGAGCGTCGAAGGTCGCGCGGGGGCGCTTCGCGCGGCCGCCCCGATCGTCGCCGACATCCGCGATCCCGCGCTACGCCCCGGCTACGTCCGGGTGCTCGCCCGCCGCCTCGGTCTCGACATGCCCGAGGTGCAGGCCGCGGTCGAACGGGCGGCGCGCGGCGCCGATCGGGCCGAGAAACGTGACACGCAGAAGGGGCAGGATCCAGCTCCGGTGGCGATCTCGGTCACCCTCGCCTCGCTTCCCAACACCCGTGACGTCGCCCTCGAGCGCGGCGCGATGATGGCGTTCCTGCAGTACGGGCACCGGATCGAGCCCGAGCTCTTCCTCCGCGCGCTGCAGACGCCGTTCGGCCATCCCGCCCTCGAGGCCGTGCGCAGCGCCCTGGCATCCACCGATCTGTCGCAACCCGGCTGGGCCGTGACGGCGGTCGAGTCGGTTCGCGAGCCGTTCCGCTCGCTCGCCGCCGAACTGCTGACGGCCGAGTTCCCCGCCCGCACCGAGGAAGGCGCGGTCGTCGCGGCCAACGACCTCTCGCGTCGACTTCTCGTCCGCGAGATCGAGCGTGAGAAGGCCGAACTCGTGCGCGAGGTGCAGCGCGTGCCCGCCGACACCGACGAGGGGCGGCGCCTCGGGATGAGACTGCGCGACCTGGAAGCGGACCGCCAGCGGCTCATCGCGTCCTGACCGTCCCCTCCGACGGCACGCGCTACCGCACCGGCGTGTCGAGAGGGAAGCCCGATGCGTCCGCGCGGCTCTTCAGGGAGGATGAGGGAATGCCCCGGACCCTCGACACCGACGTCGCCATCCGCGCCGACGATCTCTCGCTTGCCCGTGGGGGCACCCGGGTGATCGACGGCATCACCCTGAAGCTGCCCTTCGCGCAGACGCTCGTCGTGCGAGGCGCGACGGGATCCGGCAAGACCTCCCTGGTGTCGATGCTCGCGGGCCGCCCCGACGAAGGGCTCAGCGTCGTCGGGGGAGAGGCGTACGTCCACGGCATCTCGGCCCGGCGTCCGGGTCGCGCGCACCGCGAGTGGACGTTCCACACGGGCTACCTGCCGCAGGGTGCCGGCGCGTCGTTGCCCTCGCGCTTGACGGTGCAGGACGTCATCGCCGAGCCCATCACGAGCCGCGACCGCCGCGTCAATAGCCGCGCGCTCGCTGTGCGCGTCGCGACGCTCCTCGACGAGATGGAGCTCCCGCTCGGCACCGCACCGAAGTATCCCTACGAGCTCAGCGCGGGCATGCGTCAGCGGGTGGCCCTCGCCCGGGCGTTCGTGCTCGAGCCGCGCCTCTTCGTGGCCGACGACCTCTACGCCAACCTCGACGTCGAAGTGCGCGCGGCCGCTCGCGCGTCGATCGTGCGCCGACGCGACGAGCGCGGCATGGCGTCGCTCGTCGTGACGAACGATGCCGACGCGCCCACCGACCTCGATGCCGACGTTCTGGTGCTGCACGGCGGGCACGCCGTCGCTTTCGGTCATGGCTCGGACGAACTGCAGTGGACCCCGGGCGGCGCGCCCGACCGACGCGTTTCGACGGCCTGATTTTTCGACTACCCCGCGGTGCTGTTAGTATCGTGTGGTTGCCCGCCGCAAGGCGCGCATGATCCTCGGTAGCTCAATTGGCAGAGCAATCGGCTGTTAACCGATAGGTTCTTGGTTCGAGTCCAAGCCGGGGAGCGAGAGACCCACGCCCATCTAGCTTGGCTCTCACCCTAGGCCCGGGCTTCCACCCCGGGCCTTACTTTTTGCTCGCGCCCCTCGCACCCCCGGTCCGGCTTATAGGCAAGAACGTGTGGATGGCTCGGGCGTGTCAGCTCCGTCCTGCCCATCCGGTTCGGATCCAGAGGCCTTCCTCGGCGGTGACGGCGGTGTCGTAGAGAGCTGGCTGTCCGTCGTCGTCGGGCTCGTCGGGTGTGGCCGGCGGGGTGGGCGTGATGGCGTGCCGGTGCGCGCGCTCGAGGGGAACCTCGTGCAGCAGCAGGAACCACTCGACGGCTTTGCGGCGGTGCTCGGTGGGCATGCCCCGGTGATGGCGCAGAAGGTGGCGGATCTGACTGTTCAAACCCTCCAGGCGTGAAGTGGTGCGGGGGTTTCCGTGCTGGAGAGTGGTGAACACGTGCCCTGATTCTGCGGCGCGATGAAGGACATTCCAGGCTCGGCGGAGTTTGAAGTGGGTGAACCCGAAGTGCCCGTTCGCGTAGAGGGTGCGTTCTTTGGTGAGATGCCCGTGGGTCTGCCACCACGCTTGCAACGTGAGCCGCCAGGAGATGGCGTCATCGATGGTGTGGACCGCGGTCAACGCGAGGGAGATCTGGCGCAGGTCGCGGCCGGCGCGGGTGCGGGGATTGCGCGTCAGCTCGCGGGTGACGTTCAGTTGCAGGTGGAAGATGCAGCGTTGCACGGCGGTGTCGGGCCAGGTCGTGGCTAGGGCGGAGCGGATGCCGGAACCGCCGTCGGTGACGACGACGACCGGGGGCGGGACCTGTTCGAACAGGGCCGTCCACGCGGCGGTGGATTCTCGGGCGCACCACTGCCAGGCGAGGACGCGTCCGGTGTCGGATTGGGCGATGAGAAGGCACCAGGAGCCGATCCAGACACCGTCGACGAGGACGACATCGTGAACTTCGCCGGTGACCGGCATCACGGGCTGCAGACCCCAGCACCAGGCGGTGTCGTGACGAAATGAGCGCCCGGTTCCGCCGCCGATTTCCGCTTGCGTTGTTTTGCCCGTCAACCAGCGCAGGAACCGGCGCAGCTGCTCCCGCTCGCTCACGTCGCGTCGGGAGCGGACAGATGATGCGCCGCAGTCGGGGCAGCGCCATCGCTGTGTTCCGGCGGCGGTCTTACCGTTCTTCACCAGCCGAGCACCGCATATCACGCAGAGCGCCTGATTCGAGGGATGGTCCACGCCTAAGCGTCGCGGACCATGCACAACCCCGTTTCACCGCGTGATCGCGCGGCTAGATCACCATCCCATCCACACGTTCTTGCCTATAACCCCCCGGTCCGTTCCGCGGCCACGGCCCGCGCCGAGCCGGCGCCTGCGAGGCTGGGGGAGTGACCCCCGCACTCGACCCCGCCCGCTACGACCTCGACTCCCTGCGCGAAAGGCTGCTCGACGAGCGCGGGGGAGAGGTGGATGACAGCATTCCCCAGCTCGCGGAGGCCGATCCCGACCTCTGCGCGCTCGCCCTCGCCCTTCCGGACGGCACCGTGCGACGCAGTCGAGACGCCGACGTGCCGTTCAGCATCCAATCGGCGGTGAAGCCGTTCCTCTTCGCCCTGGCGCTGCGGGACACCGACGGCGACGCCCTCGACCGGGTCGGGATCGAGCCGACGGGGGAGTCCTTCGACGCGATCAAACTCGAGAGCGGAACCGGTCGACCCCCGAACCCGATGGTGAACGCGGGCGCCCTCCTGACCGCATCTCTCGTGGACGGTGGAGATGCCGAGGAGCGCAGTGCCCGCATCGCGCGTGGGCTCGCGGCCTTCGCGGGCCGCGACCTCGACGTGGACGAAGCGATCGCGCACAATGAACACCTGCTCGGCGATCGCAACCACGCCCTCGCGCACCTCATGCGGGCGGAGGGCACCCTCGCCGTGTCCGCCGACAACGCCGTCGCGGTCTACGCCCGCGCCTGCGCGACGCTCGTGGATGCCGAGACCCTGGCGATCATGGGAGCAACCCTGGCGCTCGGCGGCGTCAATCCGTGCACCGGCGACCGGGTGATCCCGGAGCGTGTCGCGCGCGACGTCGTCTCGGTGATGGCGACGTGCGGTGTCTACGACGGCTCCGGTCGATGGATGCGGGCCGTCGGCATCCCGGCCAAGTCCAGCGTGTCGGGGGCGATCGTGCTGTCGGCCCCCGGTCGTCTCGGTGCGGCCGTCGTCAGCCCGCCCCTCGACGCGCAGGGCACGAGCGTGCGCGGACACCGCGCGAGCGAGGTGCTCAGTGAAGAACTCGACCTGCACTCCTTCGCAACCGCGCCACGGCTGACCCTCGGGTCGTCGCGGGTGTGAGAGCATCGGCGAGGACGCGGCTCCGTGGCGTCCACGAAGGAGTTCCGATGCCACCCACCGCACGCCGCCGCGCCTCTCGCAGCGTGACGATCGGGGTCGTCGCGGCCCTCGCCGCATCTCTCACCGGGTGCGGTCAGGGCACCAACGTCTCGGAGGACTACGCGCAGATCTGCCGCGACAACGCGACCGAGAAACGCCTCCCCGACGACGACTGCAACAACCACGGCGGAACGGCCCACTGGTACTACCTGCCGCTGGGCTCCAGCGGGCGGAACGTGCCCGCCGTCGGACAGCCCGCGACGGGAGGCACCGACGCGCTGCCGTCGGGCAAGACCGCCGCGAAGGGCATCTCCGGCGACGGCGCCAGCGTCTCCCGCGGTGGCTTCGGCGGCTCGGGATCCGACGGAAGCCACGGCGGCTGATGCGCCGCATCGAGCTGGCGCCCCGGCCGGACTGGGAGCGGACCATCAAGCAGTCCGGTCTCATCTACTCGCGATCGCTGCGCGACGACGGGTCTGCGGTCGAGTACTGGAACGATGGCGCGGCGTACGTGTTCACGCTTCCCGAGGTCGAAGCGCTCGAGAAGCAGACCGAAGAACTGCACCGTATGTGCCGTGAGGCCGCCCGGTACATGGCATCCGGAGAACTCGGCCACCTCGGACTCACCCCTCAGGCGTTCGAGTTCGCGCAGTGGTCGCTCGAGCAGGACGAGCCCGACGTGTACGCGCGGTTCGACCTCGCGTACGCCGGCGACGGTTCCCCGGCGAAGATGCTCGAGTACAACGCCGACACCCCCACCGGGCTGATCGAAGCCTCGCTGACGCAGTGGTTCTGGCTGCAGGACCGGATCAAGAGCGGCGCGCTCCCCGCCGACACCGACCAGTGGAACGGGCTGCACGAAGCGCTCGTCGAGCGTTGGCGCGTTCTTCTGCACCGATCGCTCAGCGAGGGCGAGGGCGGGCGCCTGTTCGTCGCGCACTCGGATGCCGACATCTACGGCGAGGACTGGGACACCGTCGCCTACATGCGCGACCTCGCGGGCGAGGCGGGCTGGGAGCACACCGGCATCGAGATGAAGGACATCGGCTGGCACCACGGCGCGCGCCAGTTCGTGGGCGTGCCGGAACCGTGGGGCTCGTCGCGCAGCGTCAACGCACTGCCCGGCGACGCTCCGGGTACGCAGTACCCGGTGATCCGCAACCTCTTCAAGCTGTACCCCTGGGAGGACGTGGTCTCAGGCGACGACCGGGTCGTCGGCGACCAGGAGTTCGGGTCGCTGCTCATCGCCGGTCGCGGCCTGTTCGGACGCTGGTTCGAGCCCGCGTGGAAGATGTTCCTCTCGAACAAGCTGCTGCTCGTCGCGCTGTGGCGCCTCTACCCCGACCACCCGAACCTGCTGCCGGCGTACGCTGACGGACCGAACGGCATGACCGACTACGTCGTCAAACCCGTCTTCGGCCGCGAGGGCGACGGCATCCGGGTCCACCGCGCCGACGGGAGCGTGACCACGAACGGTCAGGAGTACCGCCGCGAAGGAACGGGACGCGAGCGTGTCTGGCAGCAGTACCACGAGCTGCCCGACTTCCCCGGGTCGAACGGGAGCAACCACCCCGTGCTCGGGTCGTGGGTCGTGAGCGACGAGGCGTTCGGGGTCGGCATCCGCGAATCCGACGGGCCGATCACCGACTACTTCTGCCGCTTCGCGCCGAACATCATCGAGAGCTGAGCTCTCGCGGGGCCCCACACGCGTCGATGCTCACGCGTCGATGTCGTCGACTCCCGGCATCCACGACGCACCAGGCTTACCCCACTTGCGCTTCTTCGCGATCTTCGCGACCACCCGGCTGTCCTCGTCGTCGAGGCGATCGACGTACAGGATTCCGTCGAGGTGATCGAACTCGTGCTGGAGGATGCGCGCACGCCAACCGGTGACCTCGATGCGGACGGGCTGCCCGTCGAGGTCGACGCCCGTGAGCAGCGCCGCGTCGGAGCGGCGGAGGGGGAAG
Organism: Microbacterium sp. SORGH_AS_0969; assembly: GCF_030818255.1. Lineage (NCBI taxonomy): Bacteria > Bacillati > Actinomycetota > Actinomycetes > Micrococcales > Microbacteriaceae > Microbacterium > Microbacterium sp. SORGH_AS_0969. The sequence continues at coordinate 3,315,024 of NZ_JAUTAG010000001.1, forward strand.
CGCTCGCCCGGGAACGACAGGCACCCCTCGGACTCGTCGTCGGGATCGGGGTAACCGGGTTCGAGCGGGCGGATCCACAGCTCCGGGTTGATGACGACGCCCCGCCACGGCAGGCCCTCGTCGTCTTCGTACGTGTACGTGAAGATGCGCAGTCCCACTCCCACCTGGGGTGCGGCGAGACCGACGCCGGGGGCGGCATCCATCGTCTCGAACATATCGGCGACGAGGGTGCGCACCTCTTCGGTGATCTCGTCGACGCGGGCGGCGGGAGCGTGCAGCACGGGATCACCCATGATGCGAATCGGGAGAACGGCCACGTCACCAGCCTAATCGCGGAGGCGGCGGCTATCGTCGGAGGGTGATCCCGCTCGATGTCTCCCTCAGCGACGGAATCGACCAACTCGTCGGTGTCTTCCGCGACCCCCGCATCCTCCTCGGCATCCCGCTCGCCCTTCTCGGGGCGGTGTTCATGTCGTTCGGGGCGCAGTACCAGCACCGCGGGGTGCAGAAGGTCGAGCGCCTCTCGGGCAAGACCACCGGCGGACTCTCTCGCAAGCAGCTGACCTCGCTCCTCACGCGTCCGTCGTGGGTGGCGGGCACGGTCATGCTCGGCCTCGCGATCGTGTGCCAGCTCGCGGCCCTCTCGGTCGCGCCGCTGATCCTCGTGCAGCCGCTCGGGGCGATCGCACTCGTCATCACGACGGTGCTGAACGCTCGGGTGTCACGGCACAAGCCGACGCGTCAGTCGCTCGTCGCGATCGCGCTGTGTGTCGGCGGCATTCTCGTCTTCGTCACGATCGCGGCGTTCTTCGCCACCGAGCACGTGGTCACCGAGCGCGAGCTACTGATCATCCTCGGCATCCTGGCCGTGGTCGTCGTCGTCTTCGGGGTGTTCTGGATCCTCGTCCGCCGCAAGGCCCAGGCGCTGTTCTACATCATGGCCGCCGGCGTCATCTACGGCTTCGTCGCCACCCTCGCGAAGGTCGTCATCAGCCGCGCGCAGGCCGGCGACTTCGAGTGGCTGACCCTGCTGTGCCTGGTGGCGTTGCTCGCCGCTGTCGCCGTGGGCGCGTACTTCGTGCAAACGGCGTACTCGGTCGGCCCGCCCGACCTCGTGATCGCGGGACTCACCGTGATCGACCCGATCGTGGCCGTGCTCATCGGCCTGCTCGTGCTCGGCGAGGCCTCGACGGCCCCCGCGTGGGCGCTCATCGGTTTCGTCATCGCCGGCGCGATCGCCACCTGGGGTGTGATCCAGCTGACCAAGCATCACCCGCAGGTGACCGCCGACGGCAAGCCCAAGCAGCCGCGCGTCCACTGACTCGGCGGGACCTTTCGCGTCGATAGCCGGTCGACGGGAGTTTCGGCGACGAGCCGCGTCGACCGTCGGCGAGGAACAACGGATGCCGGTAGGCTCGTCGTCGCTGGGGGCGGTGGCCAAGCTGGTCAAGGCAGCGGGCTCATAACCCGACGATCGTGGGTTCAAGTCCCACCCGCCCTACCATTCCCTTCGACCGGGGCCGCGTGCGCGACGAGCGGCGGGTCCGGGACGAGCGGAGGGCCGGGGACCCGGCATCCCTCCGCCTCTCGTCCCCGGCCCTCCCGCCGTCACCCCGCGTCGCGCGTCAGACCAGCACCGGCGCCGACACCTCATCGCGGACGATCGCGGCGCCCGCCGACAGCGCGCTCATCTTCTCGAGCGCCACGCGGCGCGGCAGGGGAGCCATGCCGCAGTTGGTCGAGGGGATGAGCTTGTCAGCGTCGACGAACTGCAGGGCGCGACGCAGCGTCTCGGCGACCTCCTCTGGCGTCTCGACCGTCTCCGTCGAGACGTCGATCGCGCCGAGCATGACCTTCTTGCCGCGGATGAGCTCGATGAGGTCGATCGGCACGTGCGAGTGGTGGCTCTCGAGCGAGACGGCGTCGATCGTCGAACGCTGCAGGAGCGGGAACGACTCCTCGTACTGGCGCCACTCGGAGCCGAGCGTCGCCTTCCAGTCGTTGTTCGCCTTGATGCCGTAGCCGTAGCAGATGTGCACGACCGTCTCGGCGCGCAGCCCCTCGGCGGCGCGTTCGAGGGCCGCGACGCCCCAGTCCTTCATCTCGTCGAAGAACACGTTGAAGGCCGGCTCGTCGAACTGGATCATGTCGACCCCCGCTGCCTCGAGCTCACGCGCCTCCTGGTTGAGGATCGTCGCGAACTCCCACGCGAGCTTCTCGCGGCTGCGGTAGTGACGGTCGGAGAGCGTGTCGATCATCGTCATGGGTCCGGGAAGGGCCCATTTGATCGGTCGGTCGGTCTGAGCGCGGAGGAAAGCGGCATCCTGAACGAACACGGGCTGACGCCGGCTGACCGCTCCGACGACCGTCGGAACGCTCGCGTCGTAACGATTCCGGATGCGGACGGTCTCGCGGTTCTCGAAATCGACGCCGTCGAGGTGCTCGATGAACGTCGTCACGAAGTGCTGGCGCGTCTGCTCGCCGTCGCTGATGATGTCGATGCCGCGGCGCTCCTGCTCGTGGACGGCGGCGCGGAGGGCGTCGTGCTTCCCCTCGACGAGCTCGGCGCCCTCGAGCTCCCACGGCGCCCAGAGAACTTCAGGCCGCGCGAGCCACGCGGGCTTGGGGAGGCTGCCGACGAGAGCAGTGGGAAGAAGAGCCGAGGTCATCGCAGCACCGCCCCGAAGTTCGCGGCCCACGCGTCGAGAGCGGCGCGGTGCGGCTTCACGAAGTGCTCCTCGGCGTAGCGTCCCTGTACGACCGCCAGCTGGCTGCGCTCCTCGCGGTCGTAGTCGATGCCGGTGCGCACGAAGTCGGGCTGGTCGAGGGTCGGGCGGTATTCCTCGCCGGCGGGGATGATGGCGTTGTAGATCTCGGGTCGGTAGATCTTCTGGAAGGTCTCCATCGTGGCGATCGTGCCCGCCAACTGCAGGTCGGTGTAGTCGGCGAGCAGGTCACCGCGGAAGTAGAACGCGAGGGGAGCGACGCTGCCGCGCGGCATGAAGTACCGCACCCGCAGGCCCATCTTCGCGAAGTACTCGTCGGTGAGTGAGAACGCGTCCTGCTCGTACTCGACGCCGAGCACGGGGTGCACGACGCCGGTGCGGTGATACATACGGCTCGTCGACACGCTGATGCAGATCACCGGCGAGGACGAGAACCGGTCGCGATACACCGAGGAGTCGAGGAAGTGCCGGAAGAGCTTGCCGTGCAGATCGCCGAAGTCGTCGGGCACCGTGAACGTGCCCGCAGCCGCCTTGGCGGCCGGAAGGACCACGCTGAAGTCGTAGTCGCGCAGGTACGACGAGAAGTTGTTGCCGACGATGCCCTGGTGGCGCTCGCCGGTCTCCGTATCGACGATGTGGACGTCGAGCACCTCGATGACGGGGAACTCCTCGTCGTCGGCGCCGTCGGCGAACGCGAGTTGCACCGACACGATGTCGAGCTCGACGCGATACCGGGCGTCGGCGGACAGCAGCTCGTTGAGTCGGCGATCCATCATCGACAGGGCGTTTCGCAGGTTCTGTCGGCGACCCTCGCCGCGCGCGAGGTTCGCGAAGTTGGTCGTGACGCGCGAGTTCTCCGCCGGGGCGTAGTCCTCGTCGAAACGGGTGGTGGTGATGCTGAACGTGATGTCGTTCGTCATGACGTGCCAATCAGAAGGGGTCGGATGCCGCTCCCTCATGGTGCTCGCACGGATCAGGCATCGGGTAATTCCACGCAACTATGCGTTGGTATAGCCTCAAGCTATGGCCCGTCGTCCGAGCGGCATCACGCTGCAGCAGCTCCAGTACTTCATCGAGGTCGCCGCCGAAGGGTCGATCAGTGCGGCGGCCGATCTGCTCTACGTCGCGCAGCCGACGATGTCGGCCGCGATGCGCGACCTCGAGAGCCGCGTGGGGCGCGAGCTCCTGGTGCGCTCGGCCCGCGGAGTCACGCTGACCAACGACGGAGTCGAGTTCCTGGGGTACGCCCGACAGGTCGTCGAGCAGGCCGAGCTGCTCGAACAGCGCTACCTGGGACGCCCGCCGTCGCGGCGCCTCCTCGGCGTCTCGGCGCAGCACTACTCCTTCGTCGTCGACGCCTTCGTGCGGATGGTGCGAGCGACGGATGCCGCCGAGTACGAGTTCTCGCTGCGAGAAACCCGCACGTGGGACATCATCGAAGACGTCCGGACGCTGCGCAGCGAGGTCGGCATCCTGTTCCGCAACGACTTCAACCGCAACGTCATCGACAAGCTGCTGCGCGACTCGGGGTTGGCCTTCCACCCTCTCTTCGTCGCCGACCCGCACATCTTCGTCTCACGGCGGAACCCCCTCGCCTCGCGGAAACGGGCCACCCTCGACGATCTCGTCTCGCTGCCGCGGCTGACCTTCGACCAGGGCGCGAACAATTCGTTCTACTTCGCCGAGGAGATCCTCTCGACGCTCTCGAGCGCGCAGGAGATCCGCGTCTCCGACCGCGCCACGATCTTCAACCTCATGATCGGCCTCGACGGGTACACGATCTCGACGGGCATCATCAGCGACGACCTCGATCCCGAGATCGTCGCGGTGCCGCTCGACGTCGACGAGGAGATTGAGATCGGCTGGATCGGCCGCACCGCCATCCCGCTCACCGAGCAGGCGCAGCGTTACCTCGCCGAAGTCCGGACCGTCGTCGCCGAGGCGGGGGTCGCCCTCGCCGATCCCGCCTCGTAGCGCGCACCACGACAGTACGCTCGGTCGAGATGCACATCACCGCTTCGCACTCGGTCCCGATCGGCCGGCTGTACTTCGCCGCGCAGGCGCTCGCCGGCGCGGCATGGTGGGTCTGCGTCTTCGCCGTTCCCCTCGTGCGCACCGCGACCCTGGGCGACCTCGACCCCGCGCTCGTCGCGATGCTCGACGTCCCCCTGTTCGTCGTGGCATCCGCTCTCGCGGTCCTCCCCGGGCGCGCGGGCCGCATCGCCGCTCTCGTCGCGACCGCGTGGACGCTGCTCGTCACCGCGGCCCTCGCCGTATACGCCACCGTCACGGGTCTGGCCGGGTGGGGAGTGGTCGCGATGGTCGCCGCCGCCACGTGCTCGGTGCTCGCCCTGGCCCTGCTCTGGCTCGGCCGCGTTCCCACGAACTGGCTGCTCATCGGACCCTTCGCCTTCCGCCGAGCGCGCCCGCGCCGGACGCCGATCGCCCACGTCGTCGCCACGACCGCTCAGATCGTCGTGTTCTGGGGGCTGTTCCTCGTCGTGTTCCCCCTCGCGATCCAGCTCCTCGAGAAGCGGTGGGGTCTCGCAGCCCCCGTGCCCGCGTGGGTGACGCTGATCGGCGCGGGAGTGGTACTCGCCGCCAGCGCTCTCGGCCTCGCGTCGGCCGCCGCGATCACGGTGAAGGGCGACGGAACACCGCTGCCGTCCGCGATGCCGAATCGTCTCGTGATCGCCGGCCCCTACCGGTGGGTGCGCAATCCGATGGCACTGGCGGGCATCGCTCAGGGCGTCGGTGTCGGGCTCATCCTGCAGTCGTGGCTCGTCGTGGTCTACGCTCTGGCGGGGTCCCTTGTCTGGAACTACGCCATCCGTCCTCACGAAGAGGCCGACCTCGAGGCCAGCTTCGGTGACGACTACCGCCGTTACCGCGACGAAGTGCGCTGCTGGGTTCCCGGTCGTCGCCGGAACACGACGAAGGCCCCGCTCCCACGGGCGTGAGAACGGGACCTTCGCGAGCCGCTACCGCGAGACGTCGGCGAGCTCGCCGGGTCCGGGCAGGATCTCGCGCAACAGGTCGTCGAGCGTGACGACCCCCACGAGCCGGTCGCCGTCCACGACCGTGGCCAGCTGCACCCGCCCACGGCGCATCCGCGCCAGGGCGTCGTACGCCGAGGCCTCCGGCTCCAGCACGAGCGGCTCTCGCGCGATGTCGAGAGCGGGGGTCGCGGGGTCGACTGTCAGAGTGTCGCGGACGTGCGCGACGCGCGACGACGCTCCCGAGCCGACGAGGATGCGCAGGTGCGTCGACGAGGCGGCGACGGTCTGGATGTCGGCGACGGTGGCATCCGTCGGCACGCTCGTGGGGGAGCGGTCCGTCCGGACGATGTCGCCCACCGTCAGGGTGCCGAGCGCGATCGCCTGCGCGATCGGCTCCGAGTACTGCTCCTCGAGCGTGCCGGCCTGGCGCGAATGCGCGACGAGCTCGCGGATCGTGTCGGCGTCCTGACCGCCCGCGGCCGCCTTGTCGACCGGCTCGACACCCGACGCCTTCACCAGGCGGTTGGCGATGTGGTTGATCCACAGCAGGAACGGTCGCAGCGGCCAGGTCAGCGCACGGGCCAGGATGCCGGTGGCCTTCGCCGCGGTCTCAGGATGCGCGATCGCCCACGACTTCGGAGCCATCTCGCCGATCACGAGGTGAAGGAACGTGACGACGATCAACGCGAGCATGAACGCGATGATGTCGGCGAGAACGTAGGGAAGACCCCAGGCCTCGAACACCGGGGCGAGGGCGTAATCGATCGCGGGTTTTGTGATCGCGCCGAGGAGGAACGTGCACGCGGTGATTCCGAGCTGCGCGAACGCGAGCATCACGGTGAGCTCGTTGACGCCGCGCAGCGCCGCACGGGCGGACGCGCTCGTGGCGGCTTCCTCCTCGAGGCGGTGGCGTCGGGCGGCGAGGAGCGCGAACTCCACGATCACGAAGAACGCACTCGCGACGATGAGGAGCGTCGTGATGAGGGCGACCATCCAGCCGTTCATCGGGCCACCTCCTCATCGACGGTCGGGGCTTCGTCGGCGGGCTCGGCATCCCGGTCCACCTCGTGCAGACGCACCGCGAGCTGTGAGGGAACGTGCCGGTCGACCTCGATCACCTCGACCGTCAGCCAGCGTTCGATGTCGAGACCCTGAACCGTTTCGGAGGGCTTCTCGGGAAGGTCGACGCGCACCACCGCGCCGATCGTCGGGAGGTCGCCGTGGGTCTCGATGACGAGGCCCGCCGCGGTCTCGGCGTCGGTCTCGGCCAGGTCGAAGCCGATCACGCGCTCGAGCTCATCGAGGTGGAGGTCACCCGGAACGGTCCAGGCGTCGTCGCCCACGGCGGCGACCTCGGAGGTCTCGACGTCGTGCTCGTCGGAGAGCTCGCCGATCACCTCTTCGGTGAGGTCCTCGATCGTCAGGATGCCGTCGAAGTTGCCGTACTCGTCAACCACGCACGCGAGCTCGTTGCGGGTCTTGCGCATCCGATCGAGGGCGACGGGCAGCATCATCGAGGTCGGCAGGACGACCGCGGGCCGCATGACCGTCGACACCGCGGCGTCGTCGGAGGGCTGCTCGCGCAGCAGATCGATCAGCTCGACGACACCGACGGGGGAGTCCTCGTCACCGATCACCGGATAACGCGTGTGACCGGATGCCATGAGGGCGCGCACCTCGCCGACCGTCGTCTCGGGGGTCACCGAGTCGATCTGCGAGCGCGGGATCATGGCGTGCTCGACGTCACGCTGAGGGAAGTCGAGGATGCGGTCGATGATGATCGACAGATCGCCGGGGAGGTCGCCGCTCTGCCGGGACTCCTCGATGATCGCCTCGAGGTCGCGAGCGGTGGCGCTCTCGTCGACGTCCTCGAGAGGCTCAATGCGCAGCAGGCGCAGCAGCGCGTTCGCCGCGACGTCGAAGACGGTGATGAGCCAGCCGAAGAGCAGCAGGTAGATGCGGGTCGGCACGGCGAGGGCCCGGGCGAGCGGCTCCGGGCTCGCGATCGCGAGGTTCTTCGGGTAGAGCTCACCGAAGATCATCGTCACGATGGTCGCGAGCAGCAGAGCGCCGACCGTGCCGATGAGGACCGACACCGCGGGGTCGACGCCCACACCACCCAGCAGGGTGCCGAGCGATTCGCCGATCAACGGCTCGGCGACGTAGCCGATGAGCAGACCGGTCACCGTGATGCCCAACTGCGCGCCGGAGAGCATGAACGACGTGCGCTTCGTGATGGCGAGCACGCGCTTGGCCTGCGCGTCGCCCTTCTCCGCCAGCGCCGCCATGCGCGAACGGTCGACCGACATGTACGCGAACTCCTGCGCGACGAAGAAGCCGCAGGCGACGATGATCGCCAGAGTCACGATGACGCCCAACAGAAGAGTCAGGACCGCAGCCAGCATCAGATTTCACCCCCTCTCGAAACGAGGGGGCTCGAAGATCGGCCCTCCTGGTCGGGGGAGGTTCGGTGATGGCTCACGGGGTTTCTCTCTCGTGGGTCGGTTGATCGAAGATCGTCCTCCACTGTATCGAGGCGACGACACGCCCGGCTGGGGATTGACCGCGTAAAACGGGGCCGGACCGCGGTGCGGTCCGGCCCCCTTTCCCGCGCGATTACGGAGTCGCGCGACGCAGGGTGAGGAACGACGAGGACGCGAGCGCGGCGATCAGCACCAGCCCCCAGAGCGCCATCCCGAAGGCCCCGAGCGCGGCCCCACCCTCCAGCACGGCGGGCCACGAGCGGGTCAGCGTGACGAGCGCGATGAGCACGACCAGGAGGAGACCCGCGCCCACGAGGGTGACCGTGGTCACGAGGGCGCCGAAGCGCTTGAAGATGGTCGCTCCCCAGAACCCGATGACGAAGAAGAACATCGCGACCGCGAAGAACGTCACTCCGGCAGCGAACGGCCCGGCCTCCCACAACCAGGGCATGTAGAAGAAGTACCCGTTCATCCCGTACCCATTGGTCGCCTGCTCGACGAGGCCACCCGCGACGAAGACGATCGAGAGCACGACAGCTGTGATCCCCGCTGTCAGCAGGGTCCCCGTGAAGAACTCACGACGCGTGACGCTCATCGCCTGGGAGAAGGGGAACGTGCGGGTCAGCGCCTGGGCGCCGACCACGCCGAAGTACCACAGTGGGGCCTGGGCGCCGCCGCTGATCTTGACGCCGTCGACCCCCGCCGCAGCGATGATCCCGTAGACCAGAAGGCTCAGACCCAGGGCTCCGAACAGGATGATCAACGGCAGCCAGAGGAACGTCTGACGGTTGATCAGCTGTAGGCGGACCACGTTCAGCGTGCGGTTCATCGCAGCGCTCCTTCCGGGAGGGCGGCGCCGACGGTCGCGGCGGCGCGTGGGCTGGTGCTCTGCGTGCGACGCACGATGAGTTGCTGCAGCGATACCGGGGCGACCTCGAGTCGCGCCTCGACGAGCGCCCGACGGTCCGCCGGGGTGAGCTCGCCGACGACGGTGACGGATGCCACGCCCCCGAGGCTCTCGCGATGGATGACCTCGCGCCCCAGGCAGAAGGCGTCCACGGCGATCGCGTCACCGACGATCGTCACGGCGCTGTGGCGCACGGCATCCGTGTCCTCGTCCATGACGATGCGTCCGCCGTCGAGGACGATGACCTTCTCGAGGAGATTGGCGACCTCGTCGATCAGGTGGCTCGACAGGATGATCGTGCGCGGATGCTCGGCGTAGTCCTCGAGGAGGCGGTCGTAGAAGATCTGTCGGGCGACCGCGTCGAGGCCGAGGTACGGCTCATCGAAGAACGTGATCTCCGAGCGGGAGGCGAGGCCGATGATGACGCCGACCGCGGAGAGCTGCCCGCGCGAGAGCTTCTTGATCGTCCGTTTCAGCGGAAGCTGGAACTCCTCGACGAGACGGTCGGCGAAAGACTGATCCCAGTTCGGGAAGAACAGACGGGCGGCACGGAAAGCGTGGGCGGGCTGAGCGTCGTCGGGGTACTTCTGACTCTCACGGACGAAGCACATGCGCGAGAGCACGCGCGGATTCTCGTACGGGTCCTCGCCGAACACGCGAGCCTCGCCGCCGGACGCGAAGTTCTGCGCGGTGAGGATGGACATGAGCGTGGTCTTCCCGGCACCGTTGCGGCCGAGCAGACCGTAGATCGAGTCCTTCTCGATCCGGAAGGACACGTCGTCGAGGGCGAGTCCGCCCCGGTAGCGCTTGGTGAGGCCCGTGGCCTCGATCACGGCGGTCATCGTGCGACTCCTTCGGTGCGGGGGGAGGGGGTGGGGGAGGCGAGCTGCGCACGCTCACGGATGAGATCGGCGAGGTCGTCCGGGCCCAGGCCGAGGGTGCGCGCTTCGGCGAGGAGCGGTTCGACGAAGCGATCGGCGAAGGCTGTCCGGCGCTCGCGGAGGAGGGTGTCACGCGCGCCGGAGGCGACGAACATGCCGATGCCTCGACGTTTGTAGAGGACGCCCTTGTCGACGAGCATGGTGATTCCTTTCGCGGCGGTGGCGGGGTTGATGCGGTGGAACGCGGCGAGTTCGTTCATGGAGGGCGCACGAGTCTCTTCGGCGAGCGAGCCGTCGACGATGGAGTCTTCGACGCTCTCCGCGATCTGGAGAAACAGCGCCCTGCCGTCGTCGATCATGCGATCTCCGTCCGTTGGTTCATTACTTGACTAAGTAACCATGCAACGCGCTCCTGCGCCGTGTCAAGACCGGAGATACTTCGCGGCGTGAGATACTAAGCGGACCCCGCATTGCTGCGCTTCCCGGCGCGGTCCCGCCCCTTGCACCACAGGACGCTTCAGTGCGCCAGAAAAGGACCAGCCGTGGGACGCCTCATCTACCGCGATCGCGCATCGTTCGACATCGACGACCGCATCCTCGCCCACCTTCGCATCGTCATCATGAACAAGTTGCGCCGCAACGAGGGGTTCATGCTGCAGCTCCCCGTCAACGAGGGAGTCCGCCAGGCCAGCATCTGGGTGCACGCCTCGAACGCCCTCGTGCTGCAGTTCTACGGCGGCCGCGAGCCGTCGATCGACCGCGAACTCGTGGATCAGATGATGCACGACGCCAGCAGCGCCGATGGGCTCACGCTCCTCTCGACGGGCCCGGTCATCGCCGCATCCCCGACGCCGCGCCTCGCGCGCTGACCGGCGCCGACCTGCTCCCGGGCCGACTCAGCTCCGGCGCTCGCCGCGGGGGAGGGCGACGACGAAGCGCGCCCCTCCCTCGTTCGGCAGGCAGCGGACGTCGCCGCCGTGTGCACGCGCGATCCCCCGCGCAATGGGCAGGCCGAGACCCACGCCCGTCGAGGAACGCGCGGGATCCAACCGCACGAGTCGATCGAAGATGCGCTCGTGGTCGCCCTCGGCGACGCCGGGTCCGTCGTCGGTCACCGTCATGACGACCTCCTTCGCGCTCTCATCCAAGCCGACGCGCACCGATCCGCGGCCGCCCGTCGCACGGGCGGCGTTCTCGATGAGGTTCGACAGCACCTGGCCGATGCGGTCGACGTCGACGGATGCCATGACGGCGGCATCCGGAACCGTCGCGCGCAGATCGAGGTGCGGGTAGAGCAGCGGCGCCCGCTCCGCCTCCGCCCGGACGAGGTCACGGAGGTCGACGTCGGCACGAGCGAGTTCGAGGCCCCGATCGACCCGGGCCATCATCAACAGGTCGTCGACGAGGCGCGAGGCGCGAGCGGCCTCCCGCGCAACCTGTGCGGCGAGCATCTCGCGATCGGGTCCGTCGAGGTCGGCCCGAACGAGGGTGTCGGCGGCAGCGCGGATGCCCGCGACCGGCGTCCGCAACTCGTGCGCCGCGTCCGAGAGGAAGGCACGCAATCGCCGTTCGGCGCCGCGCGCGGCCTCCTCGGCACCGACGACGTCGTCGAGCATGTCGTCGAGAGCGGTGGCCACGCGGCCGATCTCGGTGTCGGGCCGGGTGGGCCGCAGACGCCGGCCGCGCTCGCCCGCACCGATCGAGCGCGCGACCTCCGACACCTGGTCCAGCGGCCGGAGCGTCGCGCGCACGATGACGATCACCGCTCCAGCAGCGATGGCCAGAACGACGGCGGACGCGATCGCCATGATCCACCGGACCTGGACGAGGGTGTCCTCGATCCCGACCGCGGATGCCGTGAGCGTGATCGTGGACCCGTCGCTCAGGGTCGAGCTCAACGTGACGAGATCGTCGTCGCCGCCGATCGTCGAGGCGACGATCGTGACAGCCGACTCGCTCGCCGTCGGCTGGGGCGCCGATCGCGAGCCCGGTCCCGGTCCACCCGGCCCCGGCGGACCCTCGCGTAGTTGATCGGGACTGGGACCCGCGACGACCGATCCGCCCGTCGCGCTGTCGATACGCACGGCGAGGCCCTGATCCGACAGACGCTCGGCCAGATCGGTGTCATCGACGGTGCCGACGAGCGAGGCGGCGGCTGCCGCGCGGTCGCGCAGCCGCTCTTCGATCTGCCCCCGCAGGCGCGCACCCAGCGCGACATCGACGACGACCGAGAGCACGACGAGCAACACGGCGACCAGCGCGAGGACGGCGACGATCGTGCGGCGCCGGAGCGAACCCGACCGCAGGGCCGGCGAGGGCATCATGGCGTGACGCTCAATCGGTAGCCCAGACCCCGGACGGTGTGGATGAGACGCGGTCCGCGCGTCTCCATCTTGCGTCGCAGAGCGCTGAGGTGCACCTCGACGAGGTTCGGGTCGTAGTCGTCGTACCCCCACACCTGGGTGAGGATCTGCCCCTTCGACAGGGTGCGGCCGCGGCTCTCCGCGAACAACTGCAGCAGGCGGAACTCGGTCGCCGTGAGATCGAGCGCCCCACCGGCGCGGTGGGCGATCGCCGCGTCCGGGTCGACGACCAGATCCCCGACCGCGATGGTCTGGGGAAGGCGCCCCCGACGGCGCAGCACCGCACCCACGCGCGCCACGAGCTCGGCCACGGTGAACGGCTTGGTCACGTAGTCGTCCGCGCCCTCGGCGAAGCCCCGCAGGCGATCGTCGACTTCGTCGCGCGCCGTGAGCATGATCACGGCGGTGTCGCCCTCCGTGCGGATCACGGGAAGCAACCGGATGCCGGCAGGCCCCGGCATCATCCAGTCCAGCACCACGAGGTCGGGGCGGAAGGCGCGCAGACGCACCGTCAGATAGCCGCCGTCGGGTGCTCCCTCCGCGACGAAGCCCTCCGCGCGCAGCGCGGTGACGACGCTGATGCGGATGGTCTCGTCGTCGTCGAGCACGAGGACGCGGGCAGGGGTGGGCACCTCGTCACGGTACGACCGCGCCCTGTGCGCTTCTTATGCGTCGGCTATGGCATCCAGTGCCATAGCAAGCTTCAGGTTCGCTTCAGTCCTGCCTCCAAGGCTGGGCTTACCGCCGGGAATCCTCCGGCCCAGGAAGGAACATCATGACCGACGACGACAACCCGACACTCCCGCTGCCGCGCACCGAGGAGCAGCCCGAACCGCAGCGTCACCGCTGGACTCGGCCCGCGCTCATCGCCGGTGCCGTGGTCGTGGCGCTCGGCCTCGCCGGAGGCTCCGCCGCGATCGCCGCACAGTCCGGTACTCCCACCGCCCTCGCCGGGGCCTCGACGACGTCCGCCCCGAGCGCTGACGGCGGCAGCGGGCCGGGCACCGCACCGATGCCGGGCGCCACCCCGACCGACGCCCCGACCCCCGGCGCCGAGGCCACGCCTCCCGCCACGCCGGGCGACGGTGCCGGACCGGGCGCGTGCGAGCCGGGCGCGAAGGGTCCCGGGGGACCGGGTGCCGGGGGTCCGGGTGCCGCCACGCCTCCCGCGGACGGACAGGCGCCCACTCCTCCCGCCCCGCCCGCGGACGGGCAGGCGCCGACCCCACCCGCGCCTCCCGCCGACGGACAGGCCCCCACCCCGCCCACCGGTGGGCAGGCGCCGACCACGCCCCCGACTCCGGGCAGCTGATGACCGACCCGCGCTGACCGCCGCGCCGCACGTTCGACGTGCAGGCCGCGGTCAGCGCGGTGAGGCACGATCGATGCATGACCACACGGCGATCTCCGGCCCGCCGCGTCGCCTCTTCGCGCCGGACACCTGCGCGCCGGACACCTCCGCGCCGGACGCCTCGGAGCCGCGCGCGGCGCCGCTCCCGCGCGGCGACGCTGCGTCGCCGCCGCCTCGCCGTCGGCATCCTCGTCGCGATCGGCGCCCTCTCCATCGTCGGGCTCCTCGTCGCAGCCTTCATCCCCCTGCTCAGCCTCGGTGCCGCGTGGAACACCGAGATGAAGGACGAGGTGAAGAAGGAGAGCATGGACCTCTCGACCTTCGACCCCAGCCGCCTGATCGACGATGCGGACTTCTACGACGGCGACGCGATGACCGCCGACGAGATCCAGCGATTCCTCGACGAGAAGGTGGGGGAGTGCCGGACCGACACCTGCCTCAACGTCCTGCGGACGACCCTCCCCGGCCGCGACAGGCTCGTCTCGGATGCCACGGGCGAGACCATCTGCGAAGCGATCGACGGGGGCGAACTCACCGCGGCCGAGATCATCGATCGGGTCCAGCGCGCGTGCGGCATCTCCGCGAAGGTCCTGCTCGTAACGCTCCAGAAGGAGCAGAGCCTCGTGTCGGGCCGCACGGCTCGAGCGCCCGACGACGCAGCGCTCGGGGCCGCGATGGGCGCGCGCTGCCCCGATACCGCTCCGTGCGATCCCGGTCTCGCCGGGTTCGCCTCGCAGGTCGTGCAGGGCGCCACCGACCTCAAGTCGTACAGCGCCTCGGACTTCATGCGGCAGCCCGGCACGCACTGGATCGCGTTCTCGCCCGACCCCGACTGCGGCGGCTCCGAGGTCACGATCGAGAACGAGGCCACCGCCGCCCTGTACAACTACACGCCGTACCAACCCAACCCCGCGGCTCTCGCCGCAACGTGGGGGACGGGCGACGCGTGCTCGGCGTACGGCAATCGCAACTTCGCGCTGTACTGGTCGCTCTGGTTCGGCTGACGGCCCGCGCCCGGATCATGCACGGGCGAATCACAGTGTTGTGATTTCGTTATGAACGGGCGATAATGACCGAGACAACCGAACATCGCCGTGAACTCCATCACAGGTCGTAGGGGAAGACGTACCTGACGAAGGAGAGACCATGGCGACCACGTCTTCGCGCGGAGTGATCCTGATCCACTCCGCGCCCCGCGCGTTGTGCCCCCACCTCGAGTGGGCGGTGGGACGCGCTCTCGGCCGTGCCGTGAACTTCGACTGGACCGACCAGCCGGTCCTCGCGGGTAGTCGACGAGCCGAGTTCTACTGGGAGGGTCCCGTCGGCTCCGGCGCAGCTCTCGCGAGCGCGATCCGCGGGTGGGAGCACCTTCGCTTCGAGGTCAGCGAAGATCCGACCCCGCGCAGCGACGGTGGTCGCTGGATGCACACGCCGGGTCTCGGCATCCACTACGCGCAGACCGACGCCGCCGGGAACGTCGTCATCGGCGAAGACCGGGTGCGCTACGCCATGGAGGTCGCCGCGGGCGACGCGTTCGAACTCCAGCGCGAGCTCGATGTCGCCCTGGGTTCCGCGTGGGACGAAGAACTCGAGCCGTTCCGTCACGCAGGCGACGATCAGCAGATCGTCTGGCTGCACAAGGTCGGCTGAAACCGTCGGGCGGGGGAGGCGCCACTACCGGACGTCGGTGATCATTCCCGGCACCGAGACCGCGTATCCCCCTCCCGATCGAAAGACGAACGCCCCCGCCCATCCCCGAAGCAGTCGGGGGATGCCGGGGGCGTTCGGCCGTGATCAGACCGAGGCGATCGCGACGACGGCGTTGTGACCGCCGAAGCCGAACGAGTTGCTGATCGCGAGCTGGTCGCCCGCACCCAGCTCGACGGGCGAGCCGGAGAGGGCGAACGGTACCTCGGGGTCCTGCTCGGTGAGGTTGATCGTGGGCGGAGCCACGCGGTTCTGCAGCGCGAGGACGGTGAAGATCGCCTCGAGGGCGCCCGTTCCTCCGAGCAGGTGGCCAGTGGAGGCCTTCGTCGCCGAAACGGGGATCTCGTCGACCCGCTCGCCGAACACCGCGCGCAGCGCCTTGTACTCGTTCGGGTCACCGACCGGGGTCGAGGTCGCGTGGGCATTGATGTGGGTGACGTCGTCGACCGACGCGCCGGCCATCTCGAGCGCCATGTGGACGGCGCGCGCCGCGCCCTGACCCTCGGGGTCGTTGGCCGTGATGTGGTACGAATCGGCCGTGACGCCGCCGCCGACGATCGAGGCGTAGATCTTGGCGCCGCGGGCTTTCGCGTGCTCCTCGGTTTCGAGGATCAGCACGCCGGCACCCTCGCCCATGACGAAGCCGTCGCGGTCGATGCTCGCCGGGCGCGAAGCGGTCTCGGGGGAGTCGTTGCGCTTCGACAGCGCCTGCATCGACGCGAACGACGCGATCGTGATCGGGTGGATCGCCGATTCGGTGCCGCCGGCGATCACGACGTCGGCGAGGCCGTCGCGGATGTGCTGCACAGCGTTGACGATCGACTCGGTGCTCGACGCGCAAGCAGACGCCACCGTCCGGGCGAAGGCGCGTGCGTTGAAGTGGAGCGACAGGTTTCCGGCTGCCGCGTTGGGCATGAGCATCGGCACCGTCATCGGCATGACGCGGCGCGGGCCCTTCTCGCGCAGGACGTCCCACGCGTCGAGGAGCGTCCACACGCCGCCGATCCCGGTGGCGAAGTCGACGCCGAGACGATCGGGGTCGATGTCGGGCGCCCCCGCGTCTTCCCACGCTTCCTTGGCGGCGACCATCGCCAACTGCGACGAGGGGTCGAGGCGCTTGGCCACCGGACGCTCGAGGACGGTCTCGGGACGCACGAGCGCCTCAGCCGCGAAGGTGACGGGAAGCTGGTACTTCTCGACCCACTCGTGCTCGAGGGTGCGCGCGCCGGAGGTTCCGGCCAGCAGGGCGGACCAGCTCTCGGGGGCCGTCCCGCCGATGGGCGAGGTGGCTCCGATGCCGGTGACGACGATGCGGGGTGTGCTCATGGGGTGCGAAATCCTTGCTGCGGACCGATGGGGCCTGACCGGTGGGGGCCGAAGCCCCCACCGGGAGAATCAGGCCTGGTTCGAGGTGATGAAGGTGACGGCGTCGCCGACGGTCTTGAGGTTCTTGACCTCGTCGTCGGGGATGGTGACGCCGAACTTCTCCTCGGCGTTGACGACGATCGTCATCATCGAGATGGAGTCGATGTCGAGGTCGTCGGTGAACGACTTCTCGAGAGCGACCTCGTCGGCCGAGATGCCGGTCTCATCGGTGATGAGCTCGGCCAGACCTGCGAGGACCTCGTCGTTGGTGAATGCCATGATTTCTCCTGTTCGTGGGTCGGCCCGTGCGGTGACCCGTGGGCCTGGATCAGTCTAGGGTTCGACGCTCTCGCGTCAGGGGAGGACGACGACCTGCGCGCCGAAGACCAGACCGGCACCGAAGCCGATCTGCAGCGCGAGTCCGCCGCTGAGCTCGGGGTGCTCCTCGAGCAGTCGGTGGGTGGCGAGCGGGATGGATGCCGCCGAGGTGTTGCCGGTGGTCTCGATATCGCGACCGATGACCACGGTCTCCGACAGCCCCAGCTGCTTGGCGAACTCGTCGATGATGCGCATGTTCGCCTGGTGCGGGACGAAAGCGGCGAGATCGCTCGGCTCGATGCCGGCGGCGTCGATCGCCTGACGGGCGACCTTGACCATCTCCCAGACGGCCCAGCGGAACACCGTGGGGCCCTCTTGGCGCAGCGTCGGCCACGGGGCGGCGCCGTCGCGGAACTCGGTCAGGGTGGCGTTCATGCCCACGGCATCCGCCTTCGATCCGTCCGAGCCCCAGATGGTGGGGCCGATTCCGGGCGTGTCGCTGGGTCCGACGACGACGGCGCCGGCGCCGTCACCGAGCAGGAACGAGATGCTCCGGTCGGTGGGGTCGACGATGTCGCTCAGCTTCTCAGCACCGACGACGACCACGTGCTTCGCGAGGCCGGCGCGGATCAAGGCATCCGCCTGGCCCACGCCGTAGGCGAACCCGGCACACGCCGCGTTCACGTCGTATGCCGCGGCGGGGTTCGCACCGATGCGGTCGGCGACGATCGCCGAGGCCGACGGCGTCTGCTTCGGGTTGCTGATGGTCGCCACGATGACGGCGTCGATGTCGGCGGGGTCCACGCCCGACTTCTCGACGGCCTCGCGCGCGGCCTCCGAGGCGAGGTCGATGGCATCCGTCTCCTTGTTCGCGCGAACACGCGTCACGATGCCCGTGCGCTGACGGATCCACTCGTCGCTCGAGTCGATCGGCCCCACGAGGTCGTCGTTCGGCACGAAGTTCTCACCACGGGCGGCGCCGTACGCATAGATCCGCGTGTGCGCCGGTCCCTGCAGCTGACGGAGGGTGGGGGTGCTCATGCCTGGATGTCTTCTTTCAGGAGCGAGACGGCCGCGTCGAGGTCGTCGGGGGTCTTGACCGCCACGGTGGGCGTACCGCGAAGGGCGCGCTTGGCGAGTCCCGTCAGCGCTCCCGCGGGGGAGAGTTCGATGATGCCGGTCACGCCCTGCTCGGCGAACGAAGCCATGCAGCGATCCCAGCGCACGGGCGACGCGACCTGCGCGACGACGAGGTCGAGAGCGCGGCGCCCCTCGGCGACGACGGAACCGTCGGAGTTGGTCCAGAGGGTGAGACCCGGGTCGGACACCGCGACACCGGCAGCTGCCGCACGCAGCGTCTCTCGACGGCGGGCTCCATGAAACGCGTGTGGAAGGCACCGGCGACCTGCAGCGGGATGACCCGCGCGCCGCGCGGCGCCTCGGCCGCCAGCTCGGCGAGAGCGGGCAGCTCGCCCGCCGCGACGATCTGGCCACCGCCGTTGTAGTTGGCCGGGGTGAGGCCCAGGGCCTCGAGGCGCTCG